>NZ_JAVRCD010000032.1:0-76450 GCF_034530895.1 Nostoc sp. DedQUE08
CTGTTTACGCTGCTTGATTGAATTAAAAATGGATAAAGTCGAGCTTAGAGGATGTTTGAAAAGTTTTCTTCTCGGTAACAAAACGTTCTAGATCCCCCTAAATCCCCCTTAAAAAGGGGGACTTTGATTCCGGTTCCCCCCTTAAAAAGCTACGGTGTACACACAAGTTATCGAATTACTACCAGTTCTCGAATTACCCCACCCTAACCCTCCCCTTGTAAAGGGGAGGGAACCGGATTTTTCTTGTTTCCCCCCTTTACAAGGGGGGACTAAGGGGGGTAATTCGACTTGTGTATACACGGTAGCCTTAAAAAGGGGGGCTAGGGGGGATCGGTTAGTGCCTAAAATCACAGCCAACCACTTTTCAAACAACCTCTTAAACTTACCTACTAGTTTGCAACTAGTAGCTCGGTGCAAAAATTTTCCGTCGCTTTTTCCTGTACTTGATTCACAATCATAGAAACAAACTCGTCAAGGTCGAATGGCTTAAGTAAATATTCTTCAAACTCTACATCTGGAATTTGATCGCAAGTACCTGTGGTAGATGTTGAAGTCACAATGATTGGGATATGCTTACCATTGTCTAGCTCTATAGCATCCAATCTATTTAGCAATGTATAAATACTTTCACCTAAAAACCTAATTTCACTGACAATAATGTTGGGTGTGAACCAACTCAGGGTTTCTAAAGCCTCTTCTATGGAACCAGCGGTAATCACATTTGCGCTGAGGTCTTCGAGTAAAAAAGCATACAAATCCCTACTATCGCGATCGTTGTCTACAACGAGTACTTGTACACCTTTGAGTATCCCAACTGCCAAGCAAAAGTCATTGATTAAATTCATAATAAGACCTGCGATTAGGGCTTTAAGGGCAAAGCTATTTGAAAAAACCGTAGTCTTAAGGGAACGAGACAACCGGATAGGTTAAAGAAAAAGTAGCAGAGAACCATTAAACGGTTAAAATTACTAGGTTCTATTCTTATACTATGAGCAGATATATTTGATTTACTAAATGAATTGATTAACTACGACATAAAACGTAGAAAAACTTTTCAAATAAGGGCACGGTATGTTCCCTCCGAAAATCTGTGGTTCAATTAACTGAAAATAGCCATAAAGGATTAATCAACAAAACTATTCCCATTCGCTATCCTCAACTTCCTTCTAAGTAGGACTTACGCAGAAGAGATCCCCCAACCCCCTTAAAAAGGGGGCTTTTAAGATTCCCTCCTTTTTAAGGGGAGCTAGGGGGGATCAAGCTTTCAAGTTTTCAGTGCGTAAGTCCTGCTAAGGTAATAATAAGGTGGCTTCAATTTCCTGCTTGGTAGCAGCCGTTACTTCACAATTGCTATGCACTCTTTGAGACGCTGCGCGAACGTAGGAGAGGGGCTGAGGGAGAGGTCAAAATAGCACTCGTCGAACTCACGTTATATTAGCCCTGCAATTAATTACAAGGCTAATATAGTAGAAGTTGTTAGTTATTTCACTTTTTTAAAACCACATTGAAAGAATTTAAATAGCCATTAATAGTTTTAGCTAATGTCTTCTGCTGTTTTTTGGTAGTGATTGCCATTACTTGATATAGTCTTCCTTCGGCAACATACATTCTACTTATAGTAATTTTCCCTCCAGAATTGATGTACTGAATTTCTTTGCCGGGATGATTATTGTAACTGCGAATGTTTCGTTGACTAATTAAATTACTTTTCGTAGTCTTTAAAGCCATATCCCGTGCATTATTAAGTACAGCTTGAGGATCGGCCATTTCACCGTAACTATAAGGAAAATCATTGTAAGCAACTATGTATGCTACTTGCTGTTTTGGTGGTTGAGCAATAAATATTTCTAAGGTAATTTCCCCCATGTAAGTTTTTTGGGATTCGGTATTTCTATTGGGGTTTCCCGGCATCAAAATTGTAAAACGTCCATCTGGAGCAGTGTATAACTTCCATTGTGGCTGCACGGGTTGAGAAACCTTTGGTTTGACAACAGCTACCGGAGATTTGGGTTGACGCGCTTCCACAAGAACAGAGCCACCACAAACAATGGTGGCGGCTATTAGTGGCAACAGACTTTTAACTGTCATATTTTTTGCCCTTTGAGATAGCGATCTCACTGATGATGCCAGCTGTTATAACCTAGCAGCACATAAAGCAGCACCAATTAGGCCGACTTGCGAGTTGAGGATAATATACACCGGGATCTCTTCGAGGAGGCGGCGCATCCTGCCTTTTTGGGTGAAATTTAATAAGAAACCGCTGTTTTGAATTAAAGGCAGAATTTTGGGCGCAATTCCACCAGCGATGTATAAGCCACCGTAAGGTAGAAGTTTCAGGGCGAGATTACCGGCTTCTGCACCGTAAGCTTCTACAAATAATTGCAAAGTTTGTTCCGAGAGGCGATCGCGTTTTTCTAGTGCAGCTGTACCAATGACAGCACCAGGATCGACACTTTTCTCTTCTTGTCCGGCTTCTTGTTCCCAAGTTCTAACGATTTGGGCAATATCCGGTGATTCTGTGGCAAATTTGCGATCGCGCAGAAATTGGTAAATTGCCACAATTCCCATTCCAGAAACCACGCGTTCCACAGAAACGCGCTGGATATCATGTTTACCTAGCAGGTATTTCAACAGTTGAAACTCGATCTCGTTCCGAGGAGCAAAGTCAGCGTGTCCACCTTCTGAAGAAAAAACTTGATAGTGGTTCCCCTGCTTAATTAAAAATCCTTGCCCTAAGCCAGTACCAGCACCAATAATTCCAATGGGGGTTTCGGGTTGAGGTTTGCCAACTTGCAATGTCAGCAAGTCTTCTTTTTGTAAACCTGAAATGCCATAGCCAACGGCGGCGAAGTCATTAATCAAAGAAATATGCGGGATACCCAATTCTTCTTGTAGACGTTCGGTATCCAGGAACCAAGCTAAATTGGTCAGTTTAGCAGTATTTTTGACAATGGGGCCGGCGATCGCAAAACAAGCCTTTTCTGGTGTAGGTGTATTAGCTTTGACCAAAAACTCCTGCACTATCGGTACTAAATCAGGAAAATCGGCACTGTGGTAACTTTCCTGATAAATAGTATGTAAAGCTGGTGAGTCTGATTTTTCAACCAATTGCAGAATAGTTTTCGTACCGCCGATGTCTCCTGCTAGTAATAAAGTCATAGAACTTATTCGGGGATTAATTACTTTATTTGTGGGATATACCCAACCTACCAGAAGCTATGAACACAAATATCTATCAGAGGTTTAGGCAAATCGAATCACTTCTTCTATGTGGGTTAAATGGGAAGTATCTCCCTTTAGTTCCAATAACCATTCTGGATCTTCGCGTACCACTTTTACCAACGAACATAAAGAAGCTTTAACTTCTGTTTTGGCAATTTCCCCCACTAGCCCCATTGCTCCCCCCAACACAGATGCCCCATGTGCGACTAGCAAGATATCCTCTGGAAAGAACTCAGTAGCTAAACATCTGGCAGTTTGCCCAGAACGTTCTCGCACTTTTTCGTGAGTTTCAGGATATTTGGCGGCGATGCGCGAAGTATAGCTGGTGTCAATTCTGGGGAATAATTTTGCTAATGCTGGAGTTGAGAGTCTTTCGGGTTCTTCTGTCATCCAAACTGGATTTAGCCATTCACTCAAGCCTGTTTCGAGTTTAATCGGCAAGTCGAGCATTTCTGCAACTGCATTTGCCGTTTGTACGGTTCGCAGAAAAGGAGAAGCGAAAATATGGCCAATATTTTCTTTTTTCAATCGTTTAGCTAACTGCTGTGCCTGCACCATACCATCATTAGACAAGGGTGGATCGTAGCGTCGTTCAGCGGTAAGAAACCAATCGGGGTTTACGAAGTCGAGGCGGTTAGCGTGTCTTGCTATCCAGACTATTTGACTCATGGGTTTAATTATTCCGATGAATAGAATTCGCCGCTAAACAAATATATAGATATCTGCAAGGACGGCTGCAAATATTAATATAGGACAAAAATCGTAATAATATTTAATAATAGTAATGATTAGGAAAACTTATCAGTATCAACTAGTTAAGATTATGTCATGAACTCAAATGTAAATATCAGATTGGGATGGTTCAAACCAAACTCCACATTCAATAACTGATAGTAGATGGCTGACGGTAATTGTATTGAGTGTGCCGTAACGTTTGCGATAGTAACACTCAAAAAGTAAAGAAAATAAATGTGGTTCTTCATGGAAGTATCGGTAAAAAACAAACCCCTGCCAATCTATACCAAACTGTTCAGTGATTTTAGAAAATAGTTCATCAACATCATCACCATCTATTTTGAGGTCTTCCCGAAGCCGTATATTAAGAGTAATATCTTTTGTTTGTACACCTAGTTCATTATAAATAATTGCTGCAAGTTGGTTAAATCTATCTGTAAATAACATAAGCTTTTTAGGTGACAAACTCCAGTAGCAAGAATCCTATCAACAAGGAAATTATTACCAGGTAAATACTGGTCAAGTATCTATGAACTGGTAGCAAGATAGGGTTATTGTAGCCATCCAACTTTTGCAATAATCAGATTTAGTCGCAGATATTTTAACTCGTGAAATTATGCCAGCGCTACTAACTGTTTATTTTCATCCAAGCTTTAGATGACTTAATTCTAGTCCTGCAAATGTTGGGTTTTGTTCCTCAACCCAACCTACTAGTACGGCAAACTTAAATTATTGGATTGAGTAATTCTGTTAATGATTGGACTTTACTTTCCGTAAGTTTTTGAAACCCAATATTTTAAACTTGCGGTGCTAGTAGGACGAGTTATTGGTTCTCTGTGGGTACTGATTGCCAAGCAAGGCGATGTTTCCAATGCGATGTAAAATTAAGTTGAACTGCTTGCTTAAAGTCCTCCAAAGCTGCTGAAAACGCTTTCTCTTTTTGCTCGCCTTGGTTGTTCAACTGTTTAGGGCATTGTGGATTCCATACATATTTTTGACAAGTTTGGTGGGCAATTTCTACATCACTGCCATTTTCAGGATTTTGAAAGACGGGATGATAATGTAACCTGTTGCAGCAAACTTGCAACCACTCTTGCCACCCACAGCGCCACAAGCGCACTGTTCCATCAAGACTACCACTGACAATCAGTTTACCATCAGGGCTAAAAGCTGCGGAATTTACCCAATACTCATGCCCGCGCCAAGGTTGAGCAATAGGATTGCCGTCAATATCCCACAAGCGTACTGTAGAATCATTGCTGGCACTGATAATAAACTTGGCATCTGGGCTAAAGGCAACAGAATTCACTTCTTTTTCATGTCCGCGCCAAGGCTGACCGATAGGATTGCCGTCAATATCCCACAAGCGTACTGTAAAATCATTACTGGCGCTGATAATAAACTTGCCATCAGAGCTAAACGCTACAGAATTCACTTCTTTTTCATGTCCGCGCCAAGGTTGACCGATAGGATTGCCGTTCATATCCCACAAGCGCACTGTAGTATCATTGCTGGCACTGATAATAAACTTGCCATCAGAGCTAAAGGCTACAGAATTCACTTCTTTTTCATGTCCGCGCCAAGGTTGACCGATAGGATTGCCGTTCATATCCCACAAGCGCACTGTAGTATCATTGCTGGCACTGATAATAAACTTGCCATCTGGGCTAAAGGCGACAGAATTGACTTCTTTTTCATGTCCGCGCCAAGGTTTACCAATAGGATTGCCGTTCATATCCCACAAGCGCACTGTAGTATCATTGCTGGCACTGATAATAAACTTGCCATCTGGGCTAAAGGCGACAGAATTCACTTCTTTTTCATGTCCGCGCCAAGGTTCACCAACAGGATTGCCGTCAATATCCCACAACCGCACAGTAGAATCATTGCTGGCGCTGATAATAAACTTGCCATCTGGGCTAAAGGCGACAGAATTGATCCAATTCTCATATTTGCGCTGCGATCGCCCGATAACTCGATCTTGTAATATTTGATCTAGCTCCCACAAACGCACAGTTTTATCGCCACCACTGATAATCAGCTTGCCATCGGGACTAAAGGCTAGGGAATTAACCTGTCCTTCATGTCCGCGCAAAGGTTGAGTCATGGAGTTGCCATTAATATTCCACAAACGTATTGTGCGATCGCAACTACCACTAACAATAAACTTGCCATCAGGGCTAAACGCTACAGAATTTACACTTCCTTCATGTCCGCGCCAAGGTTGACCGATGGGATTACCTTGAATATCCCATAACCGTACTGTAGAATCACTACTGCCACTAATAATAAACTTGCGATCGGGGCTAAAGGCGGCGCAAATAATTTTTGCCTCATGTTTGTGCCAGGGTTGAGTAATGGCGTTACCTTGTAAATCCCACAAACAAACCGTTCCGTCAAAACCAACACCGATCATGCGTACCCCGGAGGGGTTGGCGCAGCCATCGCCATTTGGGTTAAAGGTGACGGAAATAACTCCTTCCTTGTGTCCGCACCAAGGTTGAGTAATGGCATTACCTTGTAAATCCCACAAACACACCGTTCCGTCAAAACCAACACTGACAATAGAATCGCCATTTGGGTTAAAGGTGACGGAAATAACTCCTTCCTCATGTCCCTGCCAGGGTTGAATAATGAGATTACCTTGTAGATCCCATAAACACAAAATTCCGTCAATACTGCCACTAACAATAAATTTGCTATCAGGACTAAAGGCTAGACAATTAACCTCTTGCTCGTGTCCCAACAAAAATTCGGCAGTGGGATTGCTAATGATATTCCATAAGCATACAGTAGAATCACTACTGCCACTGGCAATAAACTTGCCATCAGGACTAAAAGCTACGCAATTCACCTCTTGCTCGTGTCCGCGCAAGTTATTTGCCTCTGTGGGTGTGTTCATTGCTTCCTTTAAGCTTCCCAAAACAGAAGCTAGAAGCTGGTTTGGGTATTTCTCTAGATTCTCACCCATTGTTTGAATTGCCAGCAGCAAACCCTCTAGCGGTTGGACGGGAAGTAAATTCAAAACCCTGGCGGATTGCTCGCGCAGTTTTAATTCAGTCAGTGCAAGGTTTAACTTTTGAATCTCTTCTTCCTTTTCTCTCGAATGGCGATCGTGCCATCCAACATTAGCATTAATAAATCGATTAGCTTGTTGGCTGAAATAACCAAACGTTTGCTCTTTTAATTCTTGATAAGTCTTTATCTTCAGAACCCCGTTTGCAATATCTTCTCTTTCCCACAATACATTCAGGGTGTATGCCAGAAGTGGTAAATAATCATTTTGTTGGTGAAAATCATGAATAATTTGCTCAACTAGTCCTTGTTCAAAGGTAACGCCAATTCTAGCAGCAGGTTCAGCGATCGCTAACTTTAATTCGCGATCGCTCATTCTAGTGAGTATACAACTATAGCGATCGTGAATCTTTGCAAGTTGGGGATACTCACTAAATCTATCCAAAAAATCAGACCGCATTGTTAAAATAATTTTGACAGAGCTATCCTGCTGCTGGAACAATTGAAAGAGACTATCAACAAATTTATCCCGTTCTGGCTTTTGAGTTTTCGTAAAAAGTTCTTCAAATTGGTCAATAAAAATCAGAACGCACTGATAATCTTGTTTGAGTAATGTAACAATTTTAATTAGAGTATTTTCTCTTATTTCTCTAGCAATATCCGCTAGTGGCGATTTTTTTCCATAAGTAAAAGCAAGACACTGATAAAGAGATTTAAAAGGATTCTCATCTGGGTGAAAACTTATATTAATTAATGAATTGTTATTATTTCCTAAATAAGGAATTAAACCTGCCCGAATCAATGATGATTTGCCATTGTCTGATGCTCCTAAAAGCAAGAGAACATTATTTTGGTTTAAGCGATCGCCCAGATTAGCAATCCACTTTTCCCGACCAAAAAATTTATCTTTATCTTTAATTTCAAAAGTTTTTAGTCCTAAGTAGGGAGAGTCTATTTTAAGCGGACGATAATGAATGTCCTCAAAATTACTGTCAGAAAAAAAGTCGTATTCAGAAATACCTTGGACATTACACCCAATATTTATATCGCTTTCAGAACTGTTAACCATTTATATCTCCTTACCTTTGGACACCTCTGGCTAAATCTTTACCTCAGTTATAGTTCCTTTGCTAATCTTTTTAAGTAACTCAACAAAATTAATTACACATTCTCTTGTAAAGCTTTCCCTGTCACCGCCCTATAGAATCAAAAGTCGAATTACCCCCCTTAATCCCCCCTTGTAAAGGGGGGAAAAAAGAAATATAGTTCCCTCCCCAATACATACGGGGAGGGTTAGGGTGGGGTAAAACCCGGATTTGTCAATTATTTCCAACTTGTGTGTACACGGTAGCCTATAGGATAGAAGTTTTGTAAATCCTATCCGTGAAAAATTAAGGTTTTAAATAGATTTATTCAGCAAAATTACTTAAGTAATTTTCAAAAATATGTAGTAACTTTATCCTAAAACGCCGGAAATGACAAACGGGATGGAACTTTTTGATAACCTACACCTTGCTATGTTTAGCGGCAAAGGTGGAGTCGGAAAAACGACAATCTCCTGCACCTTTGCATATCGTTGGGCGCAGAAATTTAGCAATGAGCAAATTCTTTTAATCTCAACCGATCCAGCTCACTCTCTTGGAGATGTCTTACAAGTTAGCGTTGATGACATTCCTCGTCCCATAGCAGAACTACCCAATCTACTAGTAAGGGCGTTGGATGCAAAGCTTCTGCTACAAAAGTTTAAAGAACGTTATGGTCAGGTATTAGAACTGCTAGTGGAACGGGGTAGTTTTGTTGAAGGAGAAGACTTGTCTCCAGTTTGGGATTTAAATTGGCCTGGACTGGACGAATTGATGGGTTTGTTAGAGATCCAACGCCTTTTCAACGAACAGCAGGTAGATCGAGTAGTAGTAGATATGGCTCCTAGCGGTCACACTCTCAACTTGTTTGGATTGATGGATTTTTTAGACACTTTCCTCCACTCTCTGGAACTGTTTCAAGAAAAGCATCGGTATATTAGCAAGACCTTTGCTGGAAGTTACACACCCGATCGCGCTGACGACTTTTTGCACACCCTGAAAGCTGAACTTTCCCAAGGTCGCCGTCTGCTTCAAGATCCTAAGCATACAGCTTGTTTGTTGGTTGCGATCGCCGAACCAATGAGTTGGTTGGAGTCAAAACGATTCCTAGAAGCCTTACAAACCATGCAGGTTCCTTGCGGAGGGTTGTTTGTTAACCAAGTTCTTGCCAGTGCAACTGACCCAGATCGTTACCAAGAACAACAACCCCTAATCGGCCAGTATACGGATCTTGCTAACGGAAAGCCGATTTTTATTGTGCCACAGCAAGATAAAGAGCCTTTAGGGATTCTAGCCCTCAGCCATCTGATCAACCAAATCCATGTTCCTCAGCTTGAACCGCTATCTCCTATCGATCTACTCCCAGTTCAATGGCCGGAAACAATTCCTCCTAGCTTTGGAGATTTTCTCACCAAAGGTCGTCGCCTGTTACTAATTGGCGGTAAGGGTGGAGTAGGCAAAACCACAGTAGCAGCTGCCATTGGTTGGGCTATGGCTCAACAACATCCCGATCGCAAAATCCGCATGGTTTCCATCGATCCTGCTCACTCCTTGGGTGATGCCTTTGGTTTGAGTTTAGGACACGAACCATATCAAATAACTGCCAATCTTCGAGGTCAGGAAGTGGATAGCGATCGCATTCTCGATCGATTCAGAGCCGACTACCTGTGGGAACTGGCCGAAATGATGAGTGGCGAAACCCAAACAAGCGAAACTATTGAAATGGCTTATGCTCCTGTTGCTTGGCGCAAAATTGTCGGTCAAGCTTTACCAGGGATTGATGAAATGCTTTCCCTGTTAACAGTAATGGAATTGCTAGAGCAACAAGAAGAAGACTTGATTATTTTAGACACTGCTCCTACAGGTCATCTTCTGCGTTTTCTAGAAATGCCAAATGCACTAGCAGACTGGCTAGCTTGGATTTTCAAACTCTGGATCAAGTATCAGAATGTCCTTGGTCGTACAGAATTTATGGGGCGTTTACGAACTTTGCGACAGCGCGTAGTCAAAGCCCAAAAAGTGCTAAAAGACCCACAACAAGCAGAGTTCATTGGGATTACACTTAACCAGACTAGTGTACTTGCCGAACAACAACGCCTATTCAAATCTATGCAAGAAATAGGTGTGAGCCAGAATTACCTTGTTCTCAACCGCTTTACTTCTACAGCAACCATTAATTGCGATTTTCCAGGTTTGACAATGGTTCGCTTACCAATGCTTCCTCGCTCAGTTCAACCTTTAGAACGCATCCAAGCAGCAGCCGGCTGTTTATTTTAACAGCTAATTAGACTAAATACTTTCATACCCAAAGAGAAATTTATTATGCACCGCACTCCAAAACGTGGACAAATTCAAGCCAAACTTAGCTCAATGCCACCTCAACGTTCTCAAGCAACAGTTTACTTAAATGCTTACAAAATAATGCTTGAAAAAGAGCGTTTAGAGCAGGAACTAAAGAAACTCGAAGCACGCCAATCTCAGATTCAGCAGCGTCTTGCTATTTTAAATGGTCAAATAATTGCTGAAGAGGACATTACCCATCAGCAAGTAAATACTGATTTGGAGGACAATACACCAAAATTCAACACCCTAACATTGGAATATTAATACAAGAATCACAGAAACTGATCTCTTGCACCTAACACTCACCAAATAAACAGTTGAACTAGGGAAGGCCGTAATATAATTTTCTAAAACTCGTTAGCAGATGTGTTAATGTGGGCATTCTCAAATTATAAGTCAGCGTTAGGCTACTGACTTATTACACACAAATTATCTATTGTTATGAATTACAAAATCCAAGACAACTGTATTATTAGCACAATAAACCAAATCTTTGACAAAGAAGGCCTAGAATACTATTTAAAAGTGTATCATTTTTACGACGAACAGCAGGAATATCAATCAATCCAACTTCACTTAAGCAGATGCAAACGGAAAATTAGAATAGGTCATGCCTACTGCACTTTCAATTCTCAAGAAGATATGGTTTTGTCAGACATCATTATTAGTAATGAATCAAAGTTTTTAAGTTTAAGTGATAAGTTATTCCAGCTAACACATTGGAATGAGCCAACTGACTATCGTAGGAAAGGTTTAGGAACTTATCTATTAAAGTATATTGTTGATTTAGCAAAAAGCAAAAAGGTTAAAAAAATTCATGGTTGTCTAACTTTTAAGGATATTGATGCTAATCCTAATTTAATTCATTGGTATCAAAAACATGGTTTTAAACTAGAATCCCCAATTCCTGAAGAAATTGAACATTATAAATATCAAGTTCGTCTCAATCTGGAATAATTCATCAATGAACAAACCTGGTTGATGTGCATATAGTAAGCCTGATCTACCGTTTGTGGCAACAACCCCTAGTGAGAAAATGGTTTTTCTTTGGGAATATTGATATATTCCTTATTTCCAAATATTAAATGTAAAAATATTTTGGAATGCACCAGAATGTGGAACACTGTCGGTTTTAAATTTTGAAAACTCCCTCAATTTTTGTCTAATTTATTATTGTCTTTAGTTATCCCAACGTTAATTCACCCGAATGTATATCAACGACTAACCGACGATTTGTTAACCATTGACGACCGAGCAAAACTTCTGTTAAATCTTTGCCAACATGTACAGGTATGTCAACCCCTTGGCCATCAAATAATACTTGACCAAGATAGATTTCAAATTTTACATCTCCCCGTGCAGTTCGCATTGTTTGCTCTCGTAAACGCTCCCAACCAAGTGCATCTATATCTTGCTCATTAATCGCTAACCAATACGAAAAACCTGTATCAAACATCGCCTCAACAGGTAATTCTAATCCATCTGATGTTACTAAATTAATTTCAAAAAGTAGTGCATCCTCATCACCAAAAAAACCGGAAATCGTCATATCGTGCCGCAAGCCCCAGACTCATTAATCCGAAAAGCATAGTGTATTTTGCCTGGATGCTGTTTGCGACACCGTAATGAAACTACTTCTAAATCTTTATCAACAAAATATTCTCCACTATCCGGTTCAACTGCAACAAACCAGTTGTAGTGAGTTTCAATTAATTCTGATTTGACTCGCTCAAAAATAGGTTTACAACGTTGGTAAAAAGCCTCGCGTTTGGCTTCATGTAGTGCTTTTTGTTCTTCATTCCACTGAATTTCAGGGAATATTCGTCCCCTGCGTGCGGTACGGGTGGGTTTGGTTTCAGTCATGGCTGATTATATTCGGAATCGCAATACTTATATTTTCTCTCATCCACACATCACAGATTAAATTCGATGAAAAAAGCCTCGCGTTCGGGGGTGTAGTTCCTCCTCTGCCTCCTGTCTTACTCCTGTGTCTCATCGCGTTCCTGCTTTTCTGCTTCCAGAATCGCTAATAAAAGAGCTTCCTCCTGAATTTCAAACTCTTCTTCAGAAAGTTCTCCCATATCAAAAGCAAGTTGCAGTGCAAGAAGCTGCTTGCTGAGATTTTCTTTATCATCAATTTCAGTACTCGCCTGTTCTAAAATTTTTTCCCCAAGCCACGTTACCCCCATTAATGGGCCAGTAATCGGTAATAGTAAGAAGCGCAGAACCATATTAATTTACACTTGTGTAGATTTGTTACAGCTGTCTCACAAGACCGTAATCTTGCTGATGACATTATATAAAACATTACTTAGTCTTATGTTGATGCCAAAATGTGTTGGATTTGAGTTCAGTTAAGGCTTATTGACATCTGTATTTTATATTCCCGATGTGCAAAAAATTACTTTTACATAAAATTATTACTTACGAGGTACTTAGAGCTTGACAACAGTATTAAATGCATCTCCCCAACGATTTGTCAATACCCCTGCTGTTCAACGTATCGCTCAACGTGCTTTGCGCTATCTACAGTCGGGTTTTTCAGTACATTTACGTGGTGCGGCCGGAGTCGGAAAAACTACTCTGGCAATGCATCTAGCTGATTTGCTCAACCAGCCTATCATCCTCTTATTTGGAGATGATGAGTTTAAAACCTCAGACTTGATTGGTAATCAATTAGGTTATACCCGCAAAAAGGTTGTTGATAATTTCATCCACAGCGTTGTGAAAGTTGAGGATGAACTTAGACAACATTGGGTTGATGCACGATTAACCCTAGCTTGTAAAGAAGGATTTACGCTGGTTTACGACGAATTCAATCGATCGCACCCGGAGGTAAATAACGTTTTACTCTCCGTACTTGAAGAGAGGTTGTTGGTATTGCCAACAAATCAACAGCGAGCCGAGTATATCCGGGTTCATCCTCAGTTTCGGGCAATCTTAACATCAAATCCTCAAGAGTATTGTGGAGTTCATGCAACTCAGGATGCTTTGATGGATCGTGTTATTACCATCGATATGCCTCCACCTGATGAACTAACTCAGCAGGAAATTGTAGTTCATAAAACAGGCATAGATTCTGAGAAAGCAGACAAAATCGTGCGCTTAGTGCGGATGTTTTGGAGTCGATCTGGCTCTGGGCTGGGCGGTGGATTACGTTCTTGTCTGATGATTGCTAGAATCTGCCACGAACACGAAATTTCCATCAATTTCGGAGATTCTTACTTCCAAGATATTTGTGCCGATATCCTGCTTTCTCGCACGAATCAACCTCTGATAGAAGCAACTCGGCTACTGGAAGAGGTTTTGAGTGAATTGCATCATAGTACAAATACTCAATCTCAGCCGACTGAGATCATACCAGACAGCCAAAATCAGATTGTATTGGAACAACGAGTACCTTACGAGCATGAAGTCTACAACTACCTGTGCAATTCTCCAGGAAGGCGTTTCTCTGAATTGGCAGTAGAGTTAGGGATCGATCGCAGTCAAATTGTAGCTGCACTCAAGTCTCTCAGAGAGCAGGGAGTATTAGTACAAATGCAGGGCAATGCCGAGCCGCAGAACATCTCACAAACAGTTGCTTTTGATTCTGGCCATTTAATAAACAAATGAGTACTAATACTAATCGGGGAGCTATCACCACATCAACTCAAGGTTCTACCTTGGCAGATATTCTAGAACGGGTTCTAGATAAAGGCATTGTGATAGCAGGAGATATTTCTGTTTCTGTCGGCTCCACAGAACTGCTCAACATCCGAATTCGTTTGTTGATTTCTTCTGTTGATAAAGCCAAAGAGATTGGAATTAACTGGTGGGAGAGCGACCCCTATCTTAATAGTCAAGCTCGTTCCTTATTAACAACTAATCAACAACTTCAAGAGCGTGTTGCCAGCCTAGAAACAGAACTGCGATCGCTCAAAGCACTCAATCCTATTAATCATCAGAATGCAGGCGATTAGCAAATCAAAAGGTTCCGATTCAGGTTTAGCACCGTTGTTACTGACGGTTGTTGAACTGATACGCCAACTCATGGAAGCTCAGGTGATTCGGCGAATGGATGCTGGCAACCTCAGCGATTCTGAACTAGATCGAGCTGCCGAAAGCCTGCAAAAGCTTGAACAGCAAGTTGTTCAGCTTTGCGAGATATTTGATATTGACCCAGCCGATCTAAATATTAACTTGGGTGAAATGGGAAATTTACTTCCCCAATCTGGAGGATACTACCCCGGTGAAACCTCTAGTCAACCCTCTATTCTAGAACTCCTCGATCGCCTATTAAATACGGGTGTTGTGGTTGAGGGTGACTTGGACTTAGGACTGGCTCAATTAAGCTTAGTTCATGCCAAGTTAAGATTAGTACTCACTTCTAAACCCCTTTCATAGGGTGTAGGGGGTAGGGTGTAGGGTGTAGGGAACCCAGGGTTAAAAGCGTGGGATTGAAAACTTGGACACCTTATACCTCGTGCCACTTTCATTCGGTATAATTCTTCTTTTTTGGTAAGCTCTAAACCCACTCATACAAGGATTTTCTAATCCCTGCACCCAACACCCCACACCCTGTTTTTGGTAACTTTTTTATCTATATTCTTCTTGGTAAGACATTCTTATGAGTTATGGCTTTTACATTTACGGAATTTTGACCTTGCCTGCTCCACAAAATTTAAATTTACAGGGCATAGATCGGCAACCTGTACAAATTAAAATTTTGGATGGTTTTGCAGTTATCTACTCCGAAGCACAGCAAGAGCGTTATTTGGCAAGCCGCCGTAACCTGCTAAGTCATGAGAAAGTCCTTGAGGACATCATGGAAGCAGGCGATCGCAATTTATTACCCATGCAATTTGGACTTTTGATTTCAAGCTGGGAAACGGTTTCAGAGCAATTAATTCGTCCTCATCAAGAAGAATTGACGCAATTGCTTGCGAAGTTATCGGGTTGTCGAGAAGTTAGTGTCAAAGTTTTTTGGGATACTGAGGCAGAAATTCAGGGATTGTTAGCAGAAAATCCAAATCTCAAAACTGAAAGGGATAAGCTAGTGGGTCAACCCTTGAGTATGGAGCAAGCGATCCAAATAGGGCAAGCCATCGAACGGGGAATGAGTGATCGCAAGCAAGGCATCATAGATGTATTTCAAGGCACGCTCAACTCCATTGCGATCGATATGGTGGAAAATACTCCCCAAATGGACACAATGATCTACAATGCAGCCTACCTAATTCCTTGGGAAGCAGAATCACAATTTAGCGAACACGTTGAAGCACTCGATCGTCAATTTGAAGACCGTTTGCGAATTCGCTACAACAATTTCACTGCCCCCTTTAACTTTGCTCGTCTTCGATTATTGGTTTCCAACTGAATTAATTTTTTTCACTGTTGAACAGCAATAAAAATTGAAAATCAAAAATTATTGAAAATTTTAATTTTTTTGGGAATTAATTTTTTCTGCCTTTTATTTAAGTAAAATCAATGGACGACATATTTAAAGGATTTGAACAGCTATTAGAAATTGCCAAAGCTTTAGAAGAAAAAGTAGAGAAAGGAGAGTTAAAAACTTCTATTGAAATTCGCTCTCATAATCTCAGCAGTATTCCCCGGCAAGGCAATATTCCGAGAAAAACTAGTTCCAGCCGAGTTCGAGCCAATTCTACTGATGCAGCTGCACCAATGGATAATGCTGATGATGTCACCACCCCATCAGCTAACAAGAACTCAAAAGCTTCTTGGCAAGGTGTCGGCGGCTTGGGTGATGTTCTCAAGGAAATCAGAGAGTTAGTCGAAATTCCCCTTAAACGTCCAGATTTATTGGTTAAATTAGGGTTAGAGCCTCCGCGTGGGGTTTTGCTAGTTGGCCCGCCCGGTACGGGAAAAACTTTAACAGCCCGTGTTTTGGCAGAAGAATTAGAGTTAAACTACATTGCCATCAATGGCCCAGAGGTAATGAGCAAGTATTACGGGGAAGCAGAAGCTCGTTTACGAAATATTTTTGAGAAAGCAACTCGTTCTGCTCCCTGCTTGATATTTATTGACGAAATTGATAGCCTTGCCCCAGATCGCAGCCAAGTGGAAGGCGAAGTTGAAAAAAGATTAGTAGCGCAGTTGCTTGGGTTAATGGATGGGTTTGCCAAAACCGAGGGCGTACTTGTATTAGCGGCAACAAATCGTCCCGATTATCTCGATCCGGCGCTGCGTCGTCCGGGACGCTTCGATCGCGAAGTTCAGTTTCGGGTTCCCGATCGCAATGGACGATTAGAAATACTGACGATTTTGACAAGTGCCATGCCCTTGGAGACTGCGGTTAATTTAGGAGCGATCGCTGATTTGGCCGTTGGTTTTGTCGGTGCCGATATTAAAGCTCTTTGTCAAAAAGCAGCCTATATTGCCCTTCGTCGTCAAGTCCCCTCGCTCAACAGTCCCGTTCCTGAGAACATGGCTGTTATGCAGCAGGATTTTCTAGAAGCAATTAAGGAGATAAAACCCTCAGTTCTCAGGGATGTAGCAGTTGAAGCACCAAGTGTCAGTTGGGATGACATTGGTGGTTTGGATGATGTGAAACAAAAACTTCAAGAATCTGTAGAGGGCGCACTCCTTTATCCCGAACTATACGAGCAAACCAAAGCCAAGCCTCCCCGTGGGATTCTGTTGTGGGGGCCGCCGGGAACGGGAAAAACATTACTGGCAAAAGCGATCGCTTCGCAAGCTAGAGCCAACTTTATTGCTGTGAATGGCCCGGAATTACTCAGCCGATGGGTAGGAGCCGCAGAACAAGCAGTTAGAGAACTCTTTCGCAAAGCTCGACAAGCAGCGCCTTGCGTTGTGTTTGTAGATGAAATTGATACCTTAGCACCAGCACGGGGAAGATTCACTGGTGATTCTGGAGTTAGCGATCGCGTTGTCGGTCAACTACTCACCGAACTGGATGGGTTGCATGAATGCCCTAAAGTATTGTTAGTAGGAGCAACCAATCGTCCAGAAACCCTCGATCCTGCTTTACTCAGAGCAGGAAGATTGGACTTACAAATCAAAATCGATCTCCCAGATAGAGCCAGCCGATTAGCGATTTTACGAGTTCACAATCTAGATCGTCCCTTGCTTGATGTCGATTTAGAAACCTGGGCGACAGTTACCGAGGGTTGGAATGGCGCAGACTTGGCTTTGTTGAGCAATCAAGCTGCTTTAAGCGCAATTCGTCGATACCGCGCCCAAGGATTGACTGACTCCAGCCTGATTCAGATTACAAATGATGATTTCCAAGTTACATACCAAATGCTTGATAATCAGCACCAATCTGAATAGTCTCTGACTTGAAACAACGCAGAAGTTAACAACAGAAGCTACTTAACGCGATGTACAACTTATCCTTAGAACCCCTCTCCAAACCTCTCCGCCACAGGGAGAGAAACTTTGATTCTTGCTCCCCAACGCTAGTAGGGAAGGGGCTGGGGGTTAGGTTTGAGAGAACGTTGCACACAGCGATACTTACTCTTTGGAAACACCTTTGATGTAAAAAGAAGTGTCCCAGAGAACTTCATGTGTACAAACTTAATTACTTAATAAGTATCCCAAGTTTATGTCAGTATACGCCTATGCTCTTCTAGTACCCACCGCATCAGAGCTTGTTCTACCTTTAGGGATGGAAAGGAATACCGAACTCGTTTACTGTTCTGGTTTAGGTGCGATCGTAGAACCGGAAATCTCAGTAGAGGGAATACAAGCCACAGATGAGCGTTTACTTCAAGCTGTATTAATCCACGATCGCGTGATTCGAGAACTCTTTCAACAAACTCCCCTTCTTCCCTTACGCTTTGGCAGCGGTTTTACCTCGCAAGAAAAACTGCTGAATCATCTAGAACAGCACCAAGAGCAATATCTAGAAACCCTTACTCAGCTAGCAGACAAAGTTGAGTACACTTTAAAATTGACACCCAGTTCTTTGCTTGATGAGTCTGACACTATTGATGCTAGAGGAAAAGCCTATTTATTAGCGAAAAAACAACGCTACCAAACACAGCAAGCATTTCAAGCACAACAATCCGAACAGTGGGAACTCTTGAACCAGTCAATTCTCAAAACATATACAGATGTTATCTGTGAAACTCGACAGGCAGATGTGCGGCAAATCCACTTTTTGGCACAGCGGAACGATTCAACGCTCAGTACGCAGCAGCTTTCCCTCTGGCAGGTACAATGCTCGCACTGGCAATTGGCACTAAGTGAACCTCTGCCACCCTATCATTTTCTAAAAAATACTCTCAGATAAATTCATAAAAAATAATAATTATAACTTTCCCAGAAAAAATGAAGATGGGCTAATTATTTCTTTAATTTTTTGCTAAAAAAATATTGTTAACTTTTTAATATTTTTTTATTTTATTATATTTATCTCATATTTTTGGGAACACTAAACTCAGGAAGAATAAAACACATTGTGTAATTTTTACCTACTGCTCAATCAGAGCAAGATGAAACCAATAATCAGAGTTGTGAGAGTAAAAGAAAATGGCTGTTGAAAAAGTTAACTCATCTTCTAGTCTAGCTGAAGTTATTGACCGGATTTTGGACAAAGGAATTGTAGTTGATGCTTGGGTACGTGTTTCTTTAGTTGGTATTGAACTGCTATCAATCGAAGCTCGGATTGTAATTGCTTCAGTTGAAACTTACTTAAGATATGCCGAGGCAGTTGGTTTAACATCTCAGGCTGCTGTTCCATCTGCTGCTTAATAGCACATTATAAAAAGGGAGTCTTCATGGCTCCCATTTAATGTTTCTAGTTAACAAAATAGGAGAATTCAGCTGATGGCTCTCAAAAATTTGTGGGAACAAGAGCGATCGCAGCGATTGCAAATAACTGCTGAACGCCGTCAACAAGTTAACCAGTGGAAACAGCTAACTCAACAAGAATTGCAGTTGGAAGCAGATTTACTTCATCAAGAATTGAGCAGTTCTGTTACTAGTCTTCACCACAACAGAAAGTTACAACAGCAGCAATTTCAGCAAGAGATTGTAGAACGGCAATTAGAAATATTGCAAATAAAAACAGATGTCTGCCAACGCCAGCAAGAATACCGCCAACAGCGGACAGCAAAGGCTCAGACATTATTTCAAGATTTGCAAAATTTCCGAGCAATTTTACATAAAAGTGTTTGGGGCGACCGCACTCATGAACAAGTAGTTGCCCCGCCTTCTGCTAAAACAGAAAAATTAGTGGCAACGGTTCCAAAATGGTCAATCTCTCGTTCTGGAATTAAAGCCACTGGTTTTCGTCCTTCCGTCAATACCATGACTAGAAAAGTGCCTGAATCGAATGCAGATACTAAATCTAAAGTGCAGCAATATATTCAGCAAGCCCAAGGAGCTACTTTAATAGAAATTGAAGAAGTGATTGGCTTAACCAGGGTGCAAACGATAGATATCCTGCGCTCCTTGATCAAGCAAGGAGTACTAGAACAACGCGATCGCCAATACTTTATTCGGCAACAAGCAATTTCTTAACAAATTTGATTCCAGCTCATTTTTTGTAATTGCAGACTAGCGGCTCTTGCGATCGCTTGTGTCTTTTGCCTTCAGGAGGCATAGCACGCAATCGATAAACATTAAAGCTGGTATATGCTTTGTAGTATTCAAAATTTACATCTTTTTTTAAGGTCTGTATTGACAAGCAATTGTCTCAGTATATGTAACGTTGCAAAACTAATATAGATAACTTATTTCTAATTAAAAAAAGAGCTTAAATCTTTGTTCGAGCTTCCAGCTTTGAACTTTCAAAATGTGCGGATTGGAAAGGGATATAACAAGCTGGGGTAGCTCGATCGAGGTTTTGAACTGTGGAACTGTGCTATTGGCGATCGCACGATGAGGTTAGTAAGCTGGATTGTTTGAGGAATTCTAATGTAAATGCAAAATTCAAGATATACAAGGAGGTGCGATCCATTGTGAATCAATTGATCGAGCAACTTCAAACTAAATTATTCACAGGCAGGCTGAATCTTGAAGCCAGGGACGGGCCGACTTGGACGCTATATTTTCGTTTAGGACGATTAATTTGGCAGGCTGGCGGTTCTAATGCCGATGAGCGATGGCGACGGCACTTGTCGCAATACTGTCCTAATCTAGATGTGGCAAAGTTGGAGGGGCTTGTCTCTCCCCAGGAAAGTTATCGCGAGTATTGCATTCTTAGTAAATTGCGAGAACAAAAATTAATCGAACAACAACAACTTGTTAGCCTGATTACAAGCTTAATAGCTGAAGTCCTGTTTGATATAATCCAGTACGTTGAAGCCAAAAGAAATGGCAACAATCCAGCAGGGCAGTTGTCACCTACTACCGTTGTTGGTGCAGTTCCTGGGTTTCTCCTAGCTGTACTACCAACTGAGGAAGTATTAAAACAGGCTACACAAGTCTGGCAAGAATGGCGAGATGCAGGATTGGCAAGTTACTCGCCTAATTTATATCCTGTTATTCAACAACTTGAACTACTCCAAGGACAAGCATCCTCTAAACAGATTATTTCTCTAGTTGATGGCACAAAAACTTTACGAGGTTTAGGGCAAAAAAGCGGTCGGGATGCCTTAGTTTTGTCTCGGTTCTTGATGCCATTGGTAAAAACAGGGGCGATCGCTTTTTCACCCACCCCAAGCCCCAGGAAGGTTGGGATTAGTCAAGAAACTGGCAAGCCCTCCAGTGCAGTTAATAATCCTAATTCTTCATTGAAGACAGAAGAGAACACTGTTATACAAGTTGCTCCCCCAGCGACTAGCAAACAAATTGTCACGCCGTCGAGTGCAGTTAATAATCCCAATTCTTCACTGAAGACAGAAGAGAACACTGTTATACAAGTTGCACCCCCCGCGACTAGCAAACAAATTGTCACTCCATCGAGTGCAGTTAATCATTCCAATTCTTCACTGAAGACAGAAGAGAATACTGTTATACAAGTTGCTCCCCCAGCAGCTAGCAAAGCAATTATTGATGTCTCCAGACCTTTAGTAGCCTGTGTGGATGATAGTCCGACAATCTGTCGCAGTTTGGAGGAAATTCTTACCCATCAAAATTATCGCTTTATTGGCATTCAAGACTCCTTGACAGCAGTTTTAAAGCTAATTAAAAGCAAGCCCGACTTCATTTTTTTGGATCTTTTGATGCCAAAAGTGAATGGTTATGAAATTTGTTCTCAAATCCGTAAAACTCCAAGTCTTAAAGATGTGCCGGTTGTCATCTTAACGGGGAAAGATGGAATAGTAGATCGGATGCGAGCAAAATTAGTAGGGGCAACTGACTTTTTGGGTAAACCCGTAGAAGCAGACAAAGTACTCAATGTGCTTCACAAGTATTTAAACGTTTAGATTGAAGCGACAATCATGCCAGTAGCTCCTCTACACCCATTTTCAAAACAGATTTTGGATGTTAATTCATTTGTCGCAATCATTTTTCAAAATCTGAATTAAATAGCTAGGAAATAAAAATGAAAAAAGTTCTTTTAGTTGAAGATAGCCTCACAGAATCCGAAAAGATGACACGTTACCTGGAGCAAGGAGGATATTCAGTTTATGAAGTTCGCAGTGGTGAAGAGGCTCAACTGCGCTTGAAACAACAAAAACCTGACTTGATTCTACTGGATTTGATTTTGCCAGGCCAAAGTGGATTTGAGTTCTGCCGCAAGTTGAAAGCCGATCCGACAACAAAAGCAATCCCGGTAGTGATTTGCTCAACTAAAAACACAGATGTTGATAGAACTTGGGGCAATATGAGTGGTGCTGATGGCTATTTAGTCAAACCTGTAGATGAAAATACCTTGCTCCAGACTGTTAATAAATTTATTCGCTAAAGGAAACTGGGGCAATGGTACAGGGCAATGATAGCTTTAGAGCGCTACCTATTAATAGCCAATTTCGACTTGAAAACTCTCCCCAAGGAAACAACCAGAGGTTTTTAAGATTTCCGTTGAATGGAAAGGTGAATGGTTTACTCCCACTAGCTGATTTGCGGGGAGTAATTCAGGTTGCACTCACCGAGATTTTGCCAGTACCCCAGGTAGCAGAATTCTTGTTAGGCATCATGAATTGGCGGGGAGAAGCTATCTGGATTCTTGATTTAGCAAGTTTGTTGGGAGCAACACACTGGTGTCGGCGAGAAAGTGTGCGTAGCTCTGGCATGGCGATGCTCGTTCAAGTCCAGAATCAAACCGTCGGGCTGTTGGTGGAGCAAGTCAATAGCATTGAAGTTTATGACCCCCAAGAGCGGTTAGCGGTTTCGGCATCGATGTTACCTGCCCGACTAGGCTCGTTCTTGCAGGGTTACTTTGTGGATTCTCAAGGTAGCCCTTTGATGTTAATTGACACCCATGTTGTGATTCAAGCCCTTCAGTCTCTTTAAAGTTCAGAGCTTCCTGCCTTCTGTCTCCTACCCTCTGCCTGATTAACTTACTTTAACAACCTTCATAGCAAGAAAGATTATGGTAATGCATACACCTAGCCAACCACACTCAAATTCCGGCAACGGTTATAAGGACACCGATAACGGGCATACCGTCGATCTAAGAGCAAAACAGCAAATCTCTTCTACTCTAGAAGAATTGCGAACTGAACTGGATCAAGCTGATTGGGTGGAAACAGGGCCATTGCGAGACAGAATCCGCAAATTAAAAGAATTGGTAAGTGTTTTGCCATATCAAGACGGAGGAGATGGATTCGAGGTAGAGCAATTACAGGCGATCGCCAGCAGAATCCGTCAATTTTCCGATCTAGATACCTTGCTTGCTACTGCTGTCATGGAGGTACAAAGCGCACTGCAAGCCGATCGCGTGGTGGTGTATGAGTTTACGAATCCGACGCTGGGGATAGTTGCTGCGGAGGCGATGAGGGATGGCTTTACCCCAATGCTGAAGGAAAAACTGCCCGCCGTCACTTTTGGGTTAGGTTCTGGCAAGGTTTATCAACAAGAAAAATTAGTCGCGATCGCCGATACCTACACTGCAAGCTTGTCCCCTTACCAAAAGCAGCTTATGGAGCGGTTTCAGGTCAGAGCTTGTTTGAGCTTGCCAATCTTAACAAAAGATGGGGTTTGGGGCTTGTTGGTAGTGCAGCAATGCACTGCTCCTCGCCAGTGGCAGAATGCTGAAATTAGGTCGCTAAAATTGCTCGCGCAGGAATTAGAAGCGCAACTGCAAGTTGCCGTGATTCAGGCTACGTTGCAACAAGAAGTGGAAAAAGACCAAATCCTGACTGGTGTAGCGAATAAAATTCTCCAGTCAAAAGATGTGGATACCATCTTTCGCGTTGCCACCCAAGAAGTACGACAGTCACTAAAATGCGATCGCGTAGCAATATATCGTTTCAATCCTGACTGGACTGGGGAATTTATTGCTGAATCTGTGGGATCTGAGTGGGTTTCTCTGTTAGAAGAACAGCGAAATAATCCAGCAATTGCCAAGAACGTTAACTATTGTAGTGTTAGGAACCTTGCAGAGGAAGGGGGATTAGCTGGGACAACAGGGCGATCGCACAGTGCAGATAGCTACATTCAGCACACCCAAGGCAAAAATTTCCATCGCGGACAGATATATCGAGTCACTAATGATATCTACAGCGGTGGTTTTTCTGACTGCTATATCAAAATTTTAGAAACCTATCAAGCCAAAGCATACATTATTGTTGCTATCTTCCAGGGAGAAAAGTTGTGGGGCTTACTGGCTGCCTATCAAAATTCTCAGCCTCGTCAGTGGAAAGATAGTGAAGTTCGACTAATGGTGCAGGTTGCATCTCTATCTAGTATTGCGATTCAACAGGTGCAATATCAGCAACAACTTTATCACCGCTCTGAGGAGTCAGCCAAACTTGTTGAACGAGAACGTACTGTTTTCGGCATCATTGAAAAGATTGGACAAGCAACGGATCTTCGCACCCTTTTCCGCACTACAACCCAAGAGTTGCGGCGATTTTTAAAATGCGATCGCGTTGTCGTTTATCAATTTCATCCAGACTGGAGTGGAGAAGTTATCGCTGAATCTGTGGCTGCTGGTTGGTCGTCCCTGTTGGATATTCAGGAACAAGAAAGCATTTTAAAAACAGGTATGGTATCTTCAGAGCGTTGCCATGTTAAGGATTATGGCTCCCCTGTTAAACCTGATGCCGATACCTATCTTAAGGAAACGCAGGGTGGAACTTACGCCAAAGAAAAGCGCTTCCGCAAAGTCAACGATATTTATGCTGCTGGTTTTTCACCTTGCTACTTAGAAGCATTAGAGAAGTTCCAAGCCAAAGCGTATATCATTGTTCCCATTTTCCGCGCTGGTAATCTCTGGGGTTTGTTAGCAGCCTATCAAAATTCTGATGTCCGCAAATGGACTGATGAAGAGACCGGTGCTTTGTTGCAGATCGGCGAATCGTTGAGCATTGCTCTCCAGCAAGCTGAATATATCGAACAGCTACGGTTAAAAAATCTAGAAATGACCCAAGTAGCTGAAGTAGAAAATGCGATCGCCCGAATGACGGATAGAATGCTTCATTCCCACCACCCAGAAACAATTTACCGCACTACCTTGGCAGAATTGCGGCAGTTGTTCAAATGCGATCGCCTAGCAATATATCGCTTCAACTCTGACTGGAGTGGTGAATTTATTGCTGAATCTGTAGGAACTGACTGGGTGCCTCTGGTTGGCCCCGATATCAAAACCGTATGTGAAGACGAACACCTACAGCAAACCCAAGGCGGGCGCTATCGCAACAATGAAACTTTTGCCGTCAATGACATCTATACTGTTGGTCATGCCCAGTGCCACATCGATCTGTTAGAGCAGTTCCAGGCTAAAGCCTACACCATTGCCCCCATTTTTGCTGGAAACAAACTTTGGGGTTTGTTAGGAGCATATCAAAATAGCGGCCCGCGCCAGTGGAATTCCGAAGAGGTGCGATTGCTGACCAAATTGGGCATTCAGTTGGGGTTAAGCGTGCAGCAAGCCGAGTACATCGGAGAACTGAAAACGAAGAATGCAGAGTTGGCACGGGCAGCAGAAGAGGAACAGGTGCTGACAGGGATGGTGGAAAAAATTCGCCAAGCTCAAGAAGCAGATACAATTTTCCTGAATGTGCTACCAAGTTTACGCAAACAACTACAGTGCGATCGCCTAGCAGTATTCCGCTTTCATCCCGACTGGAGTGTGGAATTTATTGCCGAATCCGTAAAAGATCAATGGCTGTCTTTGGCTAGTTCCGACATCAAAACGATGTGGATGGACGAGCACTTACAAGAAACTCAGGGCGGACGCTATCGCAATCATGAAACCTTTGTTGTCAATGATATCTACGCTGTCGGTCACGTTCAGTGCTACCTAGAGATATTAGAAAAAATCCAGGCTAAGGCTTACACAATCGCTCCGATCTTTATTGAAAACAAACTCTGGGGCTTTTTAGGAGCATACCAAAATACTGGCCCTCGGCAGTGGAAATCCAAGGATGTGCAACTGTTGCGAAAAGTAGCTGTGCAAATGGGTATAGGCTTGCAACAGGTTAAGTATATCGAACAGCTCAAGAAGAAGAATGCAGAGTTAGCCAGAACCGCAGAAGGGGAACGAGCGCTAACACGGCTGTCAGAAAAAATCCGCCAAGTTCAAGAGCTAGATACGATTTTCCGCAACGCCTTACCAGAATTGCGATCGCATTTGGAATGCGATCGTCTTGCAGTGTATCGCTTCAATCCAGATTGGGGTGGAGAATTTATTGCCGAATCTGTAAGTCGGGAATGGGTGGCTTTGGTTGGCCCCGATATCAGGACTGTCTGGGAAGACGAACACCTCCAACAAACCCAAGGTGGACGCTATCGCCACAACGAGACCTTTGTTATCAATGACATTTACACTTCTGGCCATGCCCAGTGCCACATAAAAATTCTCGAGCAATTCCAGATGAGAGCTTATATCATCACCCCGATTATTGCCGGCAACAAGCTCTGGGGTTTGTTAGGAGCATATCAGAATGACGGGCCGCGGCAATGGCAAGATAATGAAATCAACTTGGTAGCGAAAATCGGCACGCAGTTTGGGGTAGCCGTCCAGCAATCGCAATACTTACAGCAAACCTTAAACAAGAACGAGGAACTGATCAAACTGGCAGAACGGGAAGTAGCAAACGCCCGATTTTCCTATCGCTTGCCTAGTCGGTTAACAGAGATGGCTCAAAGTCATAGTGATGTTCTGGAATTTGTCCAGTTTGCCACCCACGAACTTCGTCAGCTACTAAAAGTAGATCGAGTTGGAGTTTACCGTTTTGAGCCTGATTGGTCTGGAGAATTTGTAGTTGAGTCTGTGACTGGGGATTGGCCTAAGTTGGTGGGAACTAGCCTTGCCAGAGTTAGAGATACCTATCTCCAGTACAACAAAGGCGGGCGTTATGCCCGTAAAGAAAGTTTGCGGGTTGACAATATATATACTGTCGGTCATGACGAATGCCACATCCAATTATTAGAAATGTGGGGAACTAAAGCCTACATGATTGCTCCGATTTTTCAAGAAGATCGGCTATGGGGGCTGATGGGAGTTTATCAAAATAGCGCCCCGCGCCAG
Source organism: Nostoc sp. DedQUE08 (assembly GCF_034530895.1). NCBI lineage: Bacteria > Bacillati > Cyanobacteriota > Cyanophyceae > Nostocales > Nostocaceae > Nostoc > Nostoc sp. DedQUE08. Next base: position 26,953 of record NZ_JAVRCD010000032.1, read on the forward strand.
TGGGAGCAATCAGAGGAGGATGTTCTCAACCAAGCCAGCGTCCAGATTGGTATTGCCCTCAATCTTGCAGAGTACCTCAAACAGGTGCGTACTCAAGAGCAGCAACTAGCAGAAGCAGCAGAGCGCGATCGCACCGCACGGGAAAAACTGCAACAAGGAGCAATACGCGTTCTCATGGCTTTGGAACCATCCTTCAGAGGCGATCTCACCGTTCGCGCTCCCCTATCTGAAGATGAAATTGGAACGATCGCCGATGGTTACAACACGACGATCCAAAGTTTGCGAGATTTAGTCCGACAAGTGCAGATTGCTGCTGGCAGAGTGAGTGAAACTTCCAGCAATAACACTATCTCAGTAGTTAAACTATCTGACCAAGCTCAACAGCAAGCAGAACGCCTCGAAAATGCTCTAGAACAATTACAAATGATGGTAACTTCCACCCAGGTAGTTGCTACTGATGCCCAAAGAGTAGGACAGGCTGTTCAAAGAGCTAATAACACCGTCCAAGCTGGCGATTCCCTGATGGAAAGAACCGTAGATGGCATTTTGGAGATTCGGGAAACCGTCTCCGAAACAGCGAAGAAGATTAAACGCCTTGGTGAAGCTTCTCAGAAAATCTCGAAAGTAGTGAGTTTGATTGAAAATTTTGCCACTCAAACTAATTTGCTGGCACTCAATGCGGCGATCGAGGCTACCCGTGCCGGAGAGTATGGGAAAGGCTTTGCGGTGGTTGCAGATGAAGTTCGTTCCCTGGCTTATCAGTCAGCTAGTGCCACCACAGAAATTGAGCGACTCGTCCAAGAAATTCAAAGTGGAACCAACGAAGTCACCCAAGCAATGGAAGTAGGGATTACCCAAGTTGTCCAAGGCTCGAAATTGATCGATGAGACTCGTCATTCCCTGAGTGCGATCGTCGCAGCTACCAACGAAATTGGTGGACTAGTACAAGGAATTAACCAAGCAGTTTCCACTCAAAGTCAGCAATCTCAGATATTGACAGAAGCGATGATGGATGTTTCGGCGATCGCCCGCAAGACTTCACAAAGTGCAATGCACATTTCTGAGTCTTTTGAGGAACTACGGATGACTTCACAACAACTGGAAACCAGCGTTAGCCAGTTCAAAGTTGATTAATCTCGCAAAATGTGTTATGAACCCCGATCCCAGTAATCAAGAGCAGGCTTTTCTTGCGGAAGCGGCAGAGTTATTGCAAACCATTGAGCAGAATCTGATCGGTCTACTTGATGAAAAAACAATAGAAAAAGTTCATGCCTTGATGCGAAGCGCCCATACTATCAAAGGGAGTGCTGCCAGTGTTGGGCAAGAAACTATTCAGACAATTGCCCATCATTTGGAAGATGTATTCCAAGCGTTATATGCTCCAGAACTGGAAATCGATCCAGAATTGGGTGCTTTGCTTCTAGATGCTTATGAGTGCCTGCGAACTCCATTAAGTGCAGCCTTGATGGGCTTATCCTGCAATGAGACAGAAATACTCGATCGAACTGCTTCCATCTTCGCCCAACTCCAACATAAACTAGGCGACTTTTTTGGTCGTGAGGCTCCGCTTCCCAGTTCGGAAGAACTTGGCTTTGATGTGGTAGAGTCAATCTTTTCCGGGAGCGTACTCCAGGATTTGCAACAGCTGGAAACTGACATCCAAAGCCAAGATCCGCAACAAATTCAAACAACACTCAACTCCCAAGCAGAATTTTTTGTCGAATTAGCAGCATCTTATGGCTTATCTGGATTGGAAGAAATTGCCCAGGCGACCCTAAACGCGCTCAAAGCGTATCCAGACAAAGTACTGCAAATTGCTCAGGTGGCTTTAGAAAATTTTAAAGCAGCTCAAGCAGCAGTACTCGCAGGCGATCGCACTCAAGGGGGAGAAATATCTCCACAATTGCGAGAATGGGCAGGGTTAACTATTCCTGTCCCAGAACCGCAAGGGCAGCCAGTTTTCATCGCTGCTCAACCAACACAAACGACTACAACTGAGAATCAGCCATCTCCTCTCCTCAGTGCGAACGAAGCGGAATCAATTTGGTCGTTTTTCCCGAAGCGGACTGATAACTCCGTACCGAAAGCGCCAGAGGTACTAGAACCAATTTCTCAGGATTCGGTAGTAGTCCCCTCTGCCATAGATCGGATTTTACAGTCAATCTGGATCGGAGATCCACAGACATCCTGCCGATATTCAGACTCAGATCGGCCAGCCTCTCCACCACCAGCACCAAGCCTCCAAGCTCAGTCATCGGCATCACTTCCCAGTATCCGAGTCGCAATAGAACAGCTCGATCGCCTCAGCCACACGATTGGGGAATTACTAATCAACGAAAACCAACAAAACCTACAATCTAACCACATCCACAAAGCAGCTCAAGATACTCTAGTACAGTTTTTGTACTGCCAACAACAACTTAGTAAAGTTTCTACTTGGTCGGATCGACATCTGCTGCTTCCCGAACGCAAGCAGCGACATATACATGCATCTCTAGGCTCAGTTCTCCCTGCTTCTCCAACTGCCGAAGCACAATCTAAATTTGATACCTTAGAAATGGATACCTATAGCGAGTTGCACATTCTCCTGCAAAATCTGACAGAAGATATGGTGCAATTAGGAGAACGGATTGAGGCTTTTAATACCTTAGTTCAGCAATCTCGCTTCAGTCTTGGAAAGCGCAAGCAACTGCTTTCAGGAGCGCAGGAAGATTTGCTGCAAGCCAGAATGGTTCCACTGGGAACAGTGTTGAATCGATTACCCCGCCTCCTGCAACAGATGGTAGCAACTTATCATAAGCCTGTTGAACTCAAGCTTGGCGGTACGAAGGTACTGGTGGATAAAGCCATTTCTGAGCAGTTGTACGATCCTTTGCTGCACATGATTCGTAATGCCTTCGATCACGGCATTGAACCGATAGAAACCCGCCGTCAGCAGGGTAAACCAGAAACCGGAACAATTACAATTCAAGCTTATCATCAAGGCAACCGCACTACTATTGAGGTACGGGATGATGGTCGAGGCTTAAACTGGGAATCCATTCGTCAGCGAGGTATAGAAAAACACCTGCTGACTCCCGAACAAGCCGCCTACGCCTCCGAAGACCAACTAGCAGAGTTATTATTTGAACCAGGCTTTTCTACCGCTAACCAGATTGGTGAGTTATCTGGGCGTGGTATCGGCTTAGATGTCGTTCGCACTCAATTGCAAGCTTTACAAGGTTCGATTGTAGTGCGATCGCTTTCAGGGCAGGGAACCACCTTTATCCTGCAATTGCCTCTGAGCTTGACAACGGCACGCTTGCTCGTGTGTCAATCTCAAGGTATTACTTATGCCTTGCTGTCTGAAGGAATTAGCCAGGTTTTATTACCGCAGCCAGACCAGATTCAAGTGCAGCAATCTTTACACGGGCAAGGCAGCCAAAAATTCTGGCAGTGGGGAGAAGGGCAAAATCAGCAACTAGTTCCCATCCGCCCGCTTGCCAATTTGCTGGATTACAAATATCCTTTATCCACCCAAGACCACAATTTAACCCTCAGTCCTTTTCCAGTCAAACAACGCAACACCGTAGAACCTCTGCTACTGTTGCAAACAGAGCAGCAATATCTGTGTTTGCAAGTCGATCAGATTTTAGTCGAGCAGGAATTAGTAATTAAATCCCTCGGCAGAGTCCTGACTTTACCTAGTTACATCCAAGGCTACAGCGTGTTGGGAAATGGTAGCCTCACCTTAACCGTTGACCCGTTGGAGTTAGTTCGTCAAACCTGGGAGACAGATATAATGCCGACTTCCCCGACATCAATTGCAACTAAACTATTACCCGCGCCTGAACCTGTTCTGGCTCTAGAGGGTCAACAATCCCAGCTAACGATAACGCAACCGCAGCAACAGCCTATTGAAGTCAATACAGCCGTTGCTCAACCTAACCAACTGACGGTGTTAGTAGTGGAAGATTCAGTTGTACAAAGGCAAAGTTTGGTGCAGACGCTCCAGAAAGCCGATTATCAAGTGTTGCAAGCAGGTGATGGTCGAGAGGCGATCGCGCAAGTGCTGCAACACGGTGATGTCGATCTAGTGATTTGTGACATTGAAATGCCGCGGATGAATGGATTTGAGTTTTTAGAACACCATCGCCAAGACGAGCGTTTATCAGGGATTCCTGTAGTGATGCTGACTACCCGTAGCGGACAAAAGCACCGCCAATTAGCTTTAGCTCTAGGGGCGAAAGCTTACTTGACCAAACCCTATTCCGAACAGAACTTCTTGGCCGCGATCGCCGAACTGGTTCATATCCGAATGGCACGCTTGTAAAGCTGAAAGCTCGTCTGGGCAGGGTGTTGGGGGTAGGGTGTTGGGTGTAGGGAAAAATCAAGAAAAGTAAATATGAGTGGGGATACAAATAAATTTCTGACTTACTACACCCACTCAGCCACACCCCACACCCAAAAGCCTTATATATAATGGGTTTGCCGTTATCAAGCGTGCCATTCGGTTCATATCCCTTAGCAAGAAAGGCAGAAGACAGAGAGCAGTATTCCTCCTACCCCCTGCCCCCTGCCTCCTTCACCCCCTGCAAGCAGCTATCGCCATCTACCGAGTTAACCCCTGCCCCCTGCCCCCTGCCTCCTTCACCCCCAACCACTTGCTATGCTTAACACTCCCTTTCCGTTTAAGCGATTATCAGGCGCTGTGACCGAAAACGACTCATTACGAGTCGTTGTTTTTACGATCGCAGACTATTTATTTGCCCTGCCAGTTGGTGCAGTTCTCAAGGTGATTGCTTGTCCTCCTATTAGCAGTACGGTTGAAAGTGGGATCGGGATGGTCGATTTGGGAGCGCAAACTATTACGATTGTGGACTTGCGCCAGAAGTTAATTCCGCAAGTACAAGACCAACAGGCGCATCAAGTTCTCTCTGCGGTTGACACTTCAGGGCGCTTTTTACTTCTGACTCAAACGCGGACTGGGGAAATTTGTGGCATTCCTGTGGACAAGCCCCCTGCCTTAATCGATATTCCTTTGGAAGTTGTGCGTCCTGTGCCTTGGTCTTATCGGCAAGTGGCAGAGTTAAGCTGTGTGAGCCACATGGCTGTTTTATCTGTAACACCAAACGAGGAACCACTTAAAGTACTTCTTCTAGGCATGAACCAGATATTGGCTGATAAGTTGGGGTTGCCGGGAACAACCCAGCTATTGGCTCCTGGGCTGACATCAGGCGAACAACGGCAAAGATTTCTGCGTTTTTCCTTGGGAAATCAAGGCAGTGGATTGCTACCATTCCACTCATTACAGGACATTATTCATCTCGCTAGCCAAGAAATTTCCCCAGCTCCGGCCTTACCAAGTTGGATTTTAGGTTTCTATAATTGGCAAGGACAGATGCTGCGGCTGGTTGACTTGGAACATTTGCTTGGTTATGCGCCGCTTTTAAAGCGGCACTCACGACCAGAAAAGCCAATGGTTCTGGTTATCGAGCTGCAAAATCAGGTAATCGGATTTTTGGTGGCTCATGTCTACGATGTAGAGTGGCAGGATTTACAGCAAGCACAATCAGCACCAACCGACTTTTCCCCAAACAAACTACTAAATTTTGTTCGAGGTATTCTACCAGGCGATCGCTGGATTTTAGACACCAGAGCGATCGCCCAGACATTGCAATGGCAAACCCACTGATTTAACTTGATGCTGCCAAGGAGTTTTTCGTGACGATCGCAACCTTAGACCCTAATTTTGAAACCCAGCCTGTTGAAAATCAAATCCCGATAGAAGAAATTTTGGCTAATGTGGCTCTAATCAAAGCAGTCTTTCAATCTGCTAAGGGGCCAAAGGTCGCTCAATTGCAGCAGAAGGTAAGTCAAATCGAAGCTTTTATCCAAGCTTTGGCTAAGGATTCGCCCAGTGACAATGATGACAATGTGCAAAGGGCTTTTCAACTCCAGCGAGAACAACTTGTGATCATCGAGCGGCAAATGCAGCAGGCAAAAGGCCAAACTGCACTTTTGGAGGTTACAGTCAGGGCCCTTCAAGATGTTCTCAACGCCGATCGCGTCTTGATTTATCGTTTTGAAGAAGATAATCGCTCTCGAGCGATCGCTGAAGCTACACAAGCGGGTTGGACATCCCTGCTCAACCAATCCCTACCGATAAATTTGTTTGTTACTAAACCCGATGTTAGTGACGCAACTGAATTATTAGAACTAACTGGGCGCCAACAGCAATTTTGGCAACGCTTTCAGGTGCAAGCTAGCCTGTGCTTGCCCTTGATTGTCAAACAACAGCCTTGGGGTTTTTTAGTTATTCATCATTGCCTTGCACCCCGACAATGGCAGGAATCAGAGCGCAGTTTGCTGCAACAAGTAGGAATGATGTTGACAATTAACTTGCACTCGGCTGAAATAGTAGCTCCACCTGCTCAACAGCTTGAATCCCTCGATCTGTCTGAGTTACTAGTGCCATTCCAGCAGGTGAGCCAAACCGTACAAGAAGGAGCAAGAATTGCCGAACTGACCAGTGAGCATTTAATGTCTATTCAAGATACTGTTGCTTTTACAAATAAACAGCTGCAATACCTCGGTGAATTCTGTCAGCAAACTTCTGGCTTTGTTCGCCTTGTGGAAAGCTTAAGTACCAAGATTCAGATTTTGTCTTTGAATACAGCCATCGAAGCAACAAAAGCTAGCGAGCAAGAACGAGGTTTGCTAACTGCTGCCGAACAGGTGGAAATTCTCGCCCATCAAGCCCGCGAAAGCACCCTAAATGTAGAGGAATGGTTCCAGGAACTACAGGTGACAGCAGTAGATGTTGCTTCTGCTATTGAACCGTGCAATGGACAAATCAGTGCGGGGCTGGAATCAATCGCGCAAATCCAGGAGCAATTTAGAGCGATCGCTGACATCGCTGCTTGTACCCTCAAATCAATGCCGAAACCATAGAATTGTCACAAACCCCATAGAAACTGAGAGTTACGTTCATGAGTACCGATTTTGTCCCCCAACCGCAGAACGACGATCGCTTTCTAGAAGAAGCGATCGATTTGTTACTGTTCTTGGAGCAGGAGTTGCCTAACTATACAAAAGACAGTAACCCCGGTACAGCTTTGGCTCTCATGGAAGCTGCTGGCTCTCTGCATTCGATTGCTATAGCAGCCGAACTAGATACCATTGCGATAGTTGCGGCTGCACTAGAAGAGATTTTTCAGCTTTTGCATCAGTATCGGGCAACTATTGACGCTCCAATCGCCTCCCTGTTATCGGAAGGATTAGATTGCCTACAGATGCTGCTGATGGCATTTTTAACAGCCTCAAAAATTGAGGAAGTAGAAATTCTGGAGCGGATGTCTGCCATTGTTGCGCGTCTGCAAGCAGAATTTGGCGATTCCCAGGATACACACCTTGAGACATCGCTAGAGCAACCGCAGGAACATCAACCAGTTATTCAGTTTAACGATTCCTTGCCCGAGCTAGAAGCTTCTATATCTCTACCAGAGCAAGTTATAGTTAAAGACAAGGAAAGTCTTGACAGGAAACTAGTAAGTGAAACTAACCTCCAGGTTAGTAGCTTTAGTCACCTAGATGCTGAACGGCTTTCTGCCAATGTAGAGGAACTAGTAAACCTGGAGGAAGGAGATTTTCATGCTTGGTTGGGGGATTTTTCCCTGCCTACTGAAACTTCTGTTGCATCCCTAGTTAAATCTTTGAGCGATCGCCATCCACTCTCTTTACAAGAATCGATTTCTACCATTCTTGCAACAAGTATTCCAGCCGCTATACCCATCAATATTAAGCATCTCGAACAACTAAACGCGCTAGTTGCAACATTATTAACTACATATAATCAGCAAGCCTGTCAAGAAGAACAACAGCAACATACGATCGGGCGGTTGCTCCGACAAGTTAAACGATTACAACACCTGCTCGATAACCTACAGGAATGGTCAGGACGTTTAGCAGCAATTTCAGATACCCTTTCTCCCCTAGCTGCTTCTCGCTCTCAGCAATTATACAGTACTCTTCAATCTGTCTTGGCCCAAGCGTCTCAGGTGGCATCAACTGTTGATTCGCTCAATAACAATCATCATCAACTCAAACAAGAACTCATACAACAGGAAAAGTTACTTAAGCATTCTTCCAATTTAGTCAAAACAGTTACAACTATTCCTTTAAAAGTAGCCTTAGAACCGTTGCATCGGCTTTGGTCTCAGTTACAAGCTTTACAAGATAAGTCTGCTAGACTACATTTACAAATTAGCGATATCCAAGTCGATCGCGCGTTTAGCGATCGCCTCCGTGTCCTTCTGTTGCATATAAGTTGCTATTTACTAGAGCAAAGCATTGAGTCTGGTCAAACGCGCCAACACCTTGGTAAAAATAGCAACGGTATCATCGAAATTCAAGTTTATCAGCAAGGAAATCAACTGATTATTGATGGGTGTGATGATGGCGCAGGACTTAACTTATCTCAAATTTATCAACCGGCTTTAGCCCAGGGGTTCGCCCTGACAAAACCAGGGGATATGTTACAAGTGACTGAACTGGTACTTGAGCCAGAGGTTTCATCTGTTTTGTGCGATCGTGCTGCCTTAGAGTTAGGAGTAGAATTAACTGAAGTTTGCAAGCAATTAACAGCTATTCAGGGAAGAATAGTATTGAAGTCTAAAGCTGGACATGGTACAGCCTTCTCGCTCCAAATTCCCCTCGATCGCAAAATTGCTCAACTTATCGTCTGTCAAGCTAACTCCAGAGTCTATGCATTTATTGCCGATTCTGTAGAGCAGATTTGTCTATCCCAGTCCGAACAAATTATCCAAACTCAAGCGGGACGGATGTTATTATTGCAGTCTTCTGGCACCAGTGGCTTGCTTGGTTGCGATCGTGAGGATCTAACAACAGAAATGCTCGTCCCTATCTACTTATTGACTGATGTGCTGACTTGTCCTAACCACCTTCCCACCTCAGTTACTACTTACAGTACAGATACACTAAATGCTTTCAAACAGGATAAGCCGTTATTAGTATTTCGTTACTTAGACAAACGATGTGCTTTAGAAGTAGATTGCATCATCGGCAAGCAATCCTCTGCAATCCATCCTCTGGGGGAAGCAACCCCGGTTGCTGCTTATATCCAAGGAACTAGCATTCTTGCCAATGGGCAACTTAGCCTGGTTTTGGATGGTCAGCTTCTCACAAAATCTCTAGCTTGAACTCAATACCTGCCGGAAAAACTAAGTTACGACGATACTATTCTCAAATACTTTTGCAGTCTGGAAGACCCTAGAATTGAGGTAAGTCCTACAGTAAATCTCAAATATTAAACTGATATCTATCCACGAGGCAGAAGAAACTACTTACAAAATTCCGTATTGTAGAATTGCTGTCTTAAAATCAGGAAAAAACGCTCGTGGTTCCCATTAGAGATAATAATCCGACAAAAATCACCCCTTATGTAACTTATGGGTTGATTGCTGTCAATGTCCTCGCTTTTCTTTATGAAGCAAATCTTCCCCCACAAGCATTAAATGGATTTTTACGCCTTGCGGCTGTAGTTCCACGAGAACTGACTTTAAGTTTTGCGGGTATCTCTGTACATCAACCAGTACCAGAGTGGGCAACTTTAATTACCTCACAATTTTTGCACGGTGGTTTCTTACACTTAGCTGGCAATATGTTGTTTCTCTGGATTTTTGGCAACAACGTTGAAGATAAGTTAGGTCATGCCAAATATTTACTGTTTTATTTATCTTGCGGTGTTTTGGCATCTTTGACCCAGTGGTTCTTCGCTCAAGATTCTAGCATTCCTTCTTTGGGTGCAAGTGGTGCGATCGCAGGTGTCATGGGTGCATACATTCTCCGCTTTCCCAACGCCGAAGTCCTTGGGGTTGTACCTTTAGGGTTTTTCTTCCCAACTTTCCGTGTCCCCGCATATTTCTTTTTAGGATTCTGGTTTCTCGAACAAGCCTTTTACGGACTTACTAGCCTTGAAGCACGTACTAACATCGGTATGGAAAGTGGCGGTATTGCCTACTGGGCCCATGCAGGCGGGTTTATCTTCGGGGCAATTCTTGGCCCACTGTTGGGTTTATTTAGTGATAAATCCCAGGAAGAATCTTGGTACAAGTAATTTTTAATAGTATCGTTTTTACCCTCAATTATGCTGATTGATTGAATAGGTGAAATTGTTTAACCTTCGCAACTGCTAGCCTTACAAGCTATATTGCAGTTAGTCAATAATTTAGGAAAAACACCTGTGTTTCCCCTTTACGATGAAAATCCGACACGAATTACCCCGTATTTCACCTATGGGTTAATTGGCATGAATGTTTTAGTTTTTATTCACGAGGTGAGCCTGTCACATGGACAATTGAGTCGGTTTTTAAGTGAGTATGCAGTAGTACCTCAAGAGTTAACCACCAATTTGAATGGAGAGTGGATAACGTTATTTACGTCGCAATTTTTACATGGTGGTTGGTGGCACTTAATCTCAAATATGGTGTTTCTCTGGGTTTTTGGCAACAATATTGAAGATCGATTGGGTCATGCCAAATATCTGATTTTTTATTTGGCGTGTGGTGCTTTAGCTGCCTTGTGCCAATGGTTTATTGGGATGAATTCTGAGATTCCTTCTTTGGGGGCAAGTGGTGCAATTTCTGGGATTCTAGGTGCGTACATTATCCGCTTTCCCCACGCTCAAGTCATGACTTTAATATTTTTGGGGTTTTTCATCACCACAATCAGAGTCCCAGCACTAGTAATAATTGGACTTTTTATTGTGCAAAATGTAATTTCCGGTCTTGCTACCCTGCAAACAGCCGCTAACATGAGCGTGGAAACTGGTGGAGTTGCCTATTGGGCGCACATCGGTGGTTTTGTATTTGGGGTAATTCTTGCTCCCTTATTTGGCTTGTTTCGACGCGACTAAATACAGCATTTGCTGAAACTCGTAGCACAAAAATTGTTACCTTTCAATTCTCTGCGAGACGATTCTCTTTCAGAGACGCTAAAGCGAACGCCAACGCCAATGCGATAGTCTGCGTTAAAATTTACACATTTGAAACTATTAGTTTTTGTTGGCACTCGCGGAAACTTCTTCTGACTGTTCTACCTCAGATGTAAATGTTGGTGATTTTGCAACTTCTTCAGGTACAGAAACGATGATATCAGCACCATTGATAATTGCTCCCAATAACCCTAGTTCAGATTCAACCAATTGATCGATAGCTTCACCGAGCATATTCTCTTGCGTATAGTTTGGTCGCGCCACCAGTACGATCCCATCGCTGTAGGGTTGAATTAACAATGGGTCATTGGATATGCTGAGGGGACTAGTATCTAAAATGACTAAATCAAACCGTTCGCGGACATCTTCTATCAGCCGCCGCATTTCGCTGGATTCAAGAATAGCAGCGGATTGCCGTACTGGGCCTGGGCTGGGAAGAATGTATAAATTTTCTACATCAGGAACTAAACGAATACATTCACTCAAATTAGCGTAATAACGTAGAGGTTCAATAGTGGCTTCAGGGTCAGGGATTACTTTTAAAGATGTACAACGGGAAGGCGATCGCAAATCTGTTTCGATAATTAAGGTTCTTTTACCAGCACGGGCGGAAGCAACACCCAAATTATAAGCACTTGCCGTTTTCCCCTCTAGGCTACTGGTGCTAGTAATCAATACTACCTTTAAGTTTTTACCACCAATCCGGCGCATATTACTACGGAATTTCTCATAAAATTCTAAATAAGGAGAATCTTGGGAAAATACTACCGGTACTGCATCTGGCTCCAAATCATCAACTGGCATTAAAGGCAATTCTCCCAACAGTGCCACTTCTCGTTGCTTGAGGCTCTCGCGAATATCCTCCCTGGTTTTGAAAGTCCCTTCCAGCGCTCCCAACAAAAATATCACTCCGCCACCAATCAATACACCTAAGAAACCACCCACAGCCAGGGTAATAGGCACACTCTTCGGAGGTTTGGGATCGACAGTGACTGCGGGGCGTCTGGCAATACTGAGGCTGCTAGTAGTTTCTGCCTCTGCGGTTTTCGCATCGGTTAGCTTCACCTGCATTTGGTCATAGATGGCTTTTTTGAGTCCAACCTCCTGTTCTAAACGCGATCGCTCTAATTGCTTATTGGGTATCAGAGCATACTCTCGCCGGAGTCGCGCTTCTAGTTGGATTTCTTGAGCTAGTTGTTGTTGCAGTGTCTCCCTTTGGGTTTGTAAAGCCACCATTTGGTTTGCCAATTGCTGGCGTGTTGGATCTAAGCTGCTTTGAGTGCGAATACCTGCAACGCTACCCTGAAGCGGAGCCGCCGTTCCACCACCACCTAAAACTTCAGCAGCACGTTGTTGGAGTAATTCCTCAGCAGCTTGTTTCTGACGAATTAACTGCACCATTGTTGGATGTTCCGGCCGCAAATCTTTTCTGAGTACAGCGATTTGCGATTCACTTTGATAAATTTGCGCTCGTAAGTTCCCAATAATTGGATCGGCACTCAAAGCTGAAGAAACATAAGCTTGTCCGACTGTTAAGCCTAACTTATTTTGTAAACTGCGAACTTGACCATCAACCCCAGAAATAGTTAATTGAATTTGCCGTTGGAGATTTTGGCTGGCAGTAATGGCGCTTAACAAGCTGCCATTCTCTGCGGCTAAGATTGCTGTTCGCTCGACGCGATCGTACTGTTCCAGCTTCTTTTCAGCAATTTGCAATTCCCGTTTAGCTTGTGGTGTGCGATCGTTAATCTTTTGAATAATTGCTTGTAAGCGCCCAGTATTGATGTCACTGCTCAACTTGATCATTGCTTGCATCAATTCTGTCAATACTTGTATGCCTCGTTTGGCGTCACTATCTACATATTTAAGTTCAAAGGTAGAAGATTCTAATTCTCCACTCTTAGCATTTTTTTTAGGTAGAGCAAGAGCAAGACTTGCACCGAGTTGTTTCGGTTTGACACCGACTTTCTCAGCCACACCTGCAATTATCTGGTTTGATAGTAAAACTTCCTCATTTAGTTCCTTCCCTTGCTGTTGGATTTCATTACCAGTTGCAGAGAAAGAAACTGGTGGCCCACTATAAGTAAGTGCCCCAGATGCTATATAGCTAGTAGGTGGCTCTGGTTGCATAGCTACCACAGTTGAGCCAGCAACAACTAAACCAAAACTAGCTAGTCCAATCCATTTATATTTATCAAAAGCAATCAGATAGCGTTTAACAATTGGTGGGGTCATGGTCGCTTCGCTCCAATTCAAAATTTAAAATACAAAATTCAAAATTTAGGAAGCACCAAACAAAGATAGTGGCTTTGATACAAGTATGCTATCAACTTCCTACTGTATATATCGGTTGATATCTTTAAGACTTTTCCATTAATAAATTCAAATATTCAGTTAGAGATGTAATTTTTTACACTCCAAACTATTTCTAGGTTGTATCCTTCTTTAATGTTACTAATTCGATCCACCACCGATGTTGTCAAAAAACCGGAGAAAAGATTGAACATTGAAGAAAGGTTGGGTAATGGTGGTCAAGAAATTAGTAATTCTACCAATGAGGTTCCGACCAACAACAATAACATCGTTATCTTGAAGTGCTACATTTTGCGACGCATCACCGCCTAGAGCTTTTTTAGCATCAAGTTTTTGGGTAACAGCTTTGCCTCGTTCCGAATCAAAGCGAACCAGAGCGATATCTCTCAGATTAGCAGTGTCTAGATTTACACCTCCCAAAGCATCTACAAATGTACTGCCGTTAGGCAGTGCTTGAATGGAAAGACCACCCGCAGCGTAATTTAAAACTCGGACTCTAATCTGTGGTGTAGCCAAGGATGAACGTGCTACTAAATTGCGGTCATAACCATCCTCACTACCAACTTCACGACGGGGCACGAGTATCGCATCTCCGTCTTGTAAGCGTAGATTTGGGATTGAACCGCCATTTTGCAGTGCTGCGTATAAGTCAATAGTTTGTGAAATTACAGAACCATCGATTAACTTTCGGCGTACTTGCACCTGTCGCAGGTCTGCATTCAAAGTTGAACCACCAGATGTTAGCAAAGCATCAGCAACGCGGGGTGTTGGTGAATTAATTGGATAAATTCCTGGTCGAAATATTTCCCCGCTAATGGTAACTTGAACTGGTCGCGTTCCTGCCAAGGATACTACCACGATTGGATCTGGGAAAAAGCGACTCAAGCCCAGGCGAATTTTTTCTTGAGCTTCTTCCAAGGTCAAACCTTTTAATGACACCGTTCCCACTTGCGGCACGATGATGTTGCCTTCTGGACTAATTACAGCTTGAAAACTGAGGTCTGGACGCTGCGCTGCTAATGCTAAAACTATTATTGGATCGACTACATAACGATTTAAACCCAAGCGAATTTTTTCTTGAGCTTCTTCCAAAGTTAAACCTTGTAAAGAAACTGTTCCCAATAACGGCACCGCAATATTACCTTCTGGGTTGATTAAAGCTTGAAAGCTCAAATCTGGAAAGCGCTGAACCGAAACGCTAATTCCGTCTCCGATGCCTAAACGGTATGGGCCAGGAGGACGCTGAAGCACAACACCAATTGCATCTCCTGGTCCCAAGAGGTAGCGGCTGAGTTGCGGAGAAATTTCTTCATTTACACCACTAGGTGCAACTTCATTAACTGGCACAGGTGAGGGGAATTGCCCTGGTGATTGTCCTTGAGATGGAAAAGGCTGGGCAACAACAAGTTGGATAGGTGTTGTTAAGAAAACTCCTACTTGAAGACTGACAAAACACAGGGCGCTGAATCCACGCATATAATAACTGGGATCTATGAACATCGGTGTAGAAAATATTGATATAGAAATTAGTCGCGCCGAGTGGTTATTTTACTCTAAAAATGCCTTCAATGTCTCTTTTATCTAGAAGTATTTACCAAGAGAAAGAGACTAATTTTGCTAAATTTAATTTCTAACTTCATGTTGTTAACATCATTTTAAGTGAGTTTCAGCCTGAACACAATTTATAGACATACTCTGATAAATCTCTGCACAAGGGCATCTATAACAGACTCTACAAAGGGCCCGCCATTAATGCAGCTTGTACTGTTTCCCCAATAGACTCGGCTAAAGGCCAAGATGTTTCTACCTGCCCCAAAGGTTCCATTGGAATCAGAATGCTCACGCCAACCCAAGGAGTGCGTTGCTTGCGCCACTGTGCCAGTTGATCCGCCAAGAACCAGTGAAAAGGTGATGGATTTCCGCCGTCTGGCATCGCATACCATTGCAAAACTGCGAAGGTTTGCTGTGGTGTGGAGGCGCGAAAAAACCTAGCTTCTACTTTATCGACATTAGAAGCCAACTTTGCAGATGGTTTGACATTAAATTCCGCAGAACGAGATTGAGCTATATCCCACTTTCCCCAGCGTGACCTTCCCCAGCCGTTAACGTCTGTCCACTCTACCTCTGGTTGATCCATAGGCCCATTTTGCGGCAACAAAAGCAGGATTGCTTGGGATTCGGAACCTTCTTTTTTAATTACCTGCAAAGACCAATTATGTTCGCCAATTTGCTGTTCTGCTTGTTCAATGGTTTGCCAACCAGGAAGGGTTAACCCAGTCTTGCGAATCTGTTTTAATTCGTGGAGGGTAGGAACAGCAGGCGGCTGTTTCCATTGCCAGTGTCCTGTCAGATATCCGGGAACCCCCGCCATTGCTAGCAGCAGTAGCAATAATAAAAGTGCTGCTACCTGAGTCAATTGGTTTTCCTTGAAAAATTTAGAGAAGGAAATCATCAGTAAAATTTGCAATACTTAGGCAAAATCTTACTTTATAAAATCACATTGTGAGTTCAGTAATATTTATGACTTACGTAGAAGTGATGAAAAATTAAAGGAGTTGGGAGGGGAGAGTGAAGAACAGGGAAAAAGTTGCAGAAAATTTTCCCCTCTGCTCCTCTGCCAATGCCCAATGCTCAATGCCCAATAGTTCTAAGTTTCTGCCTCTTGCTCAGTTTCTAGAGATGCTGAAAAATAGGTATTAATCCAATTCAGTAAGGGTACTAGTGATACTAGCATACAAGCAGAGTAGAGATCGCCACCCCAACCCTCATGCAGCCATTTAAAAGCCGCTTCTTGACCCGTGCCGTGAAAGAAAGTCAGTAAAGTATTACGAATGATGTTGGCAGTAATACTAACGATCGCAGCAAGAGATAAAAACGATATAGTTGTCCGCCGTGAAGACAAAGCATCTGTCCAATAAAGCAGCATCAAGCCTACGTAGAGAGTCGTAAACAACATTTTCAGCCCTGCACAATAGGGAGCAACTTCTACAATCCGTCCTCCCACGTAAAGATTGATCTCATCTACGGTTACTTCCATCCCAAATTGATTTAGTATGAAGCCTGCTGTGCCAGCGATGAAGCTTTGGAGAGGCATGGTATAGGGAGCAATGAGATAAGGTAATGCTGTTGGGGTTGCTAAAAATACTAGTAGTAGAGGGAATCCTTGTAATCGCAAACCTGCTATTCCCTTAAACCACAGGCATAATCCGATTAATATCACGGGCAAAGAAAGGTTAACCCACTCTGTAACACCGCTAAGATAAAAAATTGCCCCTAATAACAATAAAACAGCGCCCAAAGGATTGATCGTATCTGGCAAACGTTTCCACTTTTTCCGGTTCATCCAGCCCAGATAAGCCGCAAATGGTAGACCAATAATTCCGTGGCTGAAATATTCGTGTTCTGTACTGATATTTTTGTGCAGCCAACCATCCAACCAGTGTAGCAATATTGGAGCATAAAGCAGCAGCAAAACGCCTAAAATAGCTATATTTAACAAGCCTGATGCGTTTATATTTTTAACCTGTTGCTGGAGTGCCATGATTTTCAGTATTAGTCATTGGTCATTGGTCATTAGTCATTGGTCATTAGTCATTGGTCATTTGCAAAGGATAAATGAGAAAAGACAAATGACAAAGGACAAAGGACAAATTAAGTATGAATTAACTTCAGGCTACCACGCTGCCCAGGTCAGCAGTAGATAGATTATCTCCCTGATAACTTGTTGAGACTGCATTGGCGATCGCTGCTACAACTTCTTTGACTTGGCTACTACTTAAACCAGGATACATCGGTAATGATAATATTTGCTTTGACAACTTTTCTGCTTGGGGAAAATCTCCCAGTTGATAGCCTAAGTTGGTGAATGCTGGCTGAAGATGACAAGGAATTGGGTAGTGAATACCAGTTTGAATCCCCGCTGCTGTGAGTTTTTCCTGGAGTTGCTGGCGTTCTATTGGGCAAGAATCATCTACTTTAATCACATAAAGATGATAAACGTGTCCTGTATCACTTTGATTTTCTATAGGAATAATTCCAGCAGTTGCCAAGGGTGCTAGTTCATTATCATACTGCTGGGCAATAGTCAGGCGATCGCGATTCCACTGCGGCAAATATGGGAGTTTTTTGTGCAAAATTGCTGCTTGCAAAGTATCCAAGCGGCTATTTGTACCTGGTTCAGTATGAAAATACTTTTGCGATGCACCATAATTTCGCAAGCGCACCATCTTCTGGGCTACATCTGCATCTCGTGTCAGCAGCATTCCCCCATCCCCAAATGCTCCCAAATTTTTGCTGGGATAGAAACTAAAAGCTGCTGCTATTCCTACTGAACCAGCGTAATATCCGTCTCTTTGGGCGAGATGTGCTTGGGCGGCATCTTCAAAAATTAGGAGTTTGTAAGTATCGGCAAAGTTCACTAAATCGCGTGGTGATACCATCTGACCATAGAGATGCACGGGGATAATTGCTTTAGTCTGAGGCGTAATTGCCTTTGCTGCTTCTCTTAAATCAATCAAAGCAGTTTGGCGATCGCAATCTACCAAAATTGGTTTAGCTCCAGCACGTAGCACCCCAATTAAGGTGGCGATAAAAGTATTTGCGGGTAAAATTACTTCATCGCCAGCACCAATATTACACGCTTGTAATCCCAGAGCGATCGCATCTGTTCCTGATGCTACACCAACTCCATAAGCCGTACCAGATACTGCCGCAAATGCTGCTTCAAAATCTGAAAGTGCTTGTCCTAAAATAAAATCTCCCCGTTCCAATACAGATTGGATTGCATCTTGCAATTGCGTTTGAATTGGTTCATGTTGTAACTTTAGGTCTACAAAAGGAACTCTAATAGTCATTTTATTCATTATCAGTCGTCCTCAAAAAATGTTTCCTCACATGGAAAAAATAGAAAACCTTGTACAATTTTCGGCATGAAATTGTCGTAGATTTAATCTATTTGGATAAAGGCTTAGATCGATTATTTAGTCGGTTATGGTTTTCAAAATCACGCCCTCTTAATTTGAGTGCCCGAAGTTGCCATCGGACTTCTCTCAAAATTCAAAAAGTTCAGAAACTGGGCTTTTCAATAATTTGGTAGTTTGCTAATCCGTAGGGATATGGTTAGCCTATTTAGGTCATCTTGCACTAGGATTATCATCTCTGGGTGCTAGTTGTTATCAGTAAAATGTCTATATTTTATTACATCAACATCTATTTTTTTAAGTAAATTTACCTTGAATGTTCCAGTCAAAATTTTCCCTTATATAGATAAAGAATCATAGCTCCTTTGTATTGTATCCTTAGCATTAGCTTACCCTGGCTGAATTCAAATCTAACGCAGTCTGATTGGAAAATCTCAAGCGATAAAGACTACATCAGTGCTAAATAAAGAACATTCAGCACCAGTAACTAGTAACTAGCAGACACCACATCTTGGCTTAATGCAAGGGAGAAAAAATTTTTGCCCTAAATTTGTTTGTCAGAGGCAAAATTAGGGAATGCTTAAAAATAGCAATTGATAACCTAGAAATAGGACTTGGATCAATTAACACGATAGAGAAATTATTAAGGTAGCAGTGGCAATGATAGAGCCTGAAAACAAATTATTTGCCCTAAAGGATGGTTGGGATTCTCATGAATCAAGAGAACAGCAACGCCTCAAAGCTTTGTCCGATTTAGGTTTGCGGCAACCAGAAACGATTCCGGTTTTTGAAGAAGCCACACAGACTGCTGCCCACTTTTTGGAAGCACCAATTTCGATATTGGGATTTGTGGATCAAGAACGCCATTGGTTCAAATCGGCGATAGGCTTATCTAGACTAGGACTAATGAATCATTTGGCACAAAGCCGCCAACTACTACGCCGGGAATCATTTTGCACTCAGGTAGTAGACAGCTTTCAAGTATTTGTAATTAATGATACGCATAAACTTACCGATCCAGTACTTGCTGGCAGCAAGTTAGTGCAAGATTATGGTATTCGTGCTTACTTAGGAGCGCCATTAATTGATGCTGAGGGACATTGTTTAGGTGCATTAGCGGTGATGGATTTAGTCCCGCGCAATTTTACAACCCGAGATATTGAGTTTTTACAAATCATTGCTCGTTGGAGTATGAGTGAATTTGAACGTAATAGACTCCTGCAAGGGAAACTCGAATCAAGCGCTGCCAAGAACGTTCCGATATTTTCACTGAATGAGGAACGTAACACTGATATTAAAATCACTGCATCCGCTCAAGATAACGACTCTGTTTCTACTAAGCAACTGAAGCTAGAACTTTTGAGTCAGCTAACTCAGGAATTACGCACGCCCCTAACGTCTGTACTCGGTATGGCTAGTGTTTTAGGACGTGAGATTTATGGGCCTTTGACGACTAAGCAGAGAGAATATTTGGAAATTATCCAACACAGTGGTCGGTACTTACTTTCCCTAGTAAACGAAATTACCGAACTAGGAGCGATGGACGAAAACTCAACTGTACTAAATTTAGCTCCCGTGGATATTGAAATGCTATGCCAACAAGCTATCAATACCCTAGAAGAAGTAGCTAATCGCCGCGAGCAAGATATTCGCCTGTCTATAGAACCAGGCCGCAATCGCATTTGGCCTTTAGATAAAGACAAGGTGCGGCAAATGCTTTATCATCTGGTTTTCAGTGTGATTCAACTTTCGGCTACAGGTAGCATTGTTCGCATTCATGTTTCTTATAAAGAAGATACGCTCAACATTACTATTTGGGTTTCTCATCCCTGGTTAGGGGATGGCATAACAGAGGTCGATCCTTACTTCCGTCTCAATTCTTTGTCGCTGCTGGAGCTTACAGGTGAGATTGCAACTTACAATACTCATACAGAAAGACAAGAACAACTAGATACTTCATCAGTAGCAGTGGAAAATTCCAAAAACTTGAGTGATTCCCACTCAAATTTCTTTGCTAATAGTTCAGGTATAAATTTAGCTAAATCACATGGAAGTCTTTCTCGTGAAAGTTTAGGCCTATTACTAAGTTGTCAACTGGCAGAATTGCACGGTGGACATATTTTGATTCAAGGTTCACCAGAATCAGGATATCGTTATGTGCTTTCTTTGCCACTGCAACTAGCGACTTCCTCACAAGCAATTAGCGATGTCTAATTGTGGGGATTGAAGAAGGTGGGGCCCCCTCTGGGGATAAGGGGTAATGGAGATTGGGAAAGACGTATTTTCTATTTAGATTTGATTAATTCTCTGTGTGCTTCTGCGCTTACCTATGCCTTTAAATTTCAACCCTCAATTCGCCACTATTTTACATCAAGCTGTACTCAGTATATGAAGAACTATTCTTAACTTTCTATTGGCTGATGGCTAGGAATAAGAGCGCCATCGCGTGATGTGCAATTTCTGTTATTACCTTTTTATAGCTATAGGCATTATGATCGATTCCAAGTTCTGCGTCGGCAGGCTAATCGATCGCAATGTTTTTTATGAATTTAGTCTGGCAACGATTTACTCTATCAACTTTACCGCTCAAAGAATATCTTGCTACCAGTTATGTACACCGCTCTCTGGTGGGATTGCTAAGTTCTTGGCGGCAAACTAGCGTCTTGCTTCAATGGGGAGATGCGATCGCAGCGGTTTTACTCAGCTTAATATATGCTCTAGCACCTTTTGCTTCGAGTACATTGGTGGGTTTTTTGCTGGTGGCTTGTGTCGGATTTTGGCTATTGTTGACTATATCTGATGAAGTAACACCAGCAAATGTCTCGTCGTCAGTCACTCCCATTCACTTACTGGTATTGCTCTACTGGGGAGTTGCCGCAGTTGCAACAGCATTATCACCAGTGAAAAAGGCGGCACTTAACGATTTGGGAACCTTGACCTTGTATTTGCTACTATTTACCCTTTGTGCCAGGGTATTAAGGTCGCCTCGCCTCCGTTCTTGGATTATCATCCTTTATCTGCACGTATCGTTAATTGTTAGTGTATACGGGTTGCGGCAATGGTTTTTTGGAGCCACAGCATTGGCAACTTGGGTCGATCCAGAATCTCCTATGTCTAAGACTACAAGAGTCTACAGTTATTTAGGCAATCCCAACTTATTGGCTGGATATCTATTACCAGCAGTAATTTTTAGCTTAGTGGCAATTTTTGCATGGCAAAGCTGGCCTAAAAAAGCCCTCGCATTAACGATGCTAATTGTCAATAGTTCTTGCCTAATTCTGACTTTTAGTCGTGGTGGTTGGATTGGACTAGTGGTAGCAGTTTTAGCTGTGATGGCATTGCTAGTTTATTGGAAAAGCGTGGAAATGCCTCGTTTTTGGCGTACTTGGTCAATACCGATTGTTTTAGGAGGTTTGATCGGCGTATTGGTGCTAGCAGTGATATTTGTAGAGCCAGTGCGGCTGCGAGTATTCAGTATTTTTGCCGACCGTAAGGATAGCAGTAATAATTTTCGCCGAAATGTGTGGGATGCTGTATTTGAAATGATTCGCGATCGCCCGATTTTCGGCATTGGGCCTGGTCACAACTCTTTTAATAAAGTTTATCCCCTCTACCAACGCCCTCGTTACACTGCTTTGAGCGCCTATTCGATATTGTTTGAAGTGACTGTAGAAACTGGCTTTGTTGGTTTAGCCTGCTTTCTCTGGCTATTGATTGTCACATTTAATACAGCAATTTTGCAAGTGCGGCGATTGCGACAAATCAGAAGTGTAGAGGGATTTTGGTTAATTGGGGCGATCGCTATTTTGTTGGGTATGCTAGCTCACGGCACCGTAGATACTGTCTGGTATCGTCCTGAAGTAAATACCCTCTGGTGGCTGATCGTTGCCTTAATTGCCAGCTACTGGACACCTTTAGCTCAAAACCAGACAAATACAACTAACTCAGATCCAGCAATAAATTAACATAAATAAATTGTCAGTTGTTTTCTTACCGGACAACTGACAACTTTTGAATTGTTTAATCTCTGTAAGTAGTAGCACTTGGAGCATTAGGGTCGCGATAAGCTACAGATTCGCGATCGTTCTTTTTGCCAGCCAACCCGCCTAGACCGAGTAAACCAAGCAATCCTAGCCAACCCCAATCAAAATCGTTGCGATTGTCAGTAGTCGTTGTTGGAGCAGTAGTAGTAGTAGTACTAGCTCCAGTGTCATTAGTTGTCTGAGCTTGTGCAGATAAAGTTAAAGGTAAAATTCCCATACTCAAGGTGAGAACGCCAGCGCCAACAGCGGTAATGAAATTACTTTTCATAGTTGTGAAAGTTCCTGATGCTATTTAAAGTCACTCACCACTGTATCGAGTCTTAACTTTAACAAAATCAATCTGCGGCTATAAACTCGGCATTTTCATAACTCACGCTGTAGACATACAGCATGGTTTTCACAGCAGTCTGTTTCTCATTCTTGCTGTGGTAGTTTAGCAACATTGAATCCTCAATAACTTTTCATGGCCCGTTGAATGTCACGCTGGTCTTGGCGTCGTTTCAGGTCTTCTCGTTTATCGTGGAGCTTTTTACCTTTGCCAAGAGCTATACTGACTTTTAGCCAGCCTCGTTTGAGATACATTTTCAAAGGGATTAAAGTTAAACCCTGCTGTTCAACTTTGCCAATTAGCTTACGGAGTTCTTGACGATGCAATAGAAGCTTGCGTGTACGCCGTGGTTCATGATTAAAATATTGTCCACTAGCGTTGTAAGGCGAGATATGCACATTGATCAACCATGCTTCACCATTGCGAAGCAAAGCATAGCCATCTTGGAGATTGACTTTACCCGCACGAATCGACTTTACCTCTGTTCCTGTCAACTCAATTCCAGCTTCGTAAGTTTCTAGAATTTCATACAAATAACGGGCTTGACGGTTGTCGCAAATAACTTTGTAACCTTCGTTCTTGTCGCTCATTGATAATTTTGTGTGCTTTAAATGTACCTAAAAAATTATTTGGATTGGCTTGTGAATTATACGGTGTATCTTAGAACCGCTATAAATGGTGAACTGTATATCACTAATTTAGCTTTTCTAAGTTCACAATTAAGGTTTTCTGGCAATTTTAAGTTAGCTGATACCGATTACCTCTAAGATTTCATAGAACAAGTTGCTTGAGCAACTTGTCTCACTAAGCCTGATTTTGTGCAGTTTCACAAATAGGACTTACACATCAAGTAAAGGCAATACCTTGTGGTAAGCCGATTCTCTAAGAAAAACTCCGTGTAACTTGCTTCTTGGCGTTTACATGAATTGTCTCTACAGAAAATCAAGATTTTCACTTCTCTTTTGCATAAGTCCTGACAAAGAATTGGTATGACGCTAATGATGAGTTGTTACAAATTACAAAGCTCTCTATGCCTCCTAAGCACAGGGAGTCTAAGGTGGTTACATTTCGTTAACCTTCCTAATGATTTAAGATTTCCTTTATAAATAAACCCTGAGAGCAGTCATTAGCTGGTAATCCTGTCATAGTATGAAACATAAGAACACTATTATTGTCTGTGTTCATTAACGGAGTACATAAAAGCAAATTTCTGAGTAAAAAAATGCTAGGGGTGTATTATCCATGCCCTTGACGATCCTTGTAGTGGATGATGATTTGGGCACTCGTCTGTCTGTTAGCGACTATCTTGAACTGTCTGGCTACTCAGTGATCGTGGCTAATGACGGTCAAGAGGCTTTGTTTATGGTGGATGAGTATCATCCTGATTTGATTGTCACGGATATTGTTATGCCACGGATGAATGGCTATGAACTGGTGCGCCGGGTGCGTCAACAACCAGTGTTTCGTTTATTGCCTGTAATTTTATTAACGGCACGCATTAAGACCCAAGAAAGAATTCTCGGCTACCAGTCAGGGTGCGATTTATATTTACCCAAACCTTTTGAACTGGAAGAGTTAGCAGCAGCAATCCGCAATCTTTTGGAGCGATCGCAAATTATCCAATCAGAGTATCGTTTTTCTCATAAAGATAGTTTGGGCATTTCCGGCTCGATAAAAGCGACGGATGCCCATAATTCTCTGTCCACTCAAATTCAGAAATCCCATCTGCACTCATCCCTAACTCACAGAGAACAGGAAGTCTTAGAGTTATTAACTCATGGTCTTTCTAATGCCGATATGGGTCTTCAGTTACACCTGAGTCCTCGAACTGTGGAAAAGTACGTTAGCAGTTTATTGAGAAAAACCTCAACCAGCAACCGCGCGGAATTAGTCCGTTATGCGATGAAGCATGGTTTGGTGGAATAAAAAAGTTAGGAGTTAAAAGTGAGGAGTGAGGAATTAAAACTCCTAACTCCTAACTCCTAACTCATAACTCTTCACTTTTAACTTTTGTCAGCAGACCTTCACAAGCATCGATCAGTAAATCAATAACCTGATTAAATCCCTCTTGACCGCCGTAATAGGGATCTGGAACTTCCTTTAGAGTATGCCGAGAGCAAAACTCGCACATCAAACGTACTTTATGCTGATATTGCTTAGTTCGATCGAGAGTGAGGATGTTGTCATAATTTTCTCGATCCATAGCCAAAATCAAATCAAAGTCTTGAAAGTCTGACTTTTCAAACTGGCGTGCTCGACCACGCAGTTTAATTCCCAACTTAGTAGCAGCCGCAGCACTCATACGTCTGTCAGGTGGACTACCAACGTGATAGCTAGATGTACCAGCAGAGTCACAGAGGATATGTTCGCTCAAGCCAGCCTGCTCAATTAGATGATTCATGATATTTTCTGCCGATGGCGATCGGCAGATATTACCTAAGCAGACAAACAGCAACTTGTAAGGCATAGATATACTTTGTCCTTTGTCAATAGTCATTTGTCCTTTGTCCAATGACTAATGACTAATGACTAATGACCAATGACCAATGATTAAAATCCAGGTAACTCCAACCCACTGGTTAATTCTTCCATGCGTTCCCGCATTGTTGCTGTGGACTTGTTGTAGGCTTCTTTCATTGCCACTGTTACAAGATCGGAAAGTACTTCTGCACCTTCTGCTAAAGCATCTGGAGAAATTTCTACCCGCTTGGGTTCTTGGTTTCCACTGACAATCACCCTTACAAGACCACCGCCAGATTCTCCTTGAATCTCCATTTGCTCCAATTCTTCTTGGAGTCGCTTTGCGCCTTCTTGAACTTGCTGCGCTTTCTTAAAAGCTTCGGCTAATTCTTTCATTTTTCCTAAACCAAAGCCGAATCCCTGTCCTTTTCCTGTCATAATTATTTGTACGCGTATGCGTTGAATAACAAATCAAATTCAATTATAGATGCGGTAAGTAATTTGACTCTTTTTTTACCAATAATTAATGCGTCATAGAGTGGGGAGTATGGAATAGAGAGTAGGGAGTAGGACATTGGTTATTAATTCTTCTCCCTCATCTCCCAATTCCCCATTCCCCATTTTTATCCACAAGCACCTTGAAACTCTCCGAGCATTTTGACTTCTGGCTCTAAATTAATAGACCAACGTTCTTGTACTTGATGTTGGATGTGGCGAATGAGACAGAAGATATCACTAGCTTTTGCTCCACCACGATTAACGATAAAATTAGCATGTAGTAATGCTACTTGTGCTCCACCAATTTGGTAGCCTTTGAGACCAGTTTGTTCAATTAACCAGCCAGCACTGTAAGGTTTGGGATTGCGAAACACACTACCACAACTGGGAAAGTTGTATGGTTGAGTGCTTAACCGATGCTTTTTGTGTTCTTTGGTAATTGCCACAACTTTTGCTGGGTCTGCACCTGGCGCGAGTTGTAAGGTGGCTTGGGTGACTATGCGATCGCCACCTTGCAATAATGAAGTCCGGTAGCTATAACCTAACTGTTCTGGGGTTAGAGTTTCCAGCGTACCATCGGGTGAAAGTACCTCGGCACTAACTAACATATCTGCGATACAGCTATTATGTGCCCCTGCATTCATTACCACTGCACCTCCGGCTGTTCCAGGGATACCAACAGCCCACTCCAATCCTTGCCACCCTAACTCTGCTGCCGCCCATGCCAAGCTAGGAATTGATTCTCCGGCAGCAACGGTTAATTGACCGGTTTTAAGGTCAAAGTTGCTGAAGCGGAGATGACGAGTAGCAATGACTAAGCCTGATATACCACCATCACTCACCAGCAAGTTAGAACCTGCTCCCAGTGTTGTCACCTTTAGCTCGCGTTCTTTGGCGTATTTAAGACTTGCTTGCAGTGCTTCTAAGTTTCGGGGGGCAACGTATAAATCAGCGGCTCCCCCAACTCTATAGGAAGTAAACGCTGACAAACAAGCCTGGGACTTGAGCGCACAATCAGTATTGGGTAAGTAGATTACTTCACTCTCCACCGAATTAGTTATTTGGGGTTTCTTTGTATTCAAAGCAGAAACTGTGCAGACGTTTCCAGCTGCCTGGGAAATGGTCATCTTTACTTTTTTGGTAAAATTTTTACATTTATTTACCGCAAATATACGGTAATAGAGTTCACAGATGAAACCGTTGCGAGAGGAGCGCTTTACTCAGAAATAAAACTTCGCAAAGGTCTTCACTTAGGATGTGGCTTTAGCCGGCTCACAAAGTGTCGTAATTACTTCCGGAATGACCTGGTTCAAGTTTCCAGCCCCCAAAAACAGCGCCAAGTCTCCTGGGCGTAGTGTTTGTAGCAAGTACTCATACACTGCGGGTAAAGTTGGTTGATAAACGACCTGCGAATGCTGTTTAGCAATTTCTGCCGTTAGACGTTCACCACTAATTTGCCCTAAATTCGGTTCGCCTGCACTGTAAATATCAGTTAGCACTACCAAATCAGCATGAGTAAATGACTCGGCAAATTCATCTAAAAAGGTCAGTGTACGGCTATAGCGATGGGGTTGGAAGATGGCAACCACTCTTTGCCCTGGTCTTGCCTGTAAACGTGCTGCGGCGAGAGTAACGCGAATCTCGCTCGGGTGATGAGCATAGTCATCAATGAAGGTAATGCCATTGACTTCGCCTCGGAACTCAAAGCGTCGTCTTGCTCCTTCAAAGGTGGCGATACCTTTGGCAATTGCTCCAAATTCTAAGCCCAAAGCGCGACCAACAGCCACTGCGGCTAAAGCGTTGCTGAGATTGTGCCGACTGAGTAACCGCAACGTCAACACGCCCAAAGCTTTGCCTTTTTCCCAAACCAAAGCCGTGGTACCATCAGCACGATAATCAATATTAGTGACGGTGTAATCAGCGTCGGTATCTGAGTGTAAGCTGTAGGTAATTGTGGGTTGCAAGCGATCGCGCACTGTCGCACAGTCAATGCTACCTATTAAAGTTTTACAACCCTTAGCAAATGTCTGGAAGGTGTCAATGACTTCTTCTAATGTATCGTAGTGGTCAGGATGATCGAGTTCAATATTGGTGATGATGCCAATTTCGGGAGCGTGTTTTACTAAAGAACCATCTGATTCATCTGCTTCGGCTACCAAATATTGGCTTTGTCCCAATCGAGCATTACCGGACCATGCATTGACTTCGCCACCGACTAAAATCGTTGGGTCTAGGCCTGCTTCTAGAAGCATATAGCCAATCATACTACTGGTTGTAGTTTTGCCGTGGGTTCCTGCCACTGCAATACTGTAGTAATCGGCAATTAAAGCTGCTAGGACATCTGAACGATGTAAAACTGGACAACCTAATTCCAGCGCTGCTTTGTATTCTAAATTATTAGTGTTAATTGCTGTTGAACAAATAACTTGAGGCAGTTTTGACTTAGTATCAGTAGGTAATTCTTCTGGTGAATTTAATACTACTGGATTAGCTAATACCTGAGGTTGAAAGAATTCGAGATTGCTTGCCTCTTGTTTACCAAAAATATGAGCACCGATAGATTCCAATTTGTGCGTAATGTGGTTAGGACGAAGATCCGAACCTGATACTGGAAATTGACGCTTTGCAAGAACGTATGCCAGAGCAGACATACCTATGCCACCGATGCCAATGAAATGAAATGGTCTACCACTAAAATCTACAGAATTAGTCATTTATTACTCCTTTTACACCACACCACACCATAATCACAAATGACACGCGTATCATAACAGGATTTTGATTTTTACCGTAACTACTTCTGTATCATGTTCATGTTTGATGCCCAAATGATGTTTCTGCTCTGGCTTTCCTGGTTGAGAATGATTTTACCTTGGTTGGAGGTTTTTGCTATTTCGGAACTGTTCTTAAGATTATTCTGAAAATTTTGGCTGCATCGGGAAAGAAATTCTTGTAATGTCAAATACATATTTTTGGCTACCTTACTGGAATTGGCTACATAATACATTGTTTAGTGAAACTAATTTGAAATTGCATCAAGTTTAGGCGTGAATTGAGTACAATAGTACATTGGTAATGAAACTATTTTTCAATTGCATATAACCCAGGCTTATCTGGATGCAGCAACTAGCAATTTTTGGTGGCACATTCGATCCAATTCATTGGGGACACCTGCTCGTAGCCGAGACAGCTTTGCATCAAGTATCCCTGGAAAAGGTAATTTGGGTGCCATCCCTAAACCCTCCTCACAAAGAAGCAGCTTTGTTTGAGCATCGCGTGCAAATGCTGCAATTAGCCATCAAAGATAACCCAGCATTTACTGTCTCACTAGTGGAGACTAATCGCTTTGGGACTTCTTATGCCATTAACACCCTGATTGACTTATCTACTTGTTACCCAAATACTCATTGGTACTGGATTGTGGGCTTGGATACTTTCCAAACCTTACCCGGTTGGTACCGGGGACACGAATTAGCACAAATGTGTGATTGGTTAATCGCACCCCGACAGCTAGGTGGTGAGACTATAACTCAAAGCAAATTAATCTGCAAGCAAGTCGAGCAACAACTCAGGGAGCAGTCTTTGATCATTCACTGGCAACTCTTGAATATACCTTTAGTAGGAGTTTCGTCAAGTCTAATTCGCAAATTTTGCTGCGAACGCCAGTCAATTCGTTATTTAGTCTCAGAATCGGTCAGATCATATATCACTAACAACAATCTCTACTCTTACAAATCTGAATAAATTATGTGTTTTTTTATTGATCTAACACTTTATGGTTAAAAGTGCCCCCCCCCTTTGCGATATGATTGGGGTCAACGATATCAACATAATAAGCATAAATACAGAGGGCAAGACACTGTGATTAGAGTTGCAATCAACGGTTTCGGGCGGATTGGACGTAACTTTGCGCGTTGCTGGGTGGGTAGAGAGAATAGTAAAATCGATCTTGTCGCTATTAATGACACTTCAGACCCTAGAACTAATGCTCACCTGCTGAAGTATGACTCCATGCTAGGGAAGATCAAGGGTGCTGAGATTAGTGCCGATGATAACTCTATCATCGTTAACGGTAAGACCATTAAGTGCGTGTCCGATCGCAATCCCGAAAACTTGCCCTGGAAAGATTGGGGAATTGACCTAATTATCGAAGCAACCGGGGTATTTACTAGCAAAGAAGGAGCACTCAAGCACGTAAATGCTGGAGCCAAGAAAGTTCTGATTACCGCTCCTGGTAAAAACGAGGATGGTACTTTTGTGGTTGGTGTAAATCATCATGATTATGACCACAACAAACACCACATTATCAGCAACGCTAGCTGTACTACCAACTGCTTGGCACCGATTGCCAAGGTGTTGAACGATAAGTTCGGCATCATCAAAGGTACGATGACCACCACCCACAGCTATACAGGCGATCAGCGCTTGCTAGACGCTTCTCACCGGGATTTGCGACGGGCGAGGGCCGCAGCGATAAACATTGTACCCACTTCCACTGGTGCAGCAAAAGCAGTGGCGCTGGTTATCCCAGACCTCAAAGGCAAGCTAAATGGCGTTGCCTTGCGCGTACCAACCCCGAACGTCTCAATGGTAGATTTCGTAGTTCAGGTTGAGAAGCGTACTATTACTGAAGAAGTTAACCAAGCTCTCAAAGATGCTGCCGAAGGCCCACTTAAAGGTATTTTGGACTACAGCCAACTAGAACTAGTATCTTCCGATTATCAAGGTAGTGATGCTTCTTCGATTGTTGATGCTAGCTTGACTTTGGTTATGGGCAATGACTTAGTAAAAGTTATGGCGTGGTATGACAACGAGTGGGGTTACAGCCAACGAGTTTTGGATTTGGCAGAGTTGGTAGCCCAGAAGTGGCAATAATTAATTTGTCATTAGTCATTAGTCATTGGTCATTGGTCATTGGTCATTAGAAAAAGGACAAAGGACAAAGGACAAAGCACTATTGACTAAAATGTTGAAATCCCTGGCTAAGATTCAGAACTTGGTCAGGGAATTTTTTTTGCTCGTCGTGCAATATTACTGTCGATCCGGCTGTAATCCTGCCTGCGATCGCAGCACCTTCTCCAAGATGTTGCACTAAGGCTGATGCTAATTCTTGTGGTAAGCACAGTACTAATTCAAAGTCTTCGCCACCATATAGAGCATATCTTAGCGCTTGGTCTGGTGTCAGCCAATGGTTAAAAGTTTTTGCTAGGGGAATTTGTCTGTGTTCTAAAACAGCGCCAACGCCACTCGCGCGGCAAATTTGGATAATCGCATCTGCCAAACCATCGCTGCTATCCATACCAGCAATGGAGAGTTGGGAGTTAGGAGTTAAGATTTTCCAAAGGATTGGTAAGACATCTAATCGTGGTTGTGGACGTTGATGTGCGCGGATTAGAGCCGTGCGTTCTGCATCTTTGAGGTTTTGTCCTAATTCGGGATGTAAGAGGATTTCTAAGCCAGCGTGGGAGGCTCCATGAACGCCTGTAACGACGATCGCATCTCCGGCAACAGCAGCAGAACGGCGAATAATTTGACTAGGGTTAACTTGACCAAAAGCGGTGATTGCCAGAGTAGTAACAGGCGATCGTACCACATCACCCCCAACAATTGGGGTATTGTATTTTTGCAGGCATTCTGTCATTCCCTGGTACAAGCGTTCTACCCAACTCACCCTAAGTTCACCGGGTAGTCCCAACCCAATAGTGATTCCCAATGGAGAAGCACCCATTGCTGCTAAATCTGATAAATTTGCAGCAGCAGCTCGCCAACCAGCATCTTCTGGGGAAGTGGTGAGGTTGCTAAAATGCACGCCATCAACCAGTACATCTGTAGTCACTACCAAAGATTGCCCTGATGCAGTCTCAAGTACTGCTGCATCATCGCCGATAATTTCTGGAGGACAAAAACGCTGTAATCTTTCTAAAAGACCTTGTTCACCAATGTCTTTTACTTGTTGAGAAGATAACTCACTGTTCACAATCGGTTTTCCGTGTTGCAAAATTACGAAGAAAACTGATGATTTACTTTACTGTTTAAGATAAAGGTATCGTCTAGGAGTCAGTTGGAATGGTAACAACACCAGTAACCAGCATCACATTTGAGGAGTACTTAACCTATGATGATGGCAACGGTTTCCATTATGAACTGGTGGATGGCAAGCTAGAGCTAATGAACCCACCTACTATTGAACATTTTCTGATTGTCGATTTTTTGGATACTGCCTTGAAAGCAGAAATCAAACGTTGTAACTATACTTGGCTGTGTTTTCGGGAAAGTGGGGTGAGAACGGGTAGAAATAAATCTAGGTTGACCGATCTGTGTGTAGTGACACTGGAGCAAGCTAGAGAATTGTTGAATGCTTCAGCAGTATTTGAGTCACCCCCGTTATTAATTGTTGAGCTGGTTAGTCCAGAATCGGTTAAACGGGACTATCGCCATAAGCGATCTGAATATGCGGCCTTAGAGGTTCCTGAATATTGGATTGTAGACCCACTGGCAACAAAAGTTTCAGTGTTACTACTGGAAGATGGATTTTACGAAGAAACAGTTTTTACTGCTACTCAGCAAATTGGATCGCGGACTTTTCCAGAATTAAGGATCGTAGTTGAGCAGATATTCACCGCCGCAAATCTGAATCAGGAGAGACGCGATTAATCGCGTCTGTACAAGAATTATTCTTCTCCTGCCCCCTGTGTCTTCTTATGCAGCTTGCGGTTCAACCAGATTTTCTATCCCCTGCACCACTTTTGCCGATTCAATTTTGTCACCAGCCTTCAGTTTATCCAAAACTTCTTTACCTTCGGTAAGATAGCCAAAAACGGCATAACGACCATCCAATAGGTTGCGTCCGGCAGGGGTGAGTTCTGGTTCAAACAAAAAGAAGAAAAATTGTGATGAACCACCATTTACTTCACTTTCGGGACGAGCCATCACTACTGCACCAAAGGCAGAAAAAGGTAGAACTGGCATATCAACGTAACGTCCAGCTTCTTCTAAAGTAATGCCATAAGTAGGTGCTTTATCGCCTTTAACTAAGATTTCTAAAGGAATAGCGCGATATTTGCCCGTTTTTGGGTCAATAAAACCCACATCTTTCCCAGCAGGATCTCCAGTTTGCAGAAAGTAAGACTCTTCAGAACGGGTAAATTCTAAGCCATTATAAAAACCCCTCTGTACCAAATCTACAAAATTCCCAGCAGTCACAGGAGCGCTGTAACCGTCTACAACAAGGGCCAAATCGCCTTTGTTAGTTTTAATTTCTACAGTGGCACGACCTTTAAGTTGCGGCAGATTACTGTACTGGGCAGGCACTTCAAAGGGGAATTGTTTCACCATTGACTCTTCTAGCTGAGTAACGAGATTTAGTAGTTTACCTCTCTCTTCCAGTATTTGTTCTTTATCTTTGCTGTTCGCCAATTCTTGCAATTTACCCACCCCAGATTTCAACTCGGTAATCCAAGCTTCGGCTTGGGGTTGGCGTTCTGCGGGAACGCTTGTTAAGATTTGGGAAGGTTTATCGAGAATGCGGGATGCTTGGCTGATGTCTTTGGAAATAGCACCCCAACGCCGATTCGCCCGCAGTTGGGCAGAGATGTCCTCTAAGCTGCCTTGTAGTTGCTGCACAGGTTTGTTATCTATCGGGAGTGCATACCGCAACAAAGCCTTTCCGTCGGTAATTGCATTGCCGGCTGGCAGTGCGGCGCTACTGGAGGGAGTCCACCCAGCTGTAGTTATGCCTAAAAATATTGTTACCAGCAGTATTGCCATTAGGCTGTTCTTCAGCCAGGATTTTAATAAGTTAAGCATGGGATAACTCAAATGCAGCATTGAATATGTTGACTGGACGTAACCCAATACGGTTCGGATAAGCATGGGAGGCAGGGGAAGCAGGGGAGGCTCTTGAGGAAAGAGGGTTTTTAGTAATTCTTCTCTCCCCTTGCTTCTGTTCTCCCTCTGCTCCCCTGCCTGCCTCAACCAAGAATATTCCTTAACCAAACGGTATTGGGACGTAACCCATCAATAATCTTCCCACGTTAAGGGCGGAGGATAAATGACTAATGACTAATGACAAATGATTAATGACTAATGACAAATGCCCAATGACGACCCTAGAAGGGTACAATAAATGCCGATTGTCTTCCAAAATTTGAAAGTTTCATGATCTCCAGTAACGACTTTCGACCCGGTGTTTCAATTGTATTGGATGGGTCTGTATGGCGAGTGCTTGAATTCTTACACGTCAAGCCAGGTAAAGGTTCTGCCTTTGTACGAACTAAGCTAAAAAATGTCCAGAGTGGGAGCGTGATGGAAAAAACGTTCCGCGCAGGGGAAACAGTGCCGCAAGCTACTCTAGAAAAAAGTACGATGCAACATACCTATAAAGAAGGCGATGAGTTTGTCTTTATGGATATGGAAACCTATGAAGAAGGCAGATTGACCCGCGAACAAATTGGCGATCGCGTCAAGTACCTGAAGGAAGGTATGGAAGCTGAAGTTATTAAGTGGGGCGAACAGGTGCTAGGAGTAGAGTTACCTAAGTCTGTTGTTCTGGAAATTGTCCAAACAGATCCGGGTTTAAAAGGTGACACTGCCACAGGTGGCTCAAAACCAGCAACTTTAGAAACTGGTGCAGTTGTGATGGTTCCTTTGTTTATTTCTCAAGGAGAACGCATCAAGGTTGATACTCAGGAAGATAAATATATCAGCAGGGAATAACTTTCATCTCTACTAAAGATGCAAGTCTCGATTTAAATCCCTACATAGGGATTAATTCCCTGCCACACTTAAGATGCTCATTTACGGATAGGTCGAGGTAATAAAAACTGTGCCATTGGACTTTAATGAAATCCGCCAACTTCTGGCAACTATCGCACAAACAGATATTGCAGAAGTCACGCTCAAAAGCGATGATTTTGAGCTAACAGTCCGTAAGGCTGTGAGCATTAGCAATCAGATGTTGTCGGTAGGTCAAGGGACTTTAGGCGGTGTGGTAGGTTCAGGCTTGACATCAGGTTCATCTGGGGGAAACCAGATGAGCGGAAGTCAGGTAACGGAGGTGTCCACATCTCGTGTATTTGAGAATACTGGATCTAGCACACAAATGCAGTTATCTGTAAATTCTCCCTCAACCATTGACCAGAGATTAGTAGAAGTGCCTTCCCCAATGGTAGGAACGTTTTATCGCGCTCCTGCGCCTGGGGAAGCGGCATTTGTGGAAGTGGGCGATCGCGTCCGCAAGGGTCAAACAGTCTGTATCATTGAAGCCATGAAGCTGATGAATGAAATCGAAGCCGAAGTCTCTGGACAGGTGATGGAAATTCTCCTCCAAAATGGCGACGCTGTAGAATATGGTCAACCTTTGATGCGAATTAACCCTGATTAAGTATTAATGTATATATGATGTGAGTCATTGTTAAAACTTTCAGTCCTTGTGGGTCAACCCTGATGAAACAAACGTTGCCTTTACCACCTGAAGTGGTGCAACAAGTAGCTGAATACTTCAGCCTATTAAGTGAGCCAATGCGCCTACGGCTGCTACACTTATTACGGGATGAAGAAAAATGCGTGCAAGAGTTGGTAGAGGCAACACAGACTTCTCAGGCAAATGTGTCAAAGCACCTGAAGGTAATGTGGCAAGCAGGTATCCTTAGCCGCCGCAGTGAAGGAACTTGCGCCTATTACCGGGTGGAAGATCAAATGATTTTTGAGTTGTGTAATCGGGTTTGCGATCGCCTCGCCACAAGGTTGGAGCAGCAAGCCCGTAATTTTCGCGTATTAAATAGCAAACGTTAGGTCTTTTGTCCTTTGTCATTTATCCTTCGTCATTTGTCCTTTGTCATTTATGAAAAACTAATGACTAATGACCAATGACTAATGACTAATGACTAAAGCGGATAATCTTTTTGAAACTGTTCGCGAGTGAGTGGTTGTTGTAACTCTAGACCCTCGCCGCCTAAAACATCTAACGGTTTGCCGTTCACGTCAATGTACACTTTGGCTTTGGGATTTAAAGTTGTTGCAGTGTAAACAACTTGTCCAATGCGGCCCATCATTGAAGTGCTACCACCACCGCTAGTAAAATCTTCAGATAAATTAACACGAACTTCATCTTTTTCTGCCTTCAGCCCCAACAGTTTGGTTCCTTTGGGGATGGTTGTAGAATCTGTTCCTTCTGTTGGGCCTGCTAACAAACTTTGGAAAGCTGCTTCTAAAGCCTGGTTGGGTAGTACAGAAGCTACTTTAACAGGCTGGGGAACCAAAGCAACATTTTTGTCTTTTGGTCTTAGCCAATAAACGTTGGGGGTTTGCTCATTAGCTGGCTGCCTAGTTGATGGCTGTGCTGACTGTTCAATGCGGCTAGAAGGGTTTGACGGTGTGGGAGTATTGCCAGATTGTGTGGTAAACCAAGCTACACCGCCACCCACCGCTACAACCGCTGCTGACACCGCTGCAATTACGCCTGAAGAAATACGATTAGATCCTTGTTGGTCTTTCATGTTCAAAACCTTCCTAACTGAGGGCTGATATGGTAGTTATGTGAGGAGCAGCCTGGTTAAAGACGATACTTATAAGTAGAGAGTTTCCCACAATCTAAAGGAGACTTAAATGCTTCTTAATTCTGTAAGCCCCTAATTCAATTTTAGAATTTTTATTTCTAATCCGTCACCTACCAAATTATGTAAATTTTGGAGAGACGCAATTAATAGCGTCTCTGGGGAATCTGACTTTTTATCGGTTCTGAAAAACCTCTCTCTAAATCTCTCTCCTTCGAGGAGAGAGACTTTGAATTTTCCGTTTTACACTCGTGGGAAGGGGATTAGGTTTTTCGTAGGTCTTTCCAGATCAAGTGAAAAGTTAGGTTGAATGGAAAATTGTCTACTCTCTACTTCACTCTATTGCTTGTGTAATCCACTGTTTGAGCGTGGTTGTCACTTCATCAATGGCAATTTCTTGAGATTTACGGGTGGCTCTTTCTACAACTTCAACTTTGCCATTAGCGATCGCGCGTCCGGTTACAATTCTATAAGGTATGCCTATCAAGTCAGCATCTTTAAATTTAACTCCAGCCCGTTCGTCGCGGTCATCTAGTAAAGTTTCAATTCCTGCTTGATTAAGTTCTGTGTAAAGTTTTTGAGCGATTTCGATTTGTTGAGCATCCTTAATGTTAGGAATTGTGACGATCGCGTGATAAGGTGCGATCGCAACTGGCCAAATAATCCCATCTTTATCGTAAGATTGCTCAACGGCAGCTTGTGCTAATCGTGACACGCCTACACCAAAACAACCCATAAATAGCAGCTTTTCTTCACCCTGTTCGTTGGTATAAGTTACACCCATCGCTTGAGAGTATTTCGTACCTAATTGGAAGATGTGACCTGCTTCAACTCCACGGGCGCTTTGTAGGATTTGTTCTGGATTGTGGATGGCGCGA
The DNA here is from genome assembly GCF_034530895.1 of Nostoc sp. DedQUE08. Classification (NCBI taxonomy): domain Bacteria; kingdom Bacillati; phylum Cyanobacteriota; class Cyanophyceae; order Nostocales; family Nostocaceae; genus Nostoc; species Nostoc sp. DedQUE08. The sequence continues at coordinate 63,938 of NZ_JAVRCD010000032.1, forward strand.
TCGCCTGGTCTTGATTTACGAATATCTACTACTCGTGGTAACTTAAATTGCTCACCCCAATTAGCACCAACTACGTGATAACCAGCCTCATTCGCGCCTGTAACAAAGTTTTTTAAATCAACTGCTGTTCGATCCACCAAGCGTAAAAACTTGGAATGGATCTGTTTATTAGCAGTAATATACTCATCTGCAATATCTGGCGCAATGTAGCCTAAAGGCAGAGATTTAGTTGTCCATGCTTGCTGGGCTTCTACATTTGGTACATTCAAACTAATAATAGTTTTAGCGCCATATTCAGAAGCTAATTTAGTCAGTTCATTTTGCAATTTGACCTCATTAACTTCTTGATCGCCTCGAATGCTTACCAAAACTAACACCGTTATACCATTATCATAAACTGTCTGATAAAGGACATTTTTCACCAATTGAGTCGGAGAACAGTTGAGGAGTTGACACACCTTTTCAATCGTTTCTGTTCCAGGTGTATCGCGTTTCTCATAGGTTGTAAACCGTGAGGTTTCAGCGTCAATTGGTAAAGAAACAGCCTTTTCTACGTTAGCGGCATATTTACCATCCTCAGTGTAGAGAACTTCGTCTTCGCCAGCTTCCGCCAAAATCATAAATTCTGTAGAACCAGAACCACCAATTGCACCAGAATCAGCTTCCACTGCGCGAAAAGCTAAACCAGAACGTCGCAGAATATTGCTGTAGGCTTTATACATATCCTGGTAAGTTTCTTTGAGGCTAGCTTCATCGGTATGGAAGGAATAGGCATCCTTCATGATAAACTCTCGTCCGCGCATTAAACCAAAGCGGGGACGAATTTCATCGCGGAATTTGGTTTGAATTTGGTAGAGATTTAGTGGTAGCTGGCGATAAGAGCGAATCATATCACGAGCGATCGCTGTGATTACTTCTTCATGAGTTGGGCCTAATCCTAATTGTTGCTCGCGGCGGTCAATTAGGGAAAACATGATCCCCTCAGCTTTGGTGTAAGTGTCCCAGCGTCCCGATTCCTTCCATAAATCAGCAGGTTGTAATTGTGGTAGGAGACATTCTTGTGCGCCTGTAGCGTTCATTTCTTCCCGCACAATTTGGGAAACTTTTTGCAGTACCCGCCACATTAGCGGCAAATAAGCATAGATACCACTACCGATGCGACGAATGTAACCTGCACGGAGTAATAATTTATGACTGGGAATCTCAGCATCAGCCGGATCGTCCCGCAATGTAACAAATAACATTTGTGAAAGTCGCATCGTTTATTCCCTTTCCAGAATCTCTAATTTGTTTATAAACCAACTGGCGATTAGAAATCGCGCGTCAGAAAAGCATCTTAGTTTTTGAACTTGCGTGGTGTGCGATGGCTTTGCCCGTTGCAAGCATCGGCATCTTACAGCCATTAAGATATCGCATGATATAATCTTTGCAACTATTTAATCTAGGTCTAGGTTATGAGTCCTTTGACATTAAAACTAGACACCGTTCACTTGAGTGACGAACAATTTTATCACTTATGTCAAAATAACCGCGAATTGAAATTTGAACGCACTGCCAAGGGAGAATTAATCATCATGTCCCCCGTTGGAGGCGAAAGCGGCAATCGAGAAGCAGATTTAATTATCGATCTAGGAATCTGGAATCGGCAAACTGGCCTCGGTTACACTTTCAGTTCTTCTACTATATTCAAATTACCCAATGGTGGCGATTGTTCGCCAGATGCCGCTTGGGTTCAACGAGAACGTTGGCAAGCCCTTACACTTGAACAAAGACGCAAATTTCCCCCCATTGCACCCGATTTTGTGATTGAATTAAGGTCAGCAACAGATGATTTGGAAATGTTACGTTCCAAAATGCAAGAATATATGGATGCGGGGGTGCAGTTAGCATGGTTAATTAACCCCCAACAGCAACAAGTAGAAATTTATCGCCAAAAACAAGATGTAGAAGTGCAAAATCTACTCACACACTTATCGGGTGAAGATGTATTGCCAGGATTTAGCTTGAGTCTTTCTTGTTATTAAGATTTGCAAGTGTTGCTAAATCTCCACTATCTGCCAACACTTTTCATTGCAGTAGAAAATACTTTATAAGTCTGCGTAAGTACGCTTCATTAAAATAATTTGCGTAGACTAAGAAGGTATCCTAGTTTTCTAACCTGAATAATGTGCCAAGCACAGCGCAAGAAGCAGATTTTACCTCGACTTCATTACTCAGGGCATATTACAGCCTTTAGGATATCTTAAAAGAAATAACCATCAGGCGATTATAATCAGGGCATCTTTAGGAGAAACTACTTTGGCAGATGTAATTTATCAAGCACAGGCACCCTTAGAATTTATTCCTCCCGCGTTTAACCCTTTATTACTACGAGTTGTCCATCTATTACTACCCAGTTGGATAAACTGGCAAACACCTATTAGCCAAATTGAAGCAGATAACGTAGAGGTTCTAGTGGATCTTTATCGCCAGTTTCAGGAGGGTAAAATCCGTTTTATGCTGGCATTTCGCCATCCCAAAACAGACGATCCGTTTTGTTTGGGTTACTTGCTATCTCAACTCGTACCAAAGACAGCGCGATCGCAAGGTACAAAACTACAACTTCCCATTCACGCTCATTTTATCTACGATCGCGGTATTCCTCTCTGGGCAGGTTCCCACGTTGGTTGGATTGCTTCTCATTTAGGCGGGACTCCGATTCAGCGAGGTAAGGCTGACTGGACGGGGTTACGTTCGGCGCGTGAGTTGTTTGTCAATGGGAAATTTCCAATGGCGGCTGCGCCAGAGGGTGCAACCAATGGTTTATCGGAGAATATTAGCCCCTTGGAACCTGGTATTGCCCAATTAGGCTTTTGGTGTGCTGAAGATTTGCACAAAGCTGAACGCCCCGAACAGGTTTTAATTGTACCAGTTGGGATTAAATATAGTTACGTTGATGCTCCTTGGGATGCGATCGCTAATCTTTTAAGTGAATTGGAAGCGGCTAGTGGTTTACCTGTGAATCCAGCAGAAAATGCTTCTGTGGAGTCGCTTTATCCCCGGTTGTTGACTTTGGCAGAACATTTACTTTTGCTGATGGAAGAATTTTATACCCGGTTTTATCATCAAAAACTGCCAGATCCCAAGATTGTCAACGGGCAAATTCCCGATAGAAATGAAGCATTAGCAATTCGTTTACAAGCTTTATTGAATGCAGCGCTGCTAATCTCAGAACAGTATTTTAATTTGCAGTCAAAAGGTAGTTTGAGCGATCGTTGTCGGCGAGTCGAGCAAGCGGGTTGGAATTATATATTTAGAGAAGAATTTAAGGATGTCAAAGGAGTATCTGCGGTTGAAAGAGCTTTAGGCGATCGCATTGCAGAAGAAGCGAATGCACGGATGTGGCATATGCGTTTAGTAGAAAGTTTTGTGGCTGTTTCTGGTAATTATATTCGGGAAAATCCAACAGCAGAAAGATTTGCTGAGACGACTTTAATTTTATGGCAGATGATTGCTAAAATCAAAGGCAATAAAACTGTACAGCGTCCGCAATTGGGTAAGCAAAAAGTAAAAATAACTGTAGGTGAACCTATATCCATCTCTGAGCGTTACCCGGTATATAAGGAAAATCGGTTGGGTGCTAGACAGGCTGTTGCTGATGTAACGAACGATTTACAACACGCATTGGAAGGTTTGATTTGATTAGAAAGGTTGCATTTTTTGCTAGGAACCAGAATAAAGGTGTCAGTCGTCAGGAGGCTTATTGATTTCGACCCCTGCCTCCTGACTCCCTTAAATAGCAAGGTGCAATGTAAATGCCCAAGTGTTCATCCGAATCGAATATTACTTTCTAAAGTAGATTGCGCGTTTAGATGCTCTGTACGGAGATGCTGGCGGGATATGCTTTATTAAGCTTACACAAACCCAAAAGTTTTTTAATATCTAATTAAATGGATGCAGATAATCGTAGGCTACTACATCTACTTGGCTTTGCTGCTATTCCACTTTAATACAATTGGGTTAGATAAAGGCAATTGTAACTAAATATGTCATTTTTTATTTGATTTTTATAAAATTAACGTTAAGTTATCCAAATTATCTTTTCCGAAAAATCACGCTTTTATAATTTTGTAATTCCAATTACAAATAGAGAAGTCCAAAAAATTGTGATTCTCTAAATCAATCAATTTATAAATAATGAAAACTCAAAACTTATTCAATTTACTGAAGGTTGGTATTGCTACTTTTGGAATCTTCTTTGTGGCTGGTCAAGGAGCCTATGCCTCAGACTTAAAGGGAACAGCATTTAGCATCTCTTTGGAGTGTCTGAACGACACTACCGGTCTTTTGGTGGGTCAAAATTCCACTGCTAACGGGTGGCAGTATGCATTTGATTCAAACAAAGATGGGATGAACGGGAATTACTGGGTTGGTGCCGCGCCAGGAAAAGTAAACCCCTACGATATCTCTGGTATGGCTATCAAAGAAACTGCTACCAGCGTCATTGTGGCGATCAATGGCAATATGAAATTAACAGGAGAGGCTGAACAGGGTGCTGCCGGCGGTCAAATTGGATATGGTGATTTGTTCTTCAATATGGCGGGTAAGACCTTTGACAATGCTATGAGCAGCGGGGATTTGTTTGGGATTCATTTCGCTTCAGCGAATGCTTCAGGGGTACAACAACTAGGCGTTTATAGTAATGTCCAGGCAAAAACAGTTACTAATATTAAAGAAGGCTACAGCGTTGCTACATATGGTGGTTTAGCAGGAGGAGGGAATTCTTACGAAAGTCAGGTAAAACAAGGTGGTGGTATTGTCGGTTATGGTGATTTGACCAATAGTTACTTTACCAATAATGGCAAGGACAATACATTTAATCTCAATGTCATCAACTCTGGAAATTATCTGAGTGGAATCTCGTTTTTAGCACAGGGTAATATAACCCAGCAGTTGCTAACCACTGGTTATGATGCCAGCAAATTTAATGGCACACAAACCATTGCATTTGAATTCAAGAAATCTGGTATTGTCCAATCAACTCCTGAGCCTGCTAGTCTCGCTGGTTTAGGAATTGTTGGTCTGGCTTTGGCTGGTAGCAAGCTACGCAAGAAATTAGCATAACAATTGGCTAAGGACTATTCGCAATACGGCTTGATTTCTCTTGAGTGATTATAGACAAGATAAAAGACTATTTTCTCTCATGGAAATGATCGCTGGAGTCATGGAATTTTGGATGAAGCTTAAGCGAAAAGTATCCCAAACCGTATAGATTTAATCGTTAAATATTAAATAGGTAAATTTCAATGCCCTTACTTTCTAGCAAGGGCATTTTTTTCTAATATAGTTATCAAATACAAAACTACTTAGGCAATGCTCTAAAGAATCTCGGTAATGGTCATGACACCTATACTCGCTATAAGGCTTGCAGCGGCTTGTTGTCTGACATCGCTCCTTACACCTTAACCTGGAAACACCTTAGATAAATCCACAACTAAATCAGAAAAACAGGGCAGATTAACTGATTCATTTGGCAGATAAATAAATTTGCGACGATAACCAAATTTACTTTGCAAGGCTTGATAAGGTTCGCTATAGCACTCCAGATAATTATCTACTAAATTAAATATCCAATAATCAGAAATACCTGCTTCGGCATAAATAGGTAGTTTTTCCTCTTGATCATATTTTAAGGATGAATCGGCAATCTCAATTAAGAATAAAATATCAGATGGGCTGGGATGATTCGCTAGATAGTCATCATCTCTATTTTTTGCAATTACTCTATCTGGTTCAGGTTCACTGTTGTTAGACAAAGTAATTGGTTGTTGTCCTCGCAGGGTTGCGCGATCGCCTACTAGTTTATATAATTCTTGCTCTAGGCGTGTTTCACAAACAGAGTGCGATGTACCTTTTGCTGCTATCTGGATTATTTCACCCTTAATTAGCTCAACTAGGTCGTTCTCCTCAAAGAAGCCGAGTTCAGCTAGACGGTGATATTCAGCTATAGTAAAGCGTTTAGCAGTGGTAAGGCTCATAACAACTACGAGAATGCAGAGTTATTTTTATCTTAATATAGCTATAGCTGATTAAAGTTATGCGATAGAAGATAATGAGGTGTCTGGGTATTCTTCTTTATCACCTTCTATAGGTGCTTCTATACTTACACCCTTCCAAGGAAAATCAAAATATTGTTCCTGAACCGTTTTTAATTCCTTTATTGACTCTTGGAAAAATAATTTAATAGCAGATACGTGGTTTTCTTCAGATAAAAAATCTTGTAAGCTTTTTCGATAAAATATACCTGACCATGCTGGCAAAACTTTTAAATTATTAGGAGTCCATATATTGGGTTTATCGTTAATTATTTTTTGCATAGATTCAATAATTTTTGGGCGTTGTCCAAACTTAGGAGAAACCTGCAAAAATATACCTAAATATGGATAATCAGTTAAATTACTTGGATTTAAACCGAAGTATCCAAGACCACACCATAAGTCCCATGTCGAGGGAGAAAAGTGAGTGTAGATAATATATCTCTCGTCCCATTTCCATTGAGTCCTACTTGCCGCACCTTTGATAACACCTCCAAAAGCTAGCTTGAATTCCTGCTGTACTTCTTCACTGAGAGTTGATTCCATAAGAAGGAGAGTTTTGTTATAATTCACCATTGTCAATAAGTCAACTGATGAAAATTGATTAGTGTGAGACATTCTGTTATTCCTCATAAAAATTAATATTTCTTGAGATAAGATATCAGACGCGCGTTCTTTCAAGAAGCTATAAAACTGATACCACCTCAATTGGAAGAAATTAATCTTGGGTGATAACTCAAGGCAATACTCTTTAATTGCTGATTTTGGATCACAATCATATTGTTTTATTTCTTCTTTTGGATCATAATCACGGGTGATGTAAATTAAAATTCGATGTCTGACATTTGGTAATTTACTCAAAATTTCAGCATATTTTTTTAATTGTCCTGGTATTTCTGTAGAGCCAATTTTTGATTCAATAAATATTACATCTGTATTTAAACCAGTTGAAAGCTCAACCACAATATCAAGTCTACTATCCTCAGTATGGATCGCCAGTGCTTGATGTTCTTGTTGAGTTGAAATCTTGATGCTAGAATAATTATCATCATTAATGATTGAGTGATGTTTTAGCCAACCAATTAAAATATCCTTATTCCAGGATAAAAAATAAGCAACAATCTCAGTAAAAAAATCTTCACGCGGTTTGTTTCCTGAATGCAGATTGAGTAAATTCGTAAACAAAGACATTTATTTTTAAGTATTTAAGGTAATTCCAAAAAAGTTACACACAATAATTAAGCTTGTAGTCCTGATGGAACAAGACTACTGGAAATTTTTATAAGTTCTGTTTGTATTTGGTATTACTAACGTTGCAGCAGTTATAACTTAGCCGATCGCAGTTTGACAAGGGTGCTATACTATACAAACAAAAAATAGGGGTAAAAATTTTACCCCTACAAATTTATGTATTATTTTAAGAATAGCTAGAGAAGTTTATTACTCTGAAGTTAAATGACTTTCTAGCAAAGATGCGATCGCGTCAGGATGAATATTCTTGTATTTCTTTTTACCAAGCTGTAAAACACAGTTGGGAGCGCTACCACAGCATTTTTGGCAACTTGTATGTTCAATGGTAACTTTGTCTAACAAACCGCGATCGCACAAAGTTTTTTCTAATTCTGATAATAACCCTTTACCACCACGTTTCAGGCAACCGCCCTTTTGACATACCATAATCCTCGCTTTGGTTTGAGGTGGTAAATCTTGTTTTGGACACGCATCAATTGGTGTCACCTTATAGGCTTTAATTTTAATTTTACTTGTGCGCGAGTCTATCTTACTATGACCACAAATGCGAAGTTGCTGACCAGGAACTAAGGATGAACTTAGTAAACAGCGCAACTCTTTAGGCAGTTTAATATCTACATTTCCAGATGGAACTGCCAATTGCAAGTATTTATATTTTCCTGGTTCACCACCAACAAAACCTAGTAACTGTCCCTCAAGGTTCAATTCTGATAACGTCAAATATTTGTTACCCATGATTGATAAAAAGTTAGGAGTGGGGAGTTAAAGCGAAGAGTTAGGAGTGAGGAGTTAGGAGTGAGGAGTTAAAAATGAGGAGCTAAGAGTTAATAATTCATAACTCTTAACTGATAACTCTTAACTTCCAACTCATAACTCTTAACTCCTAACTGTTTTTAAGCTAGGCGTTTAGCTTCTACTGTTTGAGGTAAATTTGCTGTGTCTGGCAATTCACGAAATTCTAATTCCCAACCATTTGCTAGGGTGAGAATCTTGCCATCATTTCCATCGGTTTGTTTGACGACTTCTTCTTCAAGGTCTTTTTTAGCAACGTAAACTACTAAAGTGCCGGCATCATTCATCCGTAGCATTACTTTCATGAGACTCCTCAACCGATTCTAGTTCTTTTTTCTTGCAGCCGACGACAAACCCTGTTTCTAAGAAATGCACAGCATATATATAGGAAGTCTGCAAATATGTGCCTATACTCGCTATGTAACCGATATCTCCCTTATTAACTAAAACTTGGCCGACTTCCTTACCGGGAAAGGTACCATCGTTTTTTAGCAGTTTACGAACTCTGACTTTTTCACCAATTTCAAAAGCGGGTGGCAAGTTTAGTTCTAATTCATCACGTTGCATGAGAGTACCTCTGTTCTCTGACCAAATTCAACAATTCTTCTGTCGTCAAACTGCGTTTTTTCTGTACCGATTGATGGCGCACTGCGTCTAAAACAGATTGGGTTTCTTGGGGGTTTAAGAAAATTCCATGCTGTTCTAACAAGTTAGCAACTAAATGCCGTCCAGAATGTTTTCCTACTACTAAACGCCGTTCCCAACCCACCTCTTCGGGTGCAAATGGTTCGTAGGTGATGGGATTTTGTAGTACCCCGTGAGCATGGATGCCAGATTCGTGAGCAAAGGTGTTTTCGCCAACGATCGCTTTCCAAGGTGGTACGCTAGCACCGGATGCGGCTGCAACTAGTTGAGACAGTTCCAGCAAACTGGGTGTATCAATGCCCAAATTAACGCCGTAGATGCGTTTAATCGCCATGACAACTTCTTCTAATGCTGCATTTCCTGCCCGTTCACCCAATCCGTTGACTGTGGTATTTACTGATGAGGCTCCGGCTTTGATACCTGCAAGAGCGTTGGCAGTTGCCAGACCAAAATCATTATGCGTGTGGATTTCTAGGGGAATCGTCAACGCTGAAACCAGCCTTTGGACTTTAGTATAGGTGGTGAAGGGGTCGAGAACTCCTACAGTGTCGCAGAAGCGGAAGCGTGATGCACCCCATTCTTGGGCATAAAGTGCTACATCTAAGAGGAAGTTTTCATCAGCCCTGGAAGAATCTTCTCCGCCGACTGCTACCCAAAGACCTTGGTCGAGGGCGAAGTGGATTGAGTCTTTGAGTTTTTGCAAACTTACTCGCCACTGACCATGAAATTTAGTGGCAATTTGGATACCAGAGACGGGAATGGCAATATGCACCCGGTTCAAACCACAGGCGATGGAAGCCTTGATATCTGAGATGACAGCGCGGTTCCAGCCCAAGAGTTTTGCTTGTAAACCCAAGTTAGAAATTGCGACGATCGCACGGGTTTCTTCGTCGCCCATTGCCGGTATACCCACTTCTAATTCCGGTATACCAATAGCATCGAGAAACTTCGCGATCGCTACTTTTTCTTGTAGAGTAAAGGCAACACCTGCTGCTTGTTCGCCATCACGTAATGTAGTGTCATTAATTATGATTTGATTCATTGCAAATATCCCTCTCTTGGAAGTATTCTTAATATCCTTTCCCTCTACAATCCCTCGTGATGGTAAATGCTAAAAATATCACAATTCATAATGTAGGATACATGATCCTTAATTATTGCCCGATTATTAGCATCACATCTGTATGACAGGGAACTAAAAGAATGTATAAATTACTAATCGTTTTCACCGATGTCAGTTGAAATGTCTTCGAGTAGCAATGAACTAATATAACTATTAGCAAACCCCGAACAAAGTAATACACAGAAGCCAGCAATTAAGGATGTAATCATCTTCGTAACCTCATCTTTTCTAGTGCATTTTGGTGTAATTTAGGCAGGTAATGGTACTCAACGTTAAGAGGTGCAAATTCGCTAACTTTGGTCTGCTAGCCAATCAAAAATTTTTCCTAGCTGCTCCAAGTCAACGAAACCATACTGCCAGAGGAGCATCGGTAACGGGCCATTTTCTAATTCACGGTGTCGCAGAGCTACAGCAATATCGGCATTTGAAAGTTCAAGTTCATTGTGCAAAAAATTGAGGAGTTTTATATCTCTGTTCCGAGTCGCCATAATTGAACTTTCAATTTCTTAATTTGGGAAAAGGTTAAAAATTAGGAATTCCAATTTATATTTGGGAATTTCGCCTTTTTAATTGTTGCTATATGTCAGGGAAGTTTCAGATTTAGTAGACCCAACAAAATCTAAACCTCATCTAATCCATCTCAGTCTGCAATAAATTCTGCTAGCGGACAGTAGCTTCAAACTCTAAACCTATTTGAGCTTTGTGCATCTATGAACAAAAACGATGAAGTCCAGTACTTGCGTCATGAATTCAAGATTAATCGTGCCTAAATTAGGTCTTTTTGAAATAATCATGACTCATCACTGTAATGCCAGCAACGCTCTAGCCATTCTAATAATTCGTGACGAGAAGCGAGAAGTTGCATAACTGTGCTACGAATTAGAATTACTTCAAGCAAATTGTTCACTTGCACTCGTAAAGAACCATCAGGGGGACAAGAGCAATTAATTTTTAACTCTTGCAAACGGTAATAGATTCGCCAGCGATCGCTCAAAGGAATCTGCAAAACGTGATTTGTCATTTGTCATTTGTCCTTTGTCAGTTGTCCTTTGTCGGTTGTCCTTTGTCATTTGTCCTTTGCTAATGACTAATGCCCAATGACTAATGACTCTTGACTTGTAAAGTTTGCAGTTGTTTTTCGAGTTCTTCAATGCGCGAGAGCAAAGAACGAATCACGGTTGCTTCCACATCGGGTAGCTTTCCATGTTCTAAAGGAGAAAGGCTGGCGCTTTCGTTGCGAGAAATAATTCTGCCAGGAATTCCGACAACTGTGCGATCGCTGGGGACATTCTGCAAGACAACGGAACCTGCGCCAATACGGACGCGATCGCCAATTTGCAGATTACCTAAAACTTTCGCACCCGCCCCAATCACTGCATTTTTGCCGACTGTGGGATGACGCTTACCAGTTTCTTTACCAGTTCCGCCAAGGGTTACGCCCTGGTAAATCAGTGTATAGTCGCCGACGATCGCAGTTTCGCCAATGACTACACCCATTCCGTGGTCGATAAACACGCCCTCACCAATCTCTGCACCTGGGTGAATTTCAATTCCGGTCAAAAATCGCCCCAAGTGAGAAATTAAACGGGGGATAAAACCGACTCCTCGATTATGTAACCAGTGAGCAAGACGATGCAAACATAGCGCGTGCAATCCAGGGTAGCAAAACACCACTTCTAGCCAATTCCGTGCTGCGGGATCGCGCTCAAAAATAATGCGAAAATCACTCAATAATGGCTCAAAAAAAACGCCAGAGAGTAAATTTTTCAGCATGGATGTATGGGCAGAATCCTGCATTTTAGTACTTGGGGAATTGCTAATACTGTCTAAAGACTGTTGCATCGGTAATGTCTATCTGGTAAATGAGTCATCTGCTATTTTTATGCTTATATCAGGTGACATCCAACTCGATACCAAACCCAATGCTGATTGGATTTATTGGATTGATTGAGGTTGCACTCAAACGCCGAAACCCTGACTCCAGATAAACTTAAAATTTATCTTGGGGTAGGGGCGCTAGTATTTAATGATGGGGGTACTAGTATTTTTGGGGCGGGGGTTAAGAATTTCTGTTCGCGCTACAAGAAACTTTACCCGTAAGCATTTACTAAGATTTTATCAAGATATTTTGCAATATATTAAGCTGTACTCAAATGTACTCAAGCATAAATTTGATAAGGCTACAAATCTATTTTCTGTATATCCTATTACTATTAGTATCTTATTATTGGGTTAAACGAAAGACAGGTTTCTTTATTTTCTTTTAGGATTTGCTGTCTGTATGTATGTATACGTTTCAAAATATAGTTATCGCTTATCGTGACTGTTTTCTTATTATATAGATGTGTGGGAATAGCGATCGCCAAAATTTTTATCAATCTCGTTTCCAGATTTAAATTTCGTTCCAGGTAGAACCTAGAAATGTACTTCATTGCGACTCTGCCGCGAATTCGGGAGGTAGAAGCTGCAAATAGGCATTCCCAGCCATAGACTGGGAACGAGGTATCTGAAGATTTGTTAATGGAGTTCAAAGGCTCATTAATGGAGTTCAGAGGTGCATTAATGGAGTTTAGAGGTGCATTAATGGAGTTCAAAGGTGCATTAATGGAGTTCAAAGGTGCATTAATG
>NZ_JAVRCD010000032.1:76550-91740 GCF_034530895.1 Nostoc sp. DedQUE08
CATTAATGGAGTTCAAAGGTGCATTAATGGAGTTCAAAGGTGCATTAATGGAGTTCAAAGGTGCATTAATGGAGTTTAGAGGTGCATTAATGGAGTTTAGAGGTGCATTAATGAAGTTCAGAGGCTCATTAATGGAGTTCAAACGCTCATTAACGAGTATTACAGTTTGGGAATCTTACTTTCTTTCTTCTATATGCTTCCTCAACACGCCGCCTAATTGCTTCTTCTGCAATGCGAATATTCTTTTTAATTGGCGGGTTCAATAATTTGAAGATTCTCGCTGGCAAAAATAAACAGAACTTGAACCCAGAAAAATAAGCCTTAATTTTGCGGTTTCTACAAAGAATGGGTTGTGCTTAAGCGATAATAAATACATTTCTCCACAGAAGCACAGTTTATGATCTGCTGCCTGAATCCAGCTTGCCACAATCCGCCCAATCCTGATGGCACAATGTTCTGCTCAAACTGCGGCGTAGGATTGGTAGTGTTGAGAAACCGCTATCGCCCGATTAAATCATTAGGTGGCGGAGGATTTGGTAAGACTTATTTGGCAGAAGATATAGACAAACTAAATGAGCATTGTGTTATCAAGCAGTTTGCATCGCAAGTCCAGGGAACTGACGCACTAAATAAAGCCACGGAACTATTTGAGCAAGAAGCAAAGCGACTGCAACAGTTAGGAAAACATCTCAAAATTCCCACACTGTTGGCATATTTTGAGCAAGATAATCGCCTGTATTTAGTGCAGGAGTTTATCGACGGGCAGAATTTATTGGCGGAATTACAACAGCAGGGAATTTTCAACGAGCAAAAAGTCAGAGAATTATTGCTTGATTTGTTAGATATTCTCAAAACAGTTCATCAATACAAAGTTATTCACCGCGACATCAAGCCAGAGAATATCATTCGTCGCAGTGATGGGAAGTTGGTGCTGATTGACTTTGGTGCATCCAAGCAACTGACAGCAACGGTGATGACGCAGGTAGGAACAACTATTGGTTCCTTTGGTTATGCGCCACTAGAACAAATGGAAGGAGGTGAAGCTTACCCAGCTAGTGATTTATATAGTATCGGTGCAACCTGCTTTCACCTCTTGAGTGGAATTTACCCTTGGGAACTTTGGAAACGACAAGGTTATGGCTGGGTTGCGAGTTGGAGACAGCATTTACAGCAAAGCGTGAGTCAGAATTTGGGGCGTATGCTAGATAAATTGTTGCAAGAAGAATTTCAGCAGCGTTATCAGTCAGCCGAGGAAGTTTTACAAGATTTAAATCCCCCGCGATCACCTTCAATACCTTCAACCCAGCCAGTAATTGCAACTCCAGTATCACCGCCACCGTCTACAGTAATTTCTCAGCAGCAAGCATCAACGCTAGTAGCACCAGCAAAGTCACTACTAATATCACAAGGACTGCCACAAAAGCCATCCAGACAAAATACTAATTTCAGAAAAAGATTTCTGGTGGGTGCTGCTATTACCCTAGTTGCAACTCAGTTCTATGGCTACGTTCGTTATCGCTTGTTTCCAACTAGTCCAATATTTTTAGTTGAGAGCTTTCCCAGCAGTTCTTTTCTAGAAAGAACCCTCACAGGTGATTCTAACCCAGTTGATTCCGTCGCCTTCAGCCCAGATGGCAACACCCTTGCCAGTGGTAGTTATGACAAAAGCATCAAACTGTGGAATTTGGCAACCGGAGAGCAAATCCGCACTCTCAGTGGGCATTTTCACACAGTTTATTCCGTCGCCTTCAGCCCAGATGGCAACACCCTTGCCAGTGGTAGTCGTGACACAAGCATCAAACTGTGGAATTTGGCAAACGGAGAGCAAATTCGCACTCTCAGTGGGCATTTTAACTTAGTTCTTTCCGTCGCCTTCAGCCCAGATGGCAACACCCTTGCCAGTGGTAGTTATGACAAAAGCATCAAACTGTGGAATTTGGCAACTGGAGAAGAAATTCACACTCTCAAAGGGCATTTTGGCGCGGTTTATTCCGTCGCCATCAGCCCAGATGGCAAAACCCTTGCTAGTGGTAGTTTTGACAATACCATCAAACTGTGGGATATAACAACGGGAGAGCAAATCCGCACCCTTCCTTCGGAACGCTACGCGAACACTGGGCATTCTGACTGGGTTGTTTCCGTCGTCTTTAGCCCAGATGGCAAAACCCTTGTCAGTTGTAGTGGTGACAACACCATCAAACTGTGGAATCTCGCAAGCGGAGAGCAAATCCGCACTCTCAGTGGGCATTCTGATGGGGTTAATTCCGTCGCCATTAGCCCAGATGGCAAAACCCTTGCTAGTGGTAGTCGAGACAAAACCATCAAACTGTGGAATCTCGCAAGCGGAGAGCAAATTCGCACTCTCAGTGGGCATTCTGAAGAGGTTATTTCCGTCGCCATTAACCCAGATGGCAAAACTCTTGCCAGTGGTAGTGCTGACAACACCATCAAAATTTGGCGGCTAAAGTAGTGGGTGCTGAGTTAGCTGTTTTGAATATTTAGCTTGATACAGAAAAAGTAACCTAAGCTAAAATCAAGATGCTTGGCTCATATTAGCCGCGAGATGGGAGACACATTTGTTACCGAAGTTGGACATGCTCTCAATCGCATTGAACAGTTTTCTCTAAGCATAAACTTATAAAAATAGCTGTAAAATAATTAATTAAATGGTGATAGTTATGCAACACATTACGATTGACGCAGCATCACAACACTTACACGAATTAATCGCAGCAGCAATCAATGGTGAGGAAATTATTATTACCAAAGATGAGCAGCCCGTGGTAAAACTGACTCCGGTGATTCCAGAAAAAAAACGTTCTCCTTTATTTGGTAGCGCTAAAGATTTGATTACAATCTCAGATGACTTTGATGCGCCATTAGAAGAATTCCAGGATTATATGTAATGCAGGTATTGTTAGATACTCATACTTTGATTTGGTTTTTTCAAGGACATCAAAGTTTTAGTGACAAGATGAGACTATTAATAGAAGACCAAAATAACGAAAAGCTCATCAGCATTGCTAGCGTGTGGGAAATCTCAATCAAGCAAAACATTGGTAAGCTAAGTTTTGGTTTGCCAATTAAGACTTTTATCGAGCAACAAATAGCATTAAATGATTTTAATTTACTCAGTATCAATCTTGACAATATTGATGTAATTACTACCTTACCCTTACAACATCGTGACCCCTTTGATAGAATTTTAATTGCCCAAGCAATGGTAGAGAATATTCCAATTATTAGTGCAGATACAGCATTTGATGCTTATTCAATTACAAGACTTTGGTGATATTGACTTTAATCGATCAAAAATAAGTGTGAAAACCGACAGCATATTTTATCGCCTATTTCAAGAATTCCCCAGCATCTTTTTTGAACTAATTGGCAATCCTCCCGAAACTGCCAACACCTATCAATTTGCTTCAGTTGAAATCAAACAAACAGCCTTTAGAATTGATGGTGTATTTCTTCCTATCCAAGATCGAGAAGTGCCGATTTATTTTGTCGAGGTTCAGTTTCAACCAGACACAGAGATTTACTTACGCTTAGTATCAGAAATTTCTTTATACTTACGCCAAAATAGACGCAAAAATCCTTGGCGAGGAGTGGTGATTTATCCCAGCAGAGATATAGATATAGGTGAGAAAGAAGATTTCATAGAATTCTTCCACAGCCAGCGTATCAGTAGAATTTACTTAGATGAATTAGGCTCAACTGCATCCTTACCAATAGGCATTGCTACGATAAAATTAGTAATTGAAGACGAAGATACAGCCATTAGCACCGCCAGGGAATTAATCAACCGCACCCAGCAAGCAGTAAATTTGCAACTGCCAAGACTCCTAAATGGAGTTTAAAGGCTCATTAACGAGTATCAAAGGCTCATTAATGGAGTTCCAAGACTCATTAATGAAGTTCAAAGGCTCATTAATGGAGTTCCAAGACTCATTAATGAGTATCAAAGACTCATTAATGGAGTCCAAAGGTTCATTAATGAGTATCAAAGACTCATTAATGGAGTCCAAAGCCTGATTAATGAGTATCAAAGACTCAAGAACCAGATACAGCCTTAGTTGGTCTACCTTTGATAGCTTTAAAGCGTTCACCCAACTGTTCAGCGACAGTTTTTAAACCTGGAGTCTTTTTTGATGCAGTCTTGACGTAATCATAAACAGTCAAACTGCTAGTCATAGCTTCACTACCGACAGCCATTAGGGTATCATCTACCTGTTCGGTGAGTTGCTGCATGGAGATTAAAAGTTCGGTAAGCGCAGCAGCTAATTGATAATCTTGAACCAGTTCCTCAACGTCAAAAGTAGCTGGAAGAATTTCGCGGTTAGACTGAGCAGCAGTAATGCTATTGTTCACAAAAGCTAGGCTTTTATCGCCCATTTTTACTAACTTACGCCGTTCTTCAGTGCTGAGAGTAATCAGAAACGGCATCTTTCTTTGGACTGTCTGTAGCGCGGCTTTAATTTCTTGGATATCTTGTGGCGAAAGGGTGGCTGCAATATTTTGATAGGCCATCGTATATCTACCTTCGGAGTTCTAATGGTGAAGTAGCAATAGTTGCTAAGTATAGAATTCCCATTGGTGGATGCGATCGCACATGATAACCTATTTATTTATCTGTTTTAGTGCCGATGCTGATGGATACTGACCAGATGCAATCAAAGCTTGTCGTTCTATAATCCTTTCATCGCCGTTAAAATCTAGAATACGTGCGGTGACTTCACCGATGTCTGTTTGATGCTGAATTACAGCCTCATTTAGCCGAAAATGCTCGCCCCAAAAGTCTCTGCGTGGGTTAAAGAACCGCACAAGTTCGCCAGTTTGCCAATTAATTGAGCCTAAATCCGTGCCTTTTTGCAGGTTACAGAAAATACAGGCATAACAGAGATTATCTGCTGTTGTAGCGCCGCCGTGTTTAATGTCGATTATATGGTCAACTTGAAAGCCTAAGCCGTCTAATTCTGGATATAAACAATACTCGCATAGATGGGCGGCGCGATCGGCAACTAAACGCCGCAGTTCTGCATTAATATATAGACGAGACACTTTGAATACTCACTTAGGGTTAATGTACTGATGAGCTTTTGCTTTTGCCAACCTCATAATATGCTCTAGCGTGAGGAAATGATCTAACTCTCGCTGGTCACTTCCAGTAAGACCTTCAGTTTTTGCCCGATAAACTAAATCCTCTAAACGGTCTTTGGCTGCATCCGAGAGTTTGAAATCGATAACACTTTGGGGAGTGGTGCCAGCAGCAATAAACTCTATAATTTCGTCGTAGACTTTGGTGGTATTTACAGATGTAGTCATGAGATTATCTCTTTTTATTTAATTTTACTGATTTACAATGCTACTTTTAACGACTTTCCTAGCGTTTTAGGCTCTGGTAGAGTTTCACCGTCAGTCAAAGATGATTCAATCAGCATCTCTAAAACTTATTGAGCATTTTTCAAAGCGTCTTCGTAAGTCTCTCCGTGAGTGCAAGGCTGCATTATATGCGTAAACTCAGGTAGCAAAACTACATAACATTGGTCTTCTTCTGACCATTGAATCACGATTGTATATTTCATCTTTCTGAAACAGAATTACGAATTGTTCTCCAGTTTTTTACCTGACCTTCAGCAATATCTTTTTTACCTCTTTCAAAGGATTCAATAAATCCAGGGATATCAAGCAATTCTTGGGTAGCATCTTCACTCTCCTTATCTGCTAGATATGCTAAAAAATCAGCAACCAGTTGTAAGCGTTCTGAAGATAATACATCTAAATATTGGTTGATTTGCTGACGAACTTCTGTGTTACTCATATTTTTGCAACTCTTCTACTTCTCTAATTGTGCCAACTTCTTCTGAGCAAATTCCCGCACTTGCTCATCTGGGTCATTTTGTGCGCGATCGCGCAACAGTGGTAAAGTCTGGTCATGCTGAGTAAATTGCTTGATAATTGCTTCAAGTGCGGTTTGTCGGGGATTGCTTACAGACAATGCTATACGTTCAAAAGGGTCAAGAATAGCACAATCATGCAAAAACTCAAATAAATCAGGATCATCTTTCCATTCTTTAGATAACTGTTCCAGTGCTGCTCGTCGAACATTAATCCATTCATCAAACTTAGCTTGAGCTTTGATAAAAGGTAAAGTGCCTGGATCATATTTCCAATATTTAATAATCTCATCCATTGCTGCTTGTCGCACAAGCCAACTAATATCAGACTGCGCGCGATTTTTTAGCCAAGATAAAGTTTCATGACTGTCTTGAAAGCCTTTTACTACCTTTTCTAAAAAACTTTTTCGACTATCTGGGTGATGCATATCTTCAGCGCAGATTTTAAGGGCTTCTAAATCATGACTCCAACCCTTAGCTAATTCCTGTAATGCTGCTTGTTGGGTATCATAACCTTCTTTAGCACAAGTTTTAAGCCAGGATAACGTATCTGGATCATCTCTCCAAGTAGTTGCAATAGATGAAATTGCTTTTGGAATCACATCATAAAATATTATTCTTTTTTCTATATCATCATCTAGATAGTCTTCCACGTCATCATCTAGATAGTCTGCCTTATCAATTACCTCTTTTATTTGATAATCTTTATTAAGTAAGTCTTTTAATTTAACTAGTAACTGACTAGCTGTTAATGTAATAGCAGTCCTATTTCTCACCTCCGCAAGGCATTTAGCCGCCAAAAAGAGATTGACGAAGTTTTCCTCTTCGCCATCTTGCAGTATTAAATAATCAAGAATCTCGCCAACAAATTTAGGCTCAATCATTCCCGCAATTAGCAGCAGGACTTCATGCCAACTTTCATCTTGCCAGTGTTTGCCAAAAACTTCATCTTTAAGTTTATCAATAGTCAGTGTTTGCGTTTCTTTAAACTGCCAGACAAACTCCCAAGCACAGAAGTATTCTAAAAACGTCCGATGCACAAAAGCATAATAATCCGCACCCAAGAAACATAACATAAAGTTGCGAGTCCGCAGTTGATTAATCATCACCTTTGCAACTTCTCTGGGTTTATCAAATTCTATAGTTTTGAGATAAGCAGTCAGAACTTTTACTAAATCATTTTCATTAATCAAATTACCTGCCAAACCTTTATCACTAGTTTGCATAAGATAAGCAACCTGACGCAGCATCGCTTGCTTATCTTTATAATCAATTGTCTTGGGATCTAACCTCTGATCTTCTATCAAAGCGCGTTCCACATCCCATTGATGCAGCAGTACCCGCGATGCTTGATTATAAAGCTCGGCTCTATCTCTTGGTAGCTCTTGATTCCGATTAAGAATTGCCATCATCGTCAACAGCAGAGGATTTCCCGCCAGTTCTGCAATAGATTTGGAAGCTGCAATCCCTCTTTGTAGCCGTTCCCGTTTTCTGACTTTATCTACAGCATCGGTAAAAGTTAACTCATGCCAACGGTAGATAAAATCCTGAATTTGTTCTGAGTCTAAATCTTGTAAGATAAAGTGGCGAAACTCAGCATTAAGCAATCGTTGCGGTTTATAGCCAATAATCCGAGAAGTGACAATTACCTGCACATCAGGATACTCATTAGTAAAGCGATGAATATCAGTAATTACATCCTCTCGCTTACCAGGGTCAAATACCTCATCCAAACCATCAAACATCACTAAGGCATTACCAGCTTTTAATTGTTTATCTAGTTCAAGCTGATTGAGATGATGAACAGCACCACTACATTGATGAAAAAATTCTAGAAAATTATTGCACTCTTTATCTTCCCGTCGCCGCATATAAGTGCGTAATTCAATGAGCAAGGGAATTGGTAAAGATATAACATTATCCAGTGGTGACTCAGCCCAAGTCAAAGCCAGAAATTGCAACAATGTAGACTTACCTGAACCAGGATCGCCCAAAATCACAATATATTTATAATCTTGCTTTTTATTGACAACATCCAAAACTGAACGGATCGGCTGTTCAAAATAAACCCGTTTGTGGCGTTCTAATTCTTCTAATTCAACTGCTTCTACTTGGTCACTTTTTCGCAGCCGTCTCAGATGTTCTTTAGGCAGTTCGTGAACTTGTGGTAAAACTTGATGAGTTTCTCGGACATTTTGAGCAGTAAAAATCCGCCATAATTTAAGTTCGTTATAGGCATAGCCGCTAGTATCTAAGCTATCTAACTTGAGATTGCCATAGCGTTCGCGGATTCCTTCTTGATATTTCACTAAATTAAAATCTACAATAACACCAGCAATTTCTTTGGTATTTATTTCAATATCAGATAACTTTTGTAATTCTAGGATATGGTGTAATTCTGTTGAATCTAAAAGAAGTTCTTGGACTTGTGTTAAATACTGTTCTGTAATTGATTGCCAGTTAAACTTAGATGGCAGAGGTTTTAATTGCAGCCTGTTCCAACTATCTTCTAGGGTTTTAGCGTCTAGAAATTCACAATTAATATCAAAACCCTTACCAAGAATTTCTGTAACTGACTTATCGCTGATAAATTTCTGGATGTCTGTGGTGTACTCTTTAATCTCAGTTTCACCAAGTTTGCAACGAACTTTTAGCTGCTGCTGCATCAGTTGCAAAAATTCCTTTAACGCTTTCCCAGCAGCAATTTCTATGTCTTCCTTCTTAAGTTTCTGGAAAATCTTGCCAGGGATGCCTTTTAATAAATCTTTAGCCCAATCTTTAGCAGCATCCTTGGCTAAGTCTTCCAGAATGGGTTTAAAAATCAACCCGGCGGCCTGAGTTACACCCCACATAGCTAACCAGTCCAGCATAATACTCGCTTCTGTTGAGATTTTGATTACGAGTATATCCACTAGCTGGAGTAATGTTTCCAGATTTCAGGGTTCTTGCAGAAATATCACAGGTATCTGAAGAACCTCTCTCCTTTTAGGCTACGGTGTACACACAAGTCAAATTACCCCCCTTAATCCCCCCTTATAAAGGGGGGAAACAGGAATCTAGTTCCCTCCCCTTTACAAGGGGAGGGTTAGGGTGGGGTAAAAACCAGATTCGTAAACTACCTCGCTACAACCATGAGCCGCCGCTAGTTATACCAAGGGATACGTGCAATCAATTACCACTATTTGAGAAAAACCAAGTCCTCAGCCTTGGGTTCGTCAAACACAAGCTTGGCTTTTTGACTGGAAAGGAAGGCTGTTAAGACGCTCTGCATAATAATTTCAAGGCTAAGTAGCTTGAGAAATATTTTAGTTGACAAGAGCGATCGCTCTGCCTTTTTTATCGGTTCACCCATTTTTTGATAAGTTAGAAAATATAGCAGTAGATAAAGATATTTTAAATATTTCCAAAAAATAATACCTCTGAGTTAGTTTTGTTCAGACTCTCGGTAAAATCGGCTAGCCGAGAATTATATGTAACACAGATCGCTATTAAGCTAGAGGGAAGTTCAAAATGGTTGCATTTACTTTAAAACCAACACAGATACTTGGACGCATACTATCTGCATCGCTAATTAGTTTGATGTCCTTAGAGGTTCTTAACACCGCAGCGATCGGTCAACCGCCCCCTGCGTCTGTTGAAACCAAGCTGAAAGTGCCTAGTACAATGACCTCTTGGCCCTTTAATACTACCCGTTACTTGAAAGTGCCGCCCAAATTCTCTATCTCTGTTTATGCTCGCATTAACAAAGCTCGCTTTATGGCAGTTGCTCCCAATGGGGATCTTCTAGTATCACAGCCCAGTTCTGGTAAAGTGTTAATTGTCCGGCCAAATGGCAGCAAAGACCCAATTATTTCTGACTTCGTGACGGGTCTACGCAAACCACACGACATTGTGTTTCATAAGATTGACAACACCACATACATTTATATCTCTGAGACTCATCAAATTAACCGCTTCATTTACAACTCTGGAGATAAAGTAGCGAAAAATCGTCAAATCGTTGTAACTGGCTTACCAGACAGCAGCACGCGGGAACTCAAAGGCGCTTATGGTCACGAACTGAAAAATATCGCACTTGATGCCAACCACAAACTGTACGTGTCGATCGCCTCTACATGCAATGCCTGTAAGGAAGATACTGTGAGTAATCCAAAGCGTGGTGCAATTTACCAGTACAACGCTAATGGAACCAATCAGCGACTTTTTGCTCAAGGTTTACGTAACGCTGAAGGGTTAGCATTCTTACCTGGCACAAACGATCTTTGGGTAGTCGTTAATAATCGAGATAACATCGCCTATCCTTTCAACGATAGCAGTGGCAATTACGGTAAGATTATCCCCTCCTACGTAGACAACCACCCACCAGAGGAGTTCACGAAAGTTCGAGATGGCGGTAACTACGGTTGGCCATTCTGCAATCCCAATCCTTATACCCCAAATGGCCTTGACAATATGCCATTTGACCGCGACTATCAGTTCAATGCTAATGGAAGTGTTAATTGCAATACACTGGACAGGATTAGCAAAGGTATCCAAGCCCATTCCGCTCCCTTGGGACTAACATTCTTACAAAATACCAACTTTCCCAGCCTATACTCAAATGGGGTAGTGGCAGGGCTGCATGGTTCATGGAATCGGCAGAAGAAAACGGGCTACAAAATAATTTACTTTCCCTGGAACAGTACAACAAAAACCCCAGGACAAGAGATAGATTTAGTCACCGGTTGGGTAGTTCCAGCAACGCAAGAAACCTGGGGGCGACCCGTGGATATGGTAGTAGACCAACAAGGTAATTTGTTAATTTCGGATGACTATAGCGGCGCTATCTATAAGCTTTCCTACACGCCGTGATAACTGATTAAGGTCTACAAAGACCCTAATGGCGGAATTTCCTAGTCTTTTCTTACGACTCCAGGAGTATACAAAGGCAACCGAGATAACTTAAATGTTGTTGGTAATAACTGCGATGTCTACGACGGGCTGCACTAAGGTAATTTTTCCCACTGCACGGCCCGTTTCGCTATAAGCATGAGCCGCTCCTAGTTCTTGTAAGGGATATGTGCGATCGATTACCACACGAATTTTACCCGCTTCAATCAAGTCTTTCAAATAAATCAAATCTTGAGTGTTGGGTTTTTGCAAAATAAATTTGGCTTTTTGACCGGGAAGAAACGCTGTTAAGACTCTCTCTAAAAAGACTTCGGGGCTGGGTAGTGTGGTGATATAAATTCCATTGGGTTTGAGGACTCTTTTAGTTTGAGAGAGCGATCGCTTGCTAGATAACTGTTAGCGGCGCAAAAGGCAGAATACAAAATTGCAGTTGAGATTAAAAGTTTTAGCGGCAGATCGGATGTTGATGATTTAGAAAAAGCGTTAGGCCAGTATATTTTATATCAGGATATCTTAATTGAGTTGGAGCCAGAGCGAATGTTATATCTTGCAGTGCCTAACAGAGTTTTTGATGATTTGTTTGAAGAACCCATTGGCAAGCTTTTATTAAGAAATCATCGTTTAAAACTGATTACATTCGATCCAAAACAGGAGGTCATCAAACAATGGATCGTACCCAATTAGACCACTATCGCCAGGTGATTGAAACTATCCTCAGTGAATATGCTTCACTGAGTTATTCCTATGCGGATATTCAATCAGAAGTGGTGTTCGATCGAAACCGCGATCGCTATTTATGGATGGATCTAGGTTGGAATGGCGATCGCCGCATTCATGGCTGTCTGGTTCATATTGACCTGATTGATGGCAAAATCTGGATTCAACGGGATGGCACTGAAGAAGGCATTGCCGCCGATTTAGAACGGGCTGGAATTCCTAAAGAACACATCGTCCTTGGCTTTCGTCCACCGGAGTTAAGACCCTACACAGGCTATGCAGTTGCTTAAGGTGCGTAGGCGCAGCCCGTCGTAGATATCGCTTTTTACAAGATAATAAAGAACATTCTCTTTATTCTTCATTCTTCGGTGGTAAATACAACACCTTCATACAGCAATTCAATTGGACATTCAAACTCAATGCTCGATAGAGTGACCATATCTCCAGCTGTGTAGGGATAGTAAAGCCACATCCTACCCTCACCCCGACAGTAACGTTCGACAGAGATTTGTTCCGAATCAATCAAGATATATTCTTGCAAACTGGGGATTGTCAAATAGTAAGTAAATTTTTCACCCCGATCTTTAGCGCTTGTACCTGGGGAAAGAACTTCGACAATCAGCTTGGGATGTTGAATAAATTTGCGGGCATTGAGGTCTTCAGGGTCGCAACTGACAATAACATCAGGATAATAGTAGCGACTCTGGGGAGTGAGTTGCATTTTCACGTCTAACACATTCACTCGACAACCCCTGGAACGCAAATGGGAGTACAAAGGTCTGTAGAGATTGAGTGCAATGTCGTTATGGGGAATTGTACCGCCTGTCATAGCAAACACTTCGCCATTTGCATATTCGTAGCGAACATCTTGCTGAGGTTCCCATTCGAGATATTCCTCAACGGTCATTTTTGACGATTCTTGAGGGATGGCTATCATAACTAAGATTTTTTCACGTTTGGTTTGATTGTAGCTTTTAAACCTCTGTCTAAATTTCTCTCCTAAAAGGAGAGAGACTTTAAAATTTTCCCCTTAGAGCGTCGGGAAGGGGGTTAGGGGGTGAGGTTTTTGCTAAGGTTTGTAATGAGCAATTCAGAAAAATCATTGTGATCGCTCAATCATGTTAGATTATAGTTTGTTGTTTCTCTCAAACACAAAACCTGAGAGTTTCCTGCCCATCTCCTCATTGTGGGAATGAAAAAAAGGAGTTAAAAGTTAAGTTTTTTGAAAATTATGTGCAGCAACACACTTATTTGCAACAGCTTATATGGCTTACCAGACAAGACTTAGAACCACAATTGAATATGATTGTCAAAGCAAAAATTAAAAAAATATGAATTGCATTTTTACCCTCAAAAAAATGATATGTTAGATACAGAATTGAATTTCGCACGTTTCTGGAGTAGAACGATATAGACTACTCCAGTTTTTCACCCTCAAACCCTTGTCATTTATTGCTTTTGACGAAAGTGGAGGGAAATCTGAGTACACATTTAAATAACCCAAACCTAGTTTCAAGTTAGTTAAAGTTATTGCTGGGATTGGGTTTTAGCTGAGTACAAAGAAATCCTGAACCCCCATCTATAAACACTAGAACCCCAACCAAAAAATACTAGAACCCCTACCTAAAAAAAACTTTTTTAATTCTTGTAATCCTTGAAGAATTAGAGTTTTTAGTATTTGAGTACAAAAGTAATAAATCCAATAAATTCTATCCTAGAGAGACGCAACATCTGGCTGGGAGACGGCTGCTATAAATCTTATATCGCCAATCACCTAACGCTCTGAAACAAAACAAAGCGGAAAGTGAGTGGAGGGATGACATAGCACCATGCCTGAAGTGAAGAGAAGTCGCGGCTGTAAGCACAAATTCTACCCAAGAACCGAACGTTGACACACACCAGCCGAACATCAGATATCTATCGCCTGCCTGACTTGAAAACAAGTCGCCCTCACCCAAGGGTTTGCAGGCAGTGTGGAAGACGCGACTTCAATTCTGGGCATGAAAGAGTAGCAACAGCATCTCCCACAGTGGCAGCCAAGTCCACCGACCTTTTGCGAAACTCAATGACATCACCGTCTACACGACTCCTCAACTCCAACGCTACGGAATCGCCAACCCAAGCAAAATCAGGTGGTTGCGGCTGTGACAGCACCACCAGCACCACCGTGGAAAGGGACGAAAAGCTCCAAGAACGCATTGCTAAACATCCCTGCTACAGCGAAGACGCTCATCACCACTACGCGCGGATGCACGTTGCAGTTGCACCAGCTTGCAACATTCAATGCAACTATTGCAACCGCAAATATGATTGCGCTAACGAAAGCCGTCCTGGAGTAGTTAGCGAATTGCTAACACCAGAAGAAGCTTCACACAAAGCTTTGGTCATTGGTGGTAAGATTCCTCAAATGACAGTTGTGGGAATTGCCGGCCCTGGCGACCCATTGGCGAACCCAGAAAAAACCTTCCGCACATTTGAGTTGATTGCAGCACAAGCACCAGATATCAAGCTGTGCTTATCAACCAATGGTTTAATGCTGCCTGATTACATCGATCGCATTAAACAATTAAATATAGATCACGTTACGATCACCATTAACATGGTAGATCCAGAGATCGGTGCATTGATTTATCCTTGGGTTCACTACAAACGCAAGCGTTATAGAGGTCTTGAAGGTGCAAAAATCCTCCACGAAAGACAGATGGAAGGATTGCAAGCTTTGAAAGATGCTGATATCTTGTGCAAAGTCAACTCCGTAATGATTCCCGGAATTAATGACCATCACTTAGTCGAAGTGAATCGAGTCATTCGTGAGAAAGGTGCATTCTTGCACAACATCATGCCATTGATTTCTGCACCAGAACATGGCACACACTTCGGTTTAACCGGTCAACGCGGCCCTACACCCAAAGAACTCAAAGAAGTTCAAGACAATTGCTCAGGTAACATGAAAATGATGCGTCACTGTCGCCAGTGTCGTGCCGATGCAGTCGGATTATTGGGAGAAGACCGCAGTCAGGAGTTTTCCAAAGAGAAATTCTTGGAAATGGCTCCCGAATATGACATGGAACAACGCGCTACTGTTCACGAAGGAATTGAGAAGTTCAAAGAAGAACTTAAAGTAGCCAAAGATAAGGCGCTAGCTGGTAAGAAAGTTGCCAATAGTCCGAAAGTTTTAGTTGCAGTAGCAACCAAAGGCGGCGGATTAGTTAACCAACACTTTGGTCATGCGAAAGAATTCCAAATTTACGAAGTGGGTGGAAACGAAGTTCGCTTTGTCGGTCATCGCAAAATTGACCAATACTGCCAAGGTGGATACGGCGAAGAAGCTTCTTTTGAGCATATTATGAAAGCGATCGCAGATTGCAAAGCAGTTTTAGTTTCCAAGATTGGTAACTGTCCTCAAGAAAAATTGCAAGAAGCTGGAATCAAGACTATTGAAGCTTACGACGTAATTGAAAAGGTTGCTTTGGAGTTCTACGAGCAATACGTTAAGGAATTAGGGAATAACGAATAGGGCATGGGGCATAGGGCATGGGGCATGGGATAAGAATTATCCTCAATGCCCTCCCCTAAACCCAATCCTCAATGCCCAATGCCCAATGCCCCCATTCATTCCCAAAAAGGAGAATAATATCAAGTTCGGATGATTACTTATAATTAAGCCGATCTGGTTTTTGGCCACC
>NZ_JAVRCD010000033.1:0-91705 GCF_034530895.1 Nostoc sp. DedQUE08
GCGATCGCCTACATTTGTGATGACCCGTAGCCAAAAATGGATAAAGTCGAGCTTATCGTGTATTCCATTAATACGAAAACCAGCTATTACATCAATACTTTTCGGATAAACCCAACAATCTCTTTTTTGGTCTGGGGGTAAGGCTAATGGGTTTGCGGATAAAGGTAAATTCAAACCTTTCCCCTTTCCCCCTTAACCCAAAAGTATTGGTTATTACATAAGCGATCGCATCAACTATATTTACTCAAGTAAAGAAAGTTTATTCTCTTAATATTTAACTATAGGACTCATATTTTATTTCTGAAAAAACTCAATACACCTTTATTCCTATCTTCCCAGTCCCCAGTCCCTAGTCCCCGATCTTTACAAGTAATCAGGAATCAAATAGGATTGCTATATAACGCCCCAAATCAACGTATTTCTATTCTCTGGCAATGACAATATCGTTAGATTTAATAACTGCATAAGCTTCTTTTCCTTCAGATAATTCTAACTCTTCTGCAGAAGCTCTGGTGATAATCGAAGTTAATTCTACTTTGTGAATAATCTCCAAAGTAACCTCACTATTAACTGCTCCATAAACAACTCGTTTAACCACACCTTTAAGAATATTGCGAGAGCTAACTTTTAGTGGTTTCTTTTGAATACTACTTTCTATGTTAGGCTTTTGAGTGTAATAGATATCTGCCTGTTGTTCCTGCTGAGTTGGTGGTGATATTGGTGCTAAGTTTTGCTGAGTGAGACTACGCACGAGTTCCCGCAGAATCTCAGTCTTAGTGCGTTGAGACTGTTCGCAGAACTCCTCTAGAATCTTCCGCTCATCCTCTGAGGTTTGAAATGTAACCCATCCTTGTTCTTTTCTTGGCATAATAATATTATTATCAATTTTGGTTATCTTGGTAAGATTCTACCAAGTATCAATTCGATACGTCGTTTTAGTAATAACATTTTTTTGTCGGTATTTTCGGCATTTCTACCGCAATTAATCAACTATTCTCATATAGTTAACTACATATATATTTATTTTTTTCTAGATGCGAAATATTTTGTTACTTGAGATTGTCTAAACCATCACTAAAATGATACCAACTAAGATGGTATAACATTAGTCTATGGTATTTGTTGGGATAGCTACGCTTATGCAAGGATAATCTAACAGAAAATTCCACTGGCGTAGGCGTAGCCCGTCGCAGACATCGCGTGAGTGCCGTAGGATTATTTAACGTGAGTTCACAGCCGGGGGATGAAACACTTAAAATCACGTTCTCAAGACTTGCGGAGTTTATTTGAGAACAATATCACCATTGAATACGTGGCAGAACCCCTAAAAGCTATGCCAGCTGATGCGGAGGCGAAAGAAGTGCTGCATTGGATGCAAGCGCAAAATTTTGATGTTATCGGCGTGGAGACGGGAGATATTATTAGCGGTTATGTAGAACGCTCTAGTTTGATCCCAGGCAAAAAAGGTAAATGTAGCGACTATCAACGAGTGTTTCATCCCAAAGAACTAATTGCCATTTCCACCCCACTGATAAAGTTGCTACCCATTTTGCAACAAACTCCGCGATTGTTTGTCTTAGATTGCAATCAGGTAAGTGGTATTGTCACCTGTGGTGACTTGCAGAAAGCACCGGTGCGAATGTTACTATTTGGCTTAGTAACGCTGCTAGAAATGAATTTACTACGGCTGGTGCGGATTTACTATCCTCAAGATTCTTGGCAAAAAGTCCTTAAACCTGAGCGCTTAGAAGTTGCTCAACGACTATGGCGAGAAAGTCAGGAAAGAAACGAAGCCACCGATTTATTAGATTATCTACAATTCTGCGATAAGCGAGAGTTGATTTTAAATCAACCAGAACTTCTCCAGCAACTAGGACTAAAATCAAAACGGTTTGGCGAACGTTTCCTCAAATCTGCTGAACAGTTGCGAAACCGATTAGCTCACGCCCAAAATTTAGTTAGTGGTTCCTCTTGGACAGAATTGATTTCTCTAGCAGAAGCGATGGAAAAGCTGTTAATTCATTGTGAGGAAGTTGAGTAAATTAGTTAGGTTTTTTTAAAATTATTGAACTAGCAAATCAAATCCCCTGCTGTCCAAAATACTCATGTAGAGACGCAATAAATCGTGTCTTGTTTGAATAAAGTTGAACTGAGAGGATGTTTGAAAAGTTCGTTGTCGTTATCAAAAGTTTTAACTTCCTCTAAATTCCCTTTTTCAGGTGGGTTAGGACGGATCTAAAAGTGCCTAAAGTCACAACAAAACACTTTTCAAACAACCTCTTAAATCCTTTAATTGAGTCAGAGACAATACTTCAATCTGCGATATCTACGACGGTTTTTTTACGAGATGCACTTGCGTTCGCCTACACAATTTCGGAGGAACTGTTGCAAGCTTATTTTTCAGTGAAGTTATAACTTTTTTCGATTAACTCTGCGTTAGCAGGCACCACTCTTATCTGACACAACTTTTAAAGTTTTGAAGATTAGACTAATATCATAAACTATAGACCACTTACGTTGGTAGTCTAAGTCCATGTGAACAATATCTTCAAAGTCTTTAATACTGGAGCGGCCATGAGCCTGCCATTCACCAGTCATACCCGGCTTGACATTCAAACGTTCCCAGTGGTGCTTTGAGTAGTGTATCACTTCATTAGGAGTAGGAGGGCGGGTGCCTACTAGACTCATTTCCCCCAGCAGCACGTTCCAAAACTGAGGGAGTTCATCTAAGCTAGTGCGGCGGAGAAACCTTCCTACACAGGTAATGCGGGGGTCATTCTCATTTTTGAATATCCGATCGCTTTGAGCTTCATTCTTAACTAGATGCTTAAGTTGGTCAGCTCCAACTGACATCGAACGGAACTTCCAAATTCGGAAGTGACGCCCATTCAAACCACAGCGAATTTGACTGTAAAATATAGAACCTGGGCTATCTAACTTAATCGCGATCGCAATCGGAATTGCTAAGAATACTGTAATCGATAGCCCAATAACAGCACCCAAGATGTCAATCATTCGCTTGGCTTTACTGATGACAGAGGGATGAACTGGAACTTTAACTTTAGGAAGAGTATGGGTATCATCTAGAACTTGCATATCAAAACGATGGGGAGTAAAAGTATTAGACA
This sequence comes from Nostoc sp. DedQUE08, assembly GCF_034530895.1. NCBI lineage: Bacteria > Bacillati > Cyanobacteriota > Cyanophyceae > Nostocales > Nostocaceae > Nostoc > Nostoc sp. DedQUE08. Next base: position 3,129 of record NZ_JAVRCD010000033.1, read on the forward strand.
TGGTAATTGCAGTTTCAGTAGTAAGTCGATCGACTCGATCGTCTGTACATTTACTTATTTCAGTACCCTGTAAAAGCGAGAATGAAATTTTTTAATAGGTTAAGCAAGTAAATATGTCACCAGTCAATCTGTTCTTTAAGATATTTGCAATGACGGTAGCGATCGATGCTTCATATTTAAGCATTCAACATCATTACGACGGCATTTAGTTATCATAAATTTCAAACACTGAATCCATCTGAGTCAGTTCAAAAATCGTCCGAACAAGTGCTTGCAAATTACCGAACAATAGGCACTTGAACGTCTAGACAAAACCTCCTTAAGTAAAGCGATTAAGCTTGAACTATCCATAAAATTTACTTTGACTAGATCAATCACCCAAAGATGTTTGGGGTGAGGTACTAAGCTAGATAGCTGTTCCCTTAAGGTATTACCATGCTCAAAATCTAAGCATTGCTGAGTTTGAATCACGATCGGTTGCCTTTCTTGTGTCAGAGTCATAAGTTTTATAGATTTAATTAACTAAGAAGCTGACTTTCAAAAGCATGAAACTGTGTGGTAAACCACACATACTCGTTTCATTATATTTAACTGATAAGGTATTTAAGAGCCAGGATTATTTGTTATTTTATTTATCTGAAATTTCTGTTGCAAAATTAACCAAAAAAATGGTAATCCTTCTATTAAATATCTTTTCCATAATCTTTGAGGCTCCGATACCATTCTATATAACCATTCAAAACCCATATTACTTATATATTTTGGTGCCCTTTGTATATTACCTGCTTCAAAATCAATAGTGGCACCTATTGCTAAAAATATTTTGATATTTGGCAGTTGGTTTTTGTATTTATATATCCATTTTTCTTGTTTTGGTGCGCCTAGCCCAACGGCTAATACTGTGGCATCTGAAGAATTAATCATCTCAACTATTTTTCTACATTCCGCTTCTTTTTTTTCAAATCCAAAAGGTGGTGAATATGAGCTGACAATTATATTTCTATGAACCTTAGCATTAATTTTCTCTTGAGCTTTAATAGCTACACCTTGTGCTGCACCTAATAAAAATATTTTAATTGTTTCATTTTGTTTGTGGAAGTTATAAAATGCTGGAAAAAAGTCAGAACCGGAAATTTTTTCTTGGATGGGCTGACCTAAGAAACGAGATGCATATATTAAAATTTGACTATCACATAGTTTGTAATCAGCAGTCTTATAAGCTTCAAGAAATTCACGATCGTTTTGCAATTTCATTATGTGATCTACATTGGGAGTAAATACAGTACCATATTTAAGATTTTCTAAAACTTCTGTTGTCAAGACATTGTTAATCTCAATATTTAAGAGATTAACCTTTTGTACTTGGTTGTTCTTCCATTCAAAGGATTTACCCTGATGTCTTAAAAGCTGTACTAGGAAAAAACTGAGTGTTTCAGATGAGAAAATACGGTCAAAGCGAATGTTAAAGAGACTATTTTTGTGTGCCATATAACTTTGAAGTTCGCTATCTACAATTGAGAAATAGTAAAAGTTAGAACATTGCCGATGTTTTCTGCTTATGCGGGTATATTTAGAGTGTTACGTTTGGGTGATATCAAACCATATAAATGCTAAAAATATGAACAATGTCTGTTGCCAGACTTCAATTTTTATCTGTCAAAGCTTTTAATACAGTTGCATTGCTACGCATAAGCACCATAAAAGATTTGGTGTTGCTGAATTATGGGATGATTTCACTCAGTTTTGAACGGCCTTTCAATTGTTTCAACTGCCAATTTATACCGCATTCATGCAACGCCATAGATTTGATAGGACTTGAGACTTTGTTCGCGAGGTTGAGTCAAGACTTAGTGAACTCTACGTATACTTTCTTACGCAAATACCGATAGAAAATACTATCTGATGGCTACTTAAATTATTTTTTATACAGTATCCTAATGAGGAATAAAATTATCCAGCTAACTATCCGTTTGGCTGTGGCGTACAGATAGTATAAATTTCATAATAAGATAATTAGGCACGGAAAAACAAACGTATGTTTAGTTTTTTCAAACCTGTACAAGAACCAACTTATAAGCTATTCAGCAAATTTACATTTCTTTACATAGCTTACTTTTTTAACACTGATTGACTGACTACAGGACATAAAAAACCAAAAAAATCAGAGCTTTGACAACTACAGAAATAAGATAACAAACAATTATTGCCACCCAGAATTGATGTTGAACAGATGATATGTTGAGTGAAAATATTTCCAGTAGCGAGTGAGAATTTCTGTTTCTCTCGTCATTTTTATATTCAGGTAATAATGGCAGTCTGTAGAGTTGTCAGATTGCAATTTAATTGCTTATGCTTTTTATCTGTTAATGACTTGAGCCTGTGTGAGAAAAATAAATCTTTCTTCTTTCTATCTTTTTGCTCTTAACTGATGATTTAGCTCAACTTATTCGCCCAAGCCTTATTGTTACATCCATTCAACACTGGGCGGTTACGCCATCGCACTTCCTTTGCGATCGCTAAAACCATTGTTGTATAGTAGGCATTTCCCGTTTGCAGATAAGTATAGAAATATGAAAAGACACCGAATTATGGTTATTGGTAAAAATGTCATGACCGTGCAGCGCGTCAGCAGTCATTGCTTAAAACAAAATGCAGAAGTTTTCCCATATTATTGTATTCCCACGCCGGAAGAGATAACTTTGTTTGAACCTCATATATTGGTGCTATGTCTACCCATACCTGAGCAATTCCAGCATCAACTACTTCAGCCTTACATTTTGTGGTCAGAACAACTCGTGAATGACATCTCACCACTGGCTACTACTTTGACAGAATTATCTGACTGTTTACATAAATTCCTCTAAGCTTAAATCAGCCCTTGGCGTACAGCTAAAGCTGCTGCTTGAACGCGATCGTCAACGCTAAGTTTGTTGAGAACCATACGTACATAAGACTTGACGGTTCCGAGTGAGAGGTAGAGTTGGTTTGCAATCTGCTGGTTTGAGCGCCCCTGTGCAATAAGTTTAAGAATCTCGCGTTCGCGATTACTGAGAATAGGTTGCGCTATTACCTGAGATACAGGAACATCGGGAGCAACAGCGGTTGACCTAAGCATCCGAGCAACTTTTTGAGCGATTAGAGGATCTAAGTAAGCACCACCTTGAAGTATCAATTGAATAACGGCGATGAGCTGTTCCCATTCAATGGTTTTAAGACAGTAACCATCAGCACCAGCTGCAAGCATCCCCATGACCTGAATATCGTCGTCAAAGGCACTTAAGGCTAAAACACAAGTAGTCAAGCAGTTGCTTTTTATATGCTGGGTGGCTGTAATCCCATCCATAACTGGTAGATCGATATCCATTAAAACTACATCTGGTTGGAGTTGACTAGCTAATTCAACAGCTTCTCCACCGTCCAATGCCTCTCCAACTATACTAAAACCAGGTTCTAAGCTAAATTGCCCTTTTATCCCTCGGCGGATTAAAGCGTGATCGTCAACTAATAGAATCCGTACAGTTTTCTTTTCGTCAATATTAGATATCATTATTGCTACATCTGGTTATATTCTGTTCATCGTTACTATCAACTTGATTTATGGCACTTGGGAGAGTAAACCAGAAAGTACTTCCCTCTCCAAGAGAACTTTCAACACCAATGTTTCCTCCGTGAGCCTCAATAATTTGACGACATAAGTACAGACCAAGCCCACTTCTTCCACGATGCCCTCGTCCTTGAATAAAGCGGTGGAACAGCTTTTCCTGAGCTTGCGGTGCAATTCCCAAACCGCGATCGCGCACCGAAATCCGCACTTGCTTTTGTTCATAAGGCATTATCTCAATCAGAATTTCCCCGTTAGGCTTACTTACCCGCACAGCGTTATCAAGTAAGTTTTGTAGAACTCTTTGAATTTCTAATTCATCACCATAGACAGCTGGCAGCAATTGAGAAGTTTTACAAATGAAGGCTAACTCACGTGTAGATGTTGCTTTTATCTGACTAATTACTTTAATTAAAATCTTTTCCCAGTTTAGGCGATCGCACATTAAACAAGTGCTGCCTGCTTCATAACGGGAGATATCTAAAAGGAGTTCCACAAGCTTAAGCAAATCCTCATTAGCTTCATGGTACTCTTCAAAAACTTCCTTCCAAGTGTCATTGACTGAACCAAAAGCTCCTCTGAGCATACAGTTTAAAGTGTTACGAGTCGCAAGTAAAGGAATACGTAGGTCGTGGGAAAGTGCAGATATCATGTCTTCAAGCTGTTGGTTACGCACCTCAATACTTTGTTGACGGTGACGAGTCTTATCAGCCATCGCGTTAAGAACTCCAGCTAGTTGCCCGATCTCATCTATAGAAGAATGGGATAGTTGCACTTCCATTTGTCCCGCTTGCCAAAGTTTACAAACTTGTGTCAATTTGTTTAATGGAAGTTTGACTCGCCAATGCAACAACTGGATATTTAAAATTGCTACTAATAAAATGATGAATGTGCTGAAAATATTGATCGCACTGTTAATACTATTCAATTGCTGTATACGATTTTTGCGAACTCTCAAAAGCATCTCTTCGTGCTGAATGAGTTTCTCAATCTCCTTATGCAAAGAATCAAATAAAGTGCTTTTTGTCAAAGCAGAATTCCTTACAGACCCAGAAAGCGCTTTTTGCTTCAACTCCCTTTGCCACTGGTTATAGATATATTTAATTTTATCGAGTTGCTTTATTTGAGCAGGGTTGTCTTGTACGAGATTGTACAGATGGTTGAAGCTGTTGTGGAAGCTGGGCTTCTTCTGACGATAACTTATCGGATTAGTTTGTCCCTGATTAGAATTTTCTAGAAAACCTTTTTCTTGATTATCTATTACAGCATTAAGTAGACGTTCTCCTTCTCGCCCTATGAATAAAGCATGGGTTATCTGGTTATATGCCTCATGATTTAGGTGTGCTATCAAGAGATTGAAGACTTGCTGTCCAAATAAAAAGAACACTAGCAGTAAAATACTAGTATGCAGAGGGTTTAAAAAATTACCTTTCCTAGATGAGTGAATTAAGAAAGGTATCAAGCTAATAGCTATCACTATTTAATATCTCTACCACCTTAATTAAAGTTACCTAGAATACTACTTAAAACCCTTATACACCAGTACTGAAAAAGCTTTGCTGGTGTTCAGCTGTGATTCAAAAGCGTTAACTATGCGTGTGTTACATATCAATATCCTTCATATTAACAACTTAATTGTATTAAATAATGTAGCAAAGATATACTACTACCTTTTTTACAAAAATTAACATAATGCACAAAAATTAATAATCTTTTAGCTTCGTGGTTTTCTTGCAACTGATGTCAGTTGCGTGAGAGAAAAACACAAGAGTATTTTTTTACGGACTTCCATAGTAGATTCCCCTACCGTTAGTGCCAATAAAGACTAGTCCAAATTTCTGCCAGCTAGCCTCCATGACATTAGGCTCATTGCCCATAGGTTGGTGTAAATAGGCGATATTTATCCATGTTTTTCCTTTGTCGAGAGAGCGAAATACTCCTTCGCCCATACCAGCAATTTCCCCATACAAATACAGTGCAGGAATTTTGCTTCCCTTTTGTGCCTTACCAAGGGCGAATAAGTAAGCTTTCTTCACTTTAGGAATCTGGGCAAATTTTACACCGCCATTTGTTGAGCGATAAAGTCCGTGAGAGTTAAGACTGAGCCAAACTTCGCCATTAACCCCCGGAACTGTTTTGAGCATAGACCAACTTTCAGAAGGCAATAATGAGTTGACAATCTTAAAGGATGCGCCTCCGTTCTTACTGCGGTATAACTTGCCACCACTGTAGTAGTAAAAAGTGTTGCCATCTAATTTGTCAGCTACTAATGGTTGACCCCAGTACCACGGGCCTTTAGGGCCTTTGGGTAATCCTGATACTTTGCTCCAAGAACATCCGCCATTGGTTGTACGAATAGGCTGTCCTTGATTAATAATTGCGACAAATAGATTTGAATTTGTTGCTGACATGGCTACACGCAACGGGATTGTGTTCTTCGGAAACGAGGAAAATTGTTTCCATGTCAGTCCCCCATCTTGCGAAGTTGCTCCCGTATAAGTATTGTTCCACCGATTACCACCAACACGTACCATTTGTGAAGGATTGCTTTCGCTATAAGCAAGACCATAGGTATCCTGGAACCGAGGACTATTTTTGCCGCCAAACTGCGTAGATGGGTAGACATCTAGTCCATTGCTGTGGTCAAACCCATCCGTATCAGCAACACCGCTCAACAATTTAGAGCCACTTCGAGGTGAGACTAGGGCGAAGCTAACTAGCTGCTCGTGTCCTTTTTCATAGTTCGACCAAACAGATGACTCTGCGTTGATGTTATCTGTTTGCCATGTTCCATACCAGTCTGTTAACCATAATCGTCCAGCAGTTTTTGGGTCAAACTCAATCGCTGAGGTTGAGGAGGCAAAAAACCACTTAGGCCACCAGGGCACTTGAGGTTTCAAAGTATGCTTTTTCTGTTGCCATGTAGCTCCACCATCAGTAGATTGAAATATGACACGATTGTTTGTTGTGGAAACATACTGGTCATAAACAATTAAAAGATGATTGGGATTGTTTGGATCTACAGCAATGGCATTAAATGTAGTTTTCGCGTTACTTGGTGTGATATCGCTCCAAATACTGTTTGCATATTTGCTGACACCCGACGTATGCGTTACATACAGAACTTTGTCTTTTGCCAGAGCGATTCGATTCACTTTTGATGGGCTTCCTGGTATTTTGCTCCAGGTAACACCCGCATCAGTGGATTCATATATGCCATTTCCATAGGCATTGGCATAGACTAGTTCAGATACATTTTTGCTAAATACAATACCTGTAATTCCAATCTTTGTTTCCGGCTTTTCGGGAAAGGAGCTAACCTTGCCCCATGTTGTACCACCATCTGAAGACTTCCATAGCCCATTCAATCGCGAACCAAATAAAATAACATGGGAATTAAAGGGATTAACGGCTAGCCTCTCTCCGAGCCAACGTTTAGTTTCATTGCCACCCATTGGCAAGTCTATTTTCAGCTTATTCCAGGTTTGACCGCGATCGCTCGATTTGAAGATTGTTCCTAATCCACCCCAACTAGTAGTATATTTCCCTGCTGCGATGTATACAATATCTGGGTTATTTGGGTCAAGTGCTAAGGCTTCTCCCCCGTAGTAATTGCTGTGTTGCAAGCTAAATATATCTGTTAGCGGAATCCATTTGTAATCTTTTGAATTCCAACGATAAAAGCCACCCATATCAGTTCTGATGTAGGCTAAATTTCGCTCTTGTGGATGCAAATAAATGCCTGTAACATAACCACCTCCTCCGATAGAGACATTATTCCAGTGATACCTTGATGTAGTACTCCAACTAGACTTGAGGGGTGTAAATTTGACGATAATAGCCAGCGCAAGTATAGCAATACAAATTGTTTTCCCTAGCAGTCTCCAGAAACGGCGATCGCTCATTGCTATTTTCATGATATTTGCACGTATTTATTTTAATTGACGTTACAGGAAGTAAATTAAAGTCAAGTAAATCAGCTACAGATCGATACTTCTCGGTTAGCCCAATTAAGTAAGTCTGCGAGAAAAAACCTAACTAGGTTACGAAATGTAAATACACCTAAAACCCTTACAAATGACTAAGGACAAATGACAAATGACAACCCTCACTGCTTATCTTTATTTGCACCTACTTAAGTGGATATCCGGGTGGATAATTTTATTGAACCCTAGAGGATGCTGTCTGCATGGATGCAATATTGACCATCAGGCGGTTTTGTCATTGCTGTTTAGGAAGGAAACTTTACTAAGAATTATTAATCAATTTTTAAGTAACAATGTAGTACGATCCTGTAAGTTTACTTAGGCAAATCGTAAAACCCACCTAGACTTTGTAATTCCGCAGCCAGTTCCCGACTTTAGAGGATTTTTAATGGCCAATCATACAGAAATCTCTGCGGGTTACCCTAGCAGTTTGAGAAAATTAGTAGCGAGAAAAGGATGTTGGCAGCGTTACTTACTTCTAGGTATAACAACAAACATAGCATTTTGGGCTGCAACTTTTCTTTATCTAAAACTTACACCACCGACCTACACTAGTTCTTCAGCTATTAATCTGCCAGGAGCATGGTCAAATGCCAATATTAATCTACCAGACATTGGCTATGCTAATTATGAAAATGTGTCTCCATACGCTGCTCTTTCTTCTCAAGATCCAAGAGAAATTTATAAATTTATAGCTGAAAGCGAACCTATATTAAGATCGGCAGCCGAGCAACTTAATATGTCTTTAGAAGAGTTTGGCAAACCTCGGCTCAAGCTAATAATTAATACTTCCATGATGAGCGTTGACTTCGAAGGCGCGAGTCCCCAGGAAGCTCAAAATAAATCTTTAGCTTTTTACAAAGCCTTGCAAACAAGACTCAACAAGCTACGAAATCAAGAAGCTGTTCAAAGAGATATAGGTTATCAAACGTCCCTGATTTCTTCGCAAAAAAAATTAGCAGATGCTCATAAGCGGCTTTCCGATTACAAAGCACGTTCGGGTTTGAATTCTGAAGATCAAATTAAGGATTTGACAACCAACATTGAACAGCTCCGCAGACAACGAGCTGAAATAATCGGTCAACAGCAACAAGCTACTACTCGTTTGGCACAATTATCGAATAATTTAAAACTATCTGCTGGACAAGCTACAGATGCTTTTACCCTTCAAACAGACCAGATATTTCAACAAAACTTAAAAAATTATAGTGATGCTAGCGCTTCTGTGGTAGTTTTAGAATCCAAATTTCTGCCTAGCCATCCGACATTAATTACAGAGAAAGCGAAAAGAGACGCTGCTCAAGAGGCACTGCTAGTTCGAGGTCAGTCTCTTTTAGGGCGAAAATTCACTTTGGCAGTTCTAAGGCAATTAAGCCTTAGTAGCAATAACTCTGGTAACAACGTTCCTCGAGACGCTCTTTCCCAAGAACTAGTTATAGTTCAGGCAGACCAAAAGGGATTCACTGCTCAAGCTCAAGCAATAGAACAACAGATTAACCAGCTTGAAAGTAGGCTCAAGAATTTAACACAGTTGGAAAGCACCTTGGATTCGTTGAAGCGAAATACGCAAATTGCTGGAGCGGTCTTTTCTTCAAATTTGACCAGACTGGATATTGGTAAGTCGAATACTTTTGGATCTTATCCACTGATTCAACTTGTTATACAGCCTACATTACCTGAGAAACCGACTTCACCAAAAGATAAATTAGTTTTACTAGGTTCAACTTTAGGCTCCCTTTTCGTATCCCTTGGACTGGTGTTACTTTGGTGGCGCGAACGTAAAAATTTAATATCTGATAAGACTGTGAGTACAGAGAGGAAGAGAATGGAACAATGAAACCTCAAAACTTTGAAGAAAGTCTTGTTTGGTATTGGATAATTAGTACCTATGTATTTTATTTTATTGGTATTTTATATCCTGTAAATTTTGTATTAGCCTGGATACTGTTTTTTTACTTATGTAAGCGGCTTTGGAACCAAACAGCGCAAACTCGTATTGAAAAAAGAATCAAAGTTTATTGGATACATTGGGTTTGGATTGTCTCTATTCTGATCGTAGCGATCGCTACAATTGTAGGCTGTATAACTTATGATGTAGGTACAAATCAAACTCTTAGGTCATTGATTAACTGGTTTACAGATTGGGCTTTGCTAGCACTATTTCCATTAAGCGGCTGTCTCAATATTCGACCACAACTAATCTATAGGGCCGTCTGCATCTTATGTCTTCAAAGTTTGATTTTAATTCCCTTTTTTTATCTAGCTTGGATACTAAAGTTACCTGCACACCTATATTCTTCTCCAATTGAAAGATTAATCCAGAATGGTGAGCTTTTTTACAATGTAAATCTCTATGGTAGTGATTACGGTACGAATGATATCCGTCTATTTCTATTTGCACCTTGGGCACCTGCGCTCGGTCTTATTGGAAACATCTACTTCTTCCTTGCTGTTGAAGAACGTAACAACAAGTGGCGCTGGATTGGTATAGCTGGCTCTTTAGCGATGAGTATAGTATCTGTTTCTCGCTTATCTTTTATAGCTTTACCAATAGTTTTCATATTAGTTTTGTTACTTACAAAAATTACTAAACCTACTACACAAATTGCACTCGGATTTGTTAGCTTTTTAGCAGGTATTTTTAGTACGGCACTTCTTGGTACTATTAGGGATGCTAAAGAAGCATTTTATAATGCTAGACCGGACTCTTCACGAGTGCATGAAGCTTTAGGTATGATTGCCTTGGAGAAATGGAAAGAAGCTCCTATATGGGGTCATGGTTTTCGAGAAGCACCAGGGCCTAAAGCATTAGCGGAAATGCCTATCGGCTCTCACCATACTTGGTTTGGTCTCTTATTTGTGAAAGGGATAGTTGGCTTCATCGCTTTTTTAGTACCAATTTTATTGAGTTTTATAGTTTTGCTGATTAAAGCACAGAAAAGCACAACTGCTAGGGTAGCATTATATTTTCTTGTCACTCTATTACTTTTTACATTTAATGATAGCCAAGAGGTTTTAGGTTACTTATACTATCCCGGTTTAATTATCATGGGAATTGCATTTAAAGAAGAAGTGCAGCTTCCTAAATCTTCTCTTAATAAGAAGCCTGAAGCTGCTTATACTTAAATTTAAAATTGATAAAAAATATCTAATTTTCTCTTAAGGATGCCCTCATGTTAATCAAAAAGCTAAGGCAAAAAGTATCTAGTCAATATGTGCGTAATATTGGTTGGATGGGGGGAGCAGAGTTAGTAAATCGTGTTTTCCGATTGGGAACAACAGTTACTTTATCTCAACTGTTAAATCCTTACGATTATGGATTGATAGCAATCGTTTTGACTACCAATGAATTCGCAACTGTTTTTACCTTAAGAGCTGGAATTGGCTCTAAGATTGTTCAGGCAGCAGAGAAGGATCTGAAAATTATTTGTCAGACATCCTACTGCCTTAATTGGATACTATGTGGAGTAATGTTTATTCTTCAGTGTCTTGCCGCTTTACCAGTTGCTTTATTTTATAGTAATAACCAAGTTATCTTGCCTATCTGCATTATGGCATTAGTTTACTTAATGCTACCAATCTTTGCAGTTCAATCTGCCTTAATCCAGCGAGAGAACCGCCTGAAAATCACAGCATTATGTAATGCTACTCAGTCGTTTCTAATCAATATTCTCACTATATGTTTAGCTCTATTAGGGATGGGAATGTGGGCTGTTGTTATACCTATTGTTATTACGACTCCAGTCTGGATTGTTATCAATCTAATGAATCATCCTTGGCGTCCTACCATGTTCTTTAGTTTTAATAAGTGGCAGGAAGTTGTTAGTTATGCTAGAAATATTCTTGGCGTTGAGTTACTAAATAAGCTAAGAGCTAATCTTGATTACCTGATTATTGGACGTTTTTTAGGAGTCCAGGCGCTAGGAATTTACTATTTTGCTTTCAATGCTGGCTTAGGAATCAGCATGAATGTAATAAATACAATGACTTGGTCTTTATACCCGCATCTTTGTGCTGCTCGGGGAAACGTTAAGCAGCTTCGAGAACGTTATTTTAGTAGCCTCAAAACATTTGCCTTAATTGTCTTTCCATTGGTTTTGCTACAGTCAAGTCTAGCTCCATTTTATGTCCCAATTGTTTTTGGGCAAAAGTGGGTAACAGCAATTCCAGTATTGATAGTTATCTGCTTGTCAGCCATACCACGCCCATTTGCTGATGGCGCTTCTATGTTACTTAACTCTGTAGATAAAAGTCATATTAATCTTTACTGGAACTTAATTTTTACTGTAATTTTTACAATTTCATTACTAGTAGCTGTGAAATGGGGAATTTTTTGGGTAGCTGTTGCGGTGTTCATGGCTCATATATTAGCATTACCTCTTTACAGCATTTGGGTTAGTAAATATGTTTTATCTAGAACTCAATCTTTATCAATTGCAAAATAAAAACTAAAGCTGAGTAAAAATTTGGCTTGTTAGAAAAATACCTTTTTCTAACTACACTTGTTCATTGAGACATAACGAATAACAACGAGGAACTAAAATTAATGGCTACCCCCCAACCGGAACAGCTGAAAGAACTTCTGCATAAATCACTAGAGAAATTAGAGACATTTCCAGAGTGTGCATTACTAGACTATCCTGACTATCCTAATATTGGCGATCACCTTATCGGTTTAGGTACTATACTTTATTTAATTAATGTGCAAAAAACAAAAATTAAATATACTGCTAGTCCTAATAACTTTTCTAGCAAAGTAATGGAAGAAAGAATTGGAAAAGCTCCTATTTTCCTTCAAGGAGGAGGGAATTTAGGCGATCTTTGGACTGCTCATCAAAAATTTCGCGAACAGATTATTTCTAAATACCGAGATCGACCAATAATTATCCTACCACAAAGTATTTATTTTGTTGAACCTACCAATTTAATAGAAGCAGCAAATGTATTCAACTCACATCCTAATTTGACTTTGTTTGTGCGTGACGAATATAGCTATGAACTAGCTCTAAAATATTTCTACAACTGTCAGGTAATTAAAGCACCTGATATGGCTTTTCAAATGGTCAATCTACCTGGCCTCTTATCTAGGTCTAACCGTAGTAACTCTATTTTATATCACTATAGAAATGACAAAGAGTTGAATCAAAGTAATTCTCAGACTTCTATCGATCTCCCTAATTTAGTTGTAGAAGATTGGACTTCTTTCAAATATGACACAACTGAACGTATGGAGCGAATTCGGGAAGGCTTGCAAAAAGGTACAGTGATTCCTGGTGAGTGGATATATCGACATCTTTGGAAATACTTCCATCATTATTCCTTTGGATTCAATAGCTTATATAACTCCTCAATGCATCTTAAATCCTTAAGTTATATGCATCATGGGATGTATCAATTTAAACAGCATCGTCTAATTATTACAAACCGCCTGCACGGACATATTCTCTGCATTCTTATGGGTATTCCTCATGTCTTTCTACCTAATGCTTACCATAAAAATGAGGCATTTTATCAAGCTTGGACTTACTCAATTCCCTTTTGCAGATTTGTAAAAGAATCTTCACAAATTCAGGTGGCTGCACAAGAACTCTTGGAACTATTCCCAAACTAACTGGTTTATGCTCTGCCTACACGAAAAATTACAAAAATATTTCTACTTTCCATCTGGTTAAACTCTATGACCGAAAACGACTCATGATACAGAGCAACTAAATTTATTTATAGGGATCATTAATTTTGAATTTTGAATTTTGAATTCGGAGCGAAGCAACGTGACAACTATATCCGTTATTATTCCCGCTTACAATGCTGAACGCACTATTTTAGAAACAATAAAATCCGTTTTTCAACAAACCTTTTCTGATTTTGAGTTAATTATTATTAATGATGGCTCAACCGACCGGACTTTAGAACTATTGAAGACTGTTGAAGATTCTCGTCTCAAGATTTTTTCATACAGCAATGCTGGTCTATCAGTAGCTCGTAATCGTGGTATTTTTCATGCCACGGGAGAGTTTATGGCATTTCTCGATGCCGATGACTTATGGACACCTGATAAATTAGAGCTACAACTAGCAGCATTGCAAAAACATCCAGAGGCAGGACTTGCTTATAGCTGGACTCTGAACATGAGTGAAACAGCAGAGATTTTTCACCCTGGTCATAATGTAGTCTACGAAGGTAATGTGTATGACAAATTATTACTTAGTAACTTTATTTCCAATGGTTCTAATCCTTTAATTCGTAAACAAGCAATTGAATCTGCTGGAGAATTCGACCCAACTCTTTTTTCCGTGGAAGATTGGGATTATTGGTTTCGTGTAGCACAGCACTGGGATTTTGCAGTAGTTCCCAAACCTCAAATTTTCTATCGTCACTCTTCAAAATCTATGTCAACAAAAGTTGAGAAGATGGAGAAATATTTGCTTATTGTCTTGGAGAGAGGCTTTCAAGCAGCACCGCCAGAGTTACAAAATCTTAAAAATCAAAGCCTAGCAAATATCTATCAATATTTAACGGGTATGGAACTAGCTCATGTGACTAATAGAGAACAGCTCAACCAAGCTGGTCGTAAATTGTGGAAGACGGTTTCTTTATATCCTCAGATTTTGCGAGAAAGAGTAACTCAGCGTTATTTAATGAAATGGCTAGTAATGCAAGTCCTTTCTCCTCAAATTGCTAAGTACTTGACTCGACCTTTTTCTTTGGCTAGGTCTGTTGCGGTTCCAAGGCTGCAATAGAGGCTGTTATTAGAAAGCAACCTTTTGATACTAATTAGCTAGTATAATTTAGCAACTTATTGAAATCATATGCCAACTATATCTGTCATTATTCCCGCTTATAATTCTGAGCGCACAATTGTCGATACAATTGTCTCGGTACAACAACAAACTTTTTCTGATTTTGAGATAATTGTTATCAATGATGGTTCAACAGACGGAACTCTTAAGCTACTGGATGAGTTGAAAGATGGTCGTATAAAAGTCTTTTCCTATGAGAATGGGGGTTTATCAGTAGCTCGTAATCGTGGTATCTCTCATGCTAAGGGAGATTTTATAGCCTTTCTTGATGCTGACGATTTATGGACAGCCGACAAGCTAGAACTTCAGTTAGAAGCTTTGCAAAAAAATCCAGAAGCAGGTGTTGCTTATAGCTGGACTTATTTTATGGATGAACAAACTGGAAATTGCCATCTGGATCGGCCGATCTTTTTCCAAGGTAAGGTTTTGGCGAATTTATTAACCTGGAACTTTATTGCTAGTGGTTCAAATCCCTTAATCCGTAAGCAAGCCATTGAATCTGTAGGAGAGTTTGAACCTTCAGTATCAGGAGCAGCAGACTGGGATTATTGGCTACGTTTAGCTGCAAAATGGTCGTTTGTTGTAGTTAGCAAACCGCAGATTTTTTATCGTCAATCTTCAAATTCAATGTCATCTAAAGTTGAATTTATGGAAGACTGTCAGTTCCAAGTATTGGAGCGAGCTTTTCAATCAGGATCGCCAGAAATTCAAATACTGAAAAATTATAGTTTAGCTTATGTTTACCGATATTCTTGTAAGCTATGCTTAACAAGAATTACAGGTGATGAAGGAGTTGAAAAAGCAAGTCAAAAATTGGGGAAGGCAATTCAGCTATATCCAAAAATTCTCCTGGAAAAGGAAACTCAAAAGCTAATTATTAAATTGTTGTTGAAAAAAATACTTGTAGAAAATATTTCTGCATACTTGCTCCAGATTATTAGTAAAATTCGCGTTGCTCACGTTCAAAAGTTAAATATTCATGAAAAAAGAATCGGTTGAGGTAAGTTGTAGTACTTGCCACTTGGTAACTCAATGGGATAGTTACTCAGTCTTATTCTGGATAATGGTGGAGCGATCGCTTGCTAAAAATTTCAATCAGACTATCCACACGTAGAAAAAATGTATCATTAACTACAATAATTGCTTTATAACGCATACTAGAAGGAAATATCTTACATTATCCGGTGAAAAGTTAGGAAGTGGGATTCGTTTTATAACTAGACGGATAGCCAAGTGGATAAATATCTCACTTTTTTAGATGCTATCACTAGAAGGTGCGATCGTATCCATCAGATAGTATTCCCATTGCCATATCAAAGATTACTGTACTACTAGTAAAACCTGAGAGCAAACTGAAACTAAAGTCAGTCTAGAAAATGAAAAAAGTTTCTGTAATTATTCCGGTTTATGGAGTCGAAAAATATATAGCTGCTACTGTACAATCTGTTCTTGAGCAAACCTATACAAATTTCGAGCTTCTAATTATCGATGATGCTTCTTTGGACAGGAGTATAAATATTTGTCAGCAATTTACTGACCCCAGAATTAAAATTATTCGTCAGGCAAATCGAGGGGTATCTGGAGCTAGGAATACTGGTATTCGCCATGCTCAAGGAGAATATTTAGCTTTTTTGGATGGAGATGATCTTTGGTTGCCAGAAAAGTTAGAAAAACAAATTGCTCACTTAGAAAATTCACCAGCAGTCGGTGTTAGCTTCAGTCGTTCTGCTTTTATTGATGAAGCTGGACAAGCTTTAGGTACGTATCAGATGCCCAAGCTTAAAGAAATCACGCCATCCTATTTGCTCAGTTGCAATCCGGTTGGTAATGGCTCGGCTGCGGTAATGCGCAGAGAAGTTTTGGAAGCGATTAAATTTCAAGATAATCTTTACGGTACTAATGAAGATTGTTATTTTGATGAACGCTTACTCCAATCAGAAGATAACGAATTTTGGATTCGTATTTCCATTAAAAGCAATTGGCAAATAGAGGGCATTCCAGAACCCTTGACCTTGTATCGGGTTAATTCAAAAGGGCTTTCAGCAAATATGCTCAAGCAGTTAGATTTTTGGGAAAAGCTAATTGAAAAGACACGCTCCTACGCTCCAGAAATATTTACTCAAGAGGAAACACTAGCTAGAGCTTACCAGTTGCAGTATTTAGCTCGTAATGCCGTAAGACTACGAGAAGGTTTAATGGCTGTAAAATTAATTAATCGGGCTTTAATAGCTGATTGGCATATTCTTCTTGAAAATCCCAAAAGTACACTTTTGACACTGGTAGCAGCCTATTTACTTTTACTCTTACCTCAAAATGTTTATAATAAATTTGAAGCTCTGGTTTCAAATAATATAGTAGGGGCTAACCAAAAACGTCGTATTCTTCAAGAAAATATCTAGAAATAATTAATAACTTTTCTATAAATAATTAAGAAGTTTCTATGCTAAAGCATAATTAGATTTCTTAATAATGCATAGTAAATTTAATTAGAGATTAATTAAATTAAATCAATGGGAATAGTCAACAATGAAGAAAGTTTCTATCATTATTCCGGTTTACAAAGCAGAAAAATATATAGCTGCTACACTGCAATCGGCTCTTGAACAAACTTACGAGAACTTCGAGATTTTAATTATTGATGATGGTACTCCTGATAAAAGTATAGAAATTTGTCAGCAATTTACAGACCCTAGAATTAAAATTATTCGTCAAAAAAATCGGGGTCTACCTGGGGCAAGAAACACTGGGATTCGCCATGCACAGGGAGAATATTTAACTCTTTTAGATGCTGATGACTTATGGTTGCCAGAAAAATTAGAAAAACACGTTAAGCATTTAGATAATTCGCCTAATGTCGGGGTAAGCTTTAGCCGCTCTGCTTTTATTGATGATAATGGCAACCCTTTAGGTATTTATCAAATGCCTCAGATGGAAGGAATAACTCCAGCAATTGTCTTTTGCCGCAATCCAATTAGCAATGGTTCGGTAGCAGTAATTAAAAGAGAAGTTTTTGAAGCTATTGAATTCCAAGACAATCTTTACGGTACAGTTGAAAATTTTTATTTCGATGAGCGATCGCGCCATCCTAATGGTGACACAACAGATGTTGAATGTTGGTTTCGGATGTCTGTTAAGAGCGATCTGGAAATAGAGGGTATTCCTGAAGCTTTGACCTTATATAGGGTAAATTCAGGGGGACTATCAGCAAACGTTCTCAAGCAGCTAGATGCTTGGGAATTAATGGTTAGTAGGGCACGCTTATATGCTCCAGAAATAGTTAATCAATGGGAAACACTAGCTAGAGCCTATATGTTGCGTTACTTAGCCCGCAGAGCAGTCAGCCTGCAAGATGGTGCAATGGCTGTGAAGTTGGTGAATCAAGCATTAGCAACCAACTGGCATATTCTCTCTAAAGAACCACGCCGTACACTTTTAACCCTAGGAGCTGCCTATTTCCTTCGTCTTTTGCCCCAGTTCCTTTACAGTCGAATTGAGACTGTTGCTTTAAAGACTACAGGATATACTCAAAGACAGCGCATTTCACAAGGCTTAGGGGGGAGCAACGCGATTTCGTGACCTCGGCCAAAGGACGTGCATAAATGAGCTTTAACGCGGCTTTTGGATCGAATCACTCACTTGAGTCCCTGTATAATTGGGAACCCAACCTTCTGCGATCGCAAAATAGCGTATCCCTTTGAAATTCAACGATGCAGTTGGGCTGCACCAATGCTCAACTCCAGCGGGGATGTAGAGATAGTCTTGTGCCTGAACTAAAAGCTGTACCTGGCTGCCATCAGGTTGCACGAAGCCATAAATCATTTCTCCTGACAACACATACAGGGGTTCAGGCGCAGGATGAGTATGATAACGACCGTAGGTTGCGATCAGGTGGTGAAGATTGAACGAACCTGGATGCACATTTAGTAAGTCACACCAGAGAGCGCCATTTTCTTGCTGAAGAAATTCAAAAACGCTGTTATGGAGTTCTACGCAATAACGTTTCTCGGTCTCAGTTAAAACGTCCTGGTCTCGCAGATTAGGGAAGAGTAGCGATGTTCCTGGGTCGTAGTGTTTGAGTTGAATGCCAAGAGGCGCAAGTTCGCAAGCTATTTCGTCTAAATCGCTCTCAATCGTACCGTCGTCAAGTAGTAGGTTAGCCATGACAAAAAGACTAATTAACTGTTAAGAAGAGTATACTCAATTTTGAAATGAAAAGCCACTATTCCCGACTGAGAAACCGGGGAATGAGGCATGGTGAATAGGGAATAGGGCATGGGGCATGGGCAATAGGGAATGTATACAAAAACTAAGATAAGGCTTCCTTAGATCAGAATTTTAGAGGGACAACAAAAATAACCAATGCCCAATGCCCAATACCCAATGCCCAGTGCCCAATACCCAATTCCCAATACCCATTAAAAGAATAAATTTATCGCCAGAATGATGCTTATTGGTACCACTAGCATCTAAGCTAGTACGGGTGAACTATATCCAGCATGGAATGTCTGACTTAATTCTGTTTTGGCATCGGCGCGATTTACGCGTTTCTGATAATACGGGACTGGCTGCGGCAAAACGGCAAAGTCCGAAGGTAGTGGGCGTGTTTTGCCTAGATCCAAATCTTCTGGAACGGGATGATGTTGCTCCTGTGAAAATAACTTATATGATTGGCTGTTTGCAGAAACTCCAAGAGCGATATGCTCAAGTTGGTAGCCAGTTGTTAATACTCCACGCCGATCCTGTACAAGCGATACCAGCTTTAGCCGAAGCAATAAATGCCAAAGCTGTTTTTTGGAATTGGGATGTAGAGCCTTATTCACAAGAACGCGATCGCACCATTATAAATGCCCTCAAAGAAAAAGGTATTGAGTTTCTTAACCAAAACTGGGATCAAATCCTCAACTCTCCAGAGGAGTTACGCACGGGTAGTAACAATCCTTACACGGTTTACACACCCTTCTGGAAAAATTGGATTGCCAAACCGAAAGCTCAACCAGTAGAAACACTGCAAAATATTGAGGGATTAACGGAAGCCGAACAGGAAATTGCCAAAGTTGCAGGAGCGATCGCACTACCTTCAGCGAAAGATTTAGGATTTATTTGGGATGGTGACTTGATTATTTCACCAGGAGAGGCGGCGGCACAAGAACGATTAGAAGAATTTACAAATAAAGCTATTACTGAATATCAAGAACAGCGCAATTTTCCCGCAGTTGACGGAACATCACAACTGAGTGCAGCTTTAAAATTTGGCGTAATTGGCATTCGCACCGTTTGGCAAGCCACTATAGAGGCACAGGAAAATAGCCGCAGTGAGGAAACAGCAGTTAATATCCGCACATGGCAACAGGAATTAGCTTGGCGGGAGTTTTATCAACACGCAATGTACAACTTTCCGGAATTAGCTGATGGTGCTTTCCGCGACGCCTTTAAAAACTTTCCTTGGCAAACTAACGAAGAACATTTCCAAGCTTGGTGTGAGGGGAGAACAGGCTATCCCATTGTAGATGCAGCAATGCGCCAGATGAATGAAAGTGGCTGGATGCACAACCGTTGTCGAATGATTGTTGCCAGTTTCCTTACTAAAGACTTGCTAATTAATCCCCAATTGGGAGAAAAATACTTTATGCAGCACCTGATTGATGGTGATTTATCTGCCAATAATGGCGGTTGGCAATGGAGTGCTTCTAGCGGTATGGACCCCAAACCTGTGCGGATTTTCAACCCAGCCAGTCAAACACAAAAATTCGATCCAGATGGGGAATATATTCGGCAATGGGTATCAGAATTGCGGTCTGTAGATACAGAATATTTAGTTACTGGGAAAATTCCACCTTTAGAACGTCATGCTGTTGGCTATCCTGACCCAATTGTGGATCATAAAATACAGCAACAGCAGTTTAAACTGCGTTATCAACAGCAAAAAATCCTTAGTAGTGGTGAGTAAAATTATTTTTTTTAATAGATATTTCCAAAACTCATGTAGGCATAATTAATGAATTGTGCCTACATGAGTTTTGGTAAATGTATAATTAATTTATGGAGATACCTAATGTTGAGCTAAGAGTAATATAGTAACATAATACAAATTTTGCTATGTTACCTCTTAGCTTGCTGCTTTTTAACTACAAATGGATTTCAAAAGTTTTTCTGAGCTACGTGAGTTTATTCGCCGCTACAACTCAACATCCATTCTAGAGATTGGAGCTAAGAAATGCTGGCAAAAGTGGGAACCGAAAAAATACTCAGATCCTCTAGATTGGGTGCTTAGTAATACTGAACGCAATTATGCTGTCCGACTTATGTTACTAGCTAGTGCAGGTAATCCTCATCGGCATGGGGATATTAGTGTTGAGACGTTTGACAGCTTAATTAATACTTACCATAGTTGGGAACATCATACCATTTCAAACAAACGTATTCTTGATAAAGAAGCAGAAGCCCTATTAAGTTATATCAAAAAATGGGAAAATAAACATGAGAAAACAGCACGTAATTGGTCGTTAAGATTGAGTAATATTTTGGATTTAGAAGTAATTCGCGATCATATAGCTGGTTTATTCGCACAAAGACTACTAGCTTTTCAAAATGCAGGTTTTGGATACCCTGTTGCTCGCATACATCGAACGATGAAATTTATTGATCTACTAGATAAACATTCCGATAAAAAATTTTCAGATGATTTTTTAGAGCGCACAAAGCTAAGTAAAATAAATTACTTCAAACAAATTATAGGTTGCTTAATCGTGTTTAGCAATTTTTATAATAAAAAAGGATTCTGGGATTTTACTCAATTTCTCGATATAGATGATGAAATTCAAAAACAAGGTATTAACCCAGAAAATATAAAAATATTTGTTAAGCAAAATAGTGAGCTTTTTTCCTCGGAAGCTGACAATTCCTTTCGTAATAAAATTAATCAAACACTTAACAGTGTTCCTAATTTTTATCAACCTCTATTTTACAATTATTTTCTAGAAGTTCCTTTTATTAAATTGAATAGTGAAAGATTCTGTTTGCCAGATCCCTTCTCTTTTACGGAATCTTGTTGGAATCAGATTAGAGGTCTTATTTTCGAGGAGAATACTAGGAAAAGGTTAGAAGGATTATTAAGTCGCTCATTCGAGGATTATCTTGAAAATACACTTCTTCCCTTTATTATTCCTAATTATTTTCAGAGAATTCCCGAAGTCAAAAATTCTACCTCTAGCAAAGATAAGCGTGCTGATTTTCTCATTGAAACTTCAAGTTCATATATCGTATTAGAATGCAAAAGTAGTATTATGTCTGCCGATACAAGCGCCTATTTTCATGCTGATAAACTTGCTGATGTTTGGTGTCGAATTCATTCTGCATTCGAGCAAATTGGCAACACAGTAGAAGCTTTAAATCTTCACGACAAGCCAGTGATTCCTCTTATTTTGACTTTTTATGACAGTATTGCTGCATCTACAGTATTTGAGGAGATGGTAAAGCAAACTGACTATTGCTCTCGTATGGGATTGAATATACCGCCAATTGTGCATTCTATACATGAGTTTGAACATTGGATTTCCGATAGAAGTCTTAATAATTGGGCAGAATTAATCCTTTCAAAACAGAATGCTTCTTCTATACAACGTGATAATAAAGGACATAATTATGGACACTTAAACAATATTTCAATTCTTTAAAGTTTATCTCAAATAATCCAGGTGAGTTATTATTTTATTCTAATTTTGCAATTCAGCTTGCTGGAGTTCAACGAGTTACAACGCTAACATGACATTAAGTCTTGACAGGTAAATGAGAAATTGTCCATAAGATGAGCAGGAAGATTAAGTAAATTGCGCCAATTATCCCAAATTCAATTAGAGGAATATAGGTTACTTCGTAAATTCTGCCCAAGCCGCGTTCAGTCAGTGCATAAACGGCCAGGACACTCACTAAAAAGGCTCCGTAGATAGTACGTTTAGCCCAGATACCCACAGGTAAACCGTGAAGCTGAGTAAGCACGAGAATACCAAAAAAACCAAAGAGAAATGTGGGCCACTTGCTTTGTCCTAGTATTAATGACACGATTACACTATGTAAAAGCACTGAAGCCTCCAAAGTAAATGTCCACCAACGGTTTACATGGGTGCGGTTAAAAATCAAGGAAGATTGGAGCAGAAGCAAGAACATATAGAGAAAACCAATCAAGTGCCCCAAAGTCGCTTCCATTGGGTGATACCAGAAGGTGTAGATAGCGGCGAAGGAGAAAAAATAGCCGTGGTACAGCTTGATAATTTGCAAAAACTGTTGATGGAAGGGAACAGAATTGCCAAAAAATAAACCGCGTCGAGGTGTTTCTAAAATCAGTACGAAGACTAGTAAAAGTACAACTGCACCTTGAGAAGCCCAAATTGAAGTATCTTGAGCTAGAGCATCGTACCAAATATATGTTTGGAGAAAGTGTAAAGCGATAAATCCACCATTGATGGCAAGCATGAGGTAATTTATCGGATGCAACGCTGATTTGTATTTCAACTGCGATCGCTGCGCCCACAAGATACACGCCCAGATGCTAAACTGATGCCCAATGTACATACCCCAAGCCGTTGCTCGACTCCAAAAGGTTGGTTGGGGAAGTTTCCAGTAGTACCAGTTTAATCCTTGGTCAGGAAGTTTGATAATGCTTGCAGGAATGCTCCCACCGATCCAAATTCCGTAGGTGAGGAGGATGCTTACAAAGATACCTAAAAATAATACTCGGCGACCAGTCATAGTAATTTTAGATTTTAGATTTTAGATTTTTGATTAAAAATTTTTAATCCAACGTGAGT
This sequence comes from Nostoc sp. DedQUE08, assembly GCF_034530895.1. Lineage (NCBI taxonomy): Bacteria > Bacillati > Cyanobacteriota > Cyanophyceae > Nostocales > Nostocaceae > Nostoc > Nostoc sp. DedQUE08. The sequence continues at coordinate 26,320 of NZ_JAVRCD010000033.1, forward strand.
TCGACAAGCCCTTTTTTGACCTCTCCCCCAACCCCTCTCCGACACGGAGAGGGGAGCCAAAACCCTAATTTCTCGTTGCTCCTCCCTTTCCCCGTGGGAGAGGGAGGCTGGGAGGGAGAGGTTCATCGAACTCACGTTAATACAAGGCTGTTTCAAAAAATTATTAAACTTTGAAATCAAGATTGTCAGGCGATACGTTCTGTTTTTGATTCAGATGCACTTTTCGTTACTCGAAAACTAAGAGTTAAAGCTACTAGCATTACTAAAAATCCACTCAAAAAAGGAGCAGAACTTCCAAATTTCATAAAACTCGCCCCTGCCCATGTTGGCCCAGCGATGCGTGCCAATGCAGAGCAAGAACTGGCAATTCCTAATATTTGTCCTTGTTCTTCTGGGGCTGTCATCTGGGAAATCAAGCTGTTCAATATTGGTTGACTAACACTAATTCCCCATGCCACAAGTGTGGCGGCGACTAATAATAAAATTAAGCTTTGCGAGAATCCAATTAACAGTAATCCTAAACCTAATCCTAATATCCCCAAGATAAGTAACTTGATTTCACCTAATTGTTTCTTGAGAAATCCGATTAGTCCTCCTTGAATGATTGTGCTGACAATCCCCATGAAGGCAAAAAGATAACTAGCTTGTTGAGGGCCCCAATTTAATTGCTGCTTAGACCATAAAGCTAATGTAGAGTCCATAGCTGCAACAGCAAAGGTGACTAAAAAGTAGATGCCAACAAGTACACAAAACTGCGATCGCTGTGACAACTGTAACAAGTTTAGCGATTGCTGACGGTGGCGATGAAGTTGAATTTTGGCTTTAGTCTCAGAATTTAGAGATTCTGGAAGTAATATTAAAGCACAAAGAAATGCCAATAAAGATAATCCGGCTGCAAACAACGACGGTAGATGAAAGTTAGCGTTGTTCGGATCTGACCCGATTAGAAGACCTCCAATCGCTGGACCGAGAATGAAGCCAAGACCAAAAGCCGCGCCGATTACACCCATGCCACGAGCTCGATTAGTTAGCGTAGTAATATCTGCTATGTACGCTTGAGCAGTGGCAATATTCCCTGACATAATCCCGGCTAGACTACGAGCAATAAACAAAATCCATAAGGAGTTGGCAAAACCTAAGCCTGCGTATGCAATTACCGAACCGAATAAAGTCAGTAATAAAATCGGACGGCGACCGTAGCGATCGCTAAATCTGCCCCATAATGGTGCAAATAAGAACTGCATTAAAGAATAAATAGCTACAAGTAAAGTCGCTTCATTAGGTTTTGCACCAAATTGTTCGGCATACAAAGGCAGTATCGGCAGAATAATTCCGAAGCCGAGCAAGTCTATAAATACAGTCAAAAATAAGACGAATATAGCCCTGCGATTATTTTTACTCTCCATCTGGGCAATGCCATTTTATAAAAAAGATGTGTAACTTGAATTAGCTTTCTGCACAGCAGGGAATGCTCGATCGTAAAGACCTATTGAATACAACCAGTAATCAGTACAAGCAAAGTGTATGAATTTCAGTGTGGTTGAGCAAAATAGCATGGAACAAACCCATAATAAAAATCAAGCCAATAATACTACTAATGAAAGCAACAATAATTTCGTGCTTCCGTATGGCTTTTTGTATCTTAGCGTCTATGATGTTTTCTAATTCTTTGTATAACATTGAGTTGAACTTGGTTAAAGACAATAATTATCTGAAACTTACGTTACTTACATAAGTTAGAGTATGTCCGAAATCTCTAACTTATGTCTAACTTATTAAATGAAAATTATTTCAATGCAGCGCGAGTGTCAAGAACTTTTACGTCGTTTCAAAACACCACCTGAAATACCAAAAGCTAATATCGCTAAGGTATAAGTTGGTTCGGGAGTTGCAAGAATACTTACCTGATTAATAGCCAAGCCGTATTGTGGAGCAGAACTGCTAAAAACAAGCCGTGAGATGTTTGGAGTATCACTACGAATCCCCAAGAATACTGCCGAATTATCTAATGCTAAAGATGAAATATTTGGAACTGAGAAAGTACCCAATAGGTTATTAGCTTTATCAAAAGCGGCGATCGAATTTTCAATTTTCAATTTACTAGTGTCTACAGCTATCTGAGTTCCAGCGCCAAAAACTGGCTGGGCAAAACTAATCGAAAAAGGCCCGCCGTTTCCCTGAGTACCAGGATCGGGAGTACCGGGAGGAAGAGGAATAAAACCTGTTGGGTCTATACCTCCGAAGAGAATAAAATCACCTAGAGTGAAGTTACTCCGAATGCCAGGTGGAGGTAAAGTTTGAAAAACAAATGGTGGAGTAATTTGAGGCTTATTAGTTGGAGTTATATTTATATTCAAGCCTAAACCACGTTGCGATGTTGCTGAAAAAGAGTTAGGTAGAAAAGCCGAAAAATCAGGGGCAGAAGGATTAAAGACTTTACCTAAACTTTCCCAATTAACTTCATCATTGCCTCCTAAACCAGCGCGGTCAGTTACTAAAAATGTAGCGGCTTTAACTGGTAATGGGAGAACCGTTATTATAGCTGCGATCGCTGAAAAATATTTTACAGATAACTTAAATAATTTATTTATTGTAACTCCCACAAAGTTTTCTCCTTAATTTTTTAAGATAATATCATCAAATGCAACAATTAAATATTCACGTTCAGACAATGCTTTGCTCAGATCGAGATAGTGAAAGCAACTGCTGCGATCGCACCGACTGAGCTTAAATGTTTCATTACCGCCATTACTAACCAACTTGTTATTGTCTTCTCCAGCATCAATCAGGTTATTTCCAGATTAGTAGAGATATTATTATTGCCTCCACGAGTAAAAATATACTCGTCACTACTACCTAGCAAAAAGTTATCGTTAGGGGAGTACCAGCAACGATAGATATAAAATATACCTTTATAGTTTTGTAGATCAAATGTATTCGATCGTCGTAATAGTCCCATATTACAACGATCGCAATTATAAATTTCTGATGAAATATACTTAAAAATAGTTAATCCGATTTTATATCTCTGGCGAGAGAAAAAAATACGATTACCTATTTCTTAAAATTATATGTCAGTACCTTATGGCAATTTATAGCTACCAACACGTAGATTTAACTGACCTTGGCGCGGGTTATGGCTGAATATAAATGCGCCTTCTTCGCTTTCCCCACTAGATAAAAAGTCGATTTGTTGCTCTCCTGTTTCTGTAACTTTGCCGTCAATCATTAACTCAGCTATAATCTGAACTGACTCAGCTGTATCTCCTCCATTATTCACAACTTCAAAAGGAACATAAAACTGGCTATTAATTTCTCGAATTGTTTGTTTTTTAGTGACAGAAAGGACGGGAGGTTGATTTTTTTCGTTCAGCCAAGTGTAGCCTACTAGAATCACAATGGTTGCTAAGATGAATGAGGCGATGCTGAATGTTATCCACTCAGCTATTGAGCGCTTTGGTTGTTCTGTTTTAGTCATATTGCTAATCTTCCGGCTGCACCACCAATGGTTGCGGGTAAACCCAGTATCAATGTGTGATCTAACCACATTGTCCAGGGGTCGCTAAAAGTTAATTTTTGAAAGAACCACAGCATAAAAGCGCCTGCTAGCAATGATACTAAGTAGGACATAATAGTTTCGCTCGATGGTCGTTGAAAAATTCCCTTTTGCTCTTTACGTTTTTGCTGGTTAGAAAAACCTGCCTGAAATACAATGCCATAAGAAATCAGCAAAGATGCGGCGATCATTGCCAACTCCCAAGGTGGAGAAGTTGCGGCTGCAAGCATAGGAATTTCATCTGTGGGAGCGATGTTAAATGCAATTATGGTTGCACCAATCAGGGTTCCACCCACATCCACAAAAGTGGCGTGTAACTCATCACCTTTGTTCTTGGTTGTGTTATTTTCGCGATCGCTTCCTTGTCCTTTTCCATTAGTGTTTTCAGTCTCTCCCAAAAACTGATTCGCTAATGCTACACCGAGAGCGAAGGGCACACTTTCAAAGATAATTTTACCTAAAGATTCCTTTAGGGAGGTTTCTGGTGCCAATTCTCGCAATAGTAACAGCACAAAGGTAGAACAAGCTATGCCGATCGCGATCGCTTCGATGGTATCGATTGCGGCTTGATGAGCGAGACCTGTATATCTGCGTTTCCGAAAGCCTTCTGTATAATTGAGCAAGTAAACCACAATAAACATTAATGCGATCGCCGTCATGATAAATTGTGCTTTCGCCAGCGATCCAATCCACCAAACCTCCATTGTGTACAGCAAGGGTATGCCAAACAAAAAACCTCCACAAGCACCTCGAATGATGTCATTAATCTCATTCTTCCAGATATTTTTTTGACTTTTCGTTGGCACTCCTTTATTTTCCTTTTATTTAAATTTTGTTTTAATTTATAGTTCATTTATTGGCGAAAAAGTTATTTGTTTAATATATATAAATTTTATTTATCAGATTTTCATGTTTTGTAATATCTGCTACAGTACCGATCGGCATCTATCTTAAGATAATATAATTTACCAAAATATTCTCTCGGTTGATGGAAGTAAAAAACAATACATAACTGTTAGATTATGTAATAGCTTTAGGGACTTACAAGTAATAAGATAAGCAATATTTTATTACTTGTAGGGTGAGCGTCTTACCCGTCCCGTGAAATGGGCGGGCTTTTCGTCCCACTTTGCAAGTAGTAGTAATTTATCTATGACTTACGCAAGTGTCACAAAAAAATCGGATTTGTAGTTTGTAGTAAGCGGCTCTAGCCCTTATATTGAGGACTTTAGTCCTCTCTTCTCTGCGAGAGGCTACGCCAACGAGACGCTGCGCGTAGCTTGCTTCCCCGGAGGGGTACACTACGAACTGAAAATAATATCCCAGTTGCGTAAATCCTGTTATCTTGCGAGTTCTCTGAATCAACTACAAGCTGGAGATAAAAACCATGAGTGTCGAAAAGAGAATAGAAGCGACTGTAAAAAATATTGAAGGAAAAATTCAAGAGATTGTGGGTGAAGTCACAGGTAATCCACAAGATAAAACTGAAGGACAAGCAAAGCAAGCTGAAGCCCAAATTGGTCACACCGTAGAAAATATTAAAGACGAACTGAAAAAAGTTTTAGAATAATTTCGCTAGTCTAGTATAAATAGCGATTTTAACGATGAGTAACTCCTAAATTTGTAACTTGATTGCTCCACTTTCTATAAGTTAGTGGGGTTTTTTATGGCGTTAAATCTGAAAGTATAGGAATCCATTTTGATTCCTGAAATTATTTGCGTAGGCAGGGAATAGGTAATAGGGAACAGGGAACAGGGAAGAAGGAATAAAAGTAGACCTCTTGCAAAAGTGCTTTTTGCAAGAGAGGGGAAAAGGGTAAAGGTTAAAGGGGAAAGGGAAAATAACAAACCTTTCCCCCTTTCTCCTTCCCCTTTTCCCGACAAATGCCAAGAAGTGTAGTGTACTGAGTTTTTTTCAAAAATCAAATACTCTCAAGTCTGTAGCGACTACTCTCAAGCCTGTAGCGACTACTCTCAAGCCTGTAGCGACTACTCCCAAGTCTGTAGCGACTACTCCCAAGCCTGTAGCGACTACTCTCAAGTCTGTAGCGACTACTCCCAAGTCTGTAGCGACTACTCCCAAGTCTGTAGCGACTACTCCCAAGTCTGTAGCGACTACTCTCAAGTCTGTAGCGACTACTCTCAAGTCTGTAGCGACTACTCTCAAGCCTGTATCGACTACTCTCAAGTCTGTAGCGACTACTCTCGTGTTTTCTACCTCTTGCCCTCGTATATGAGTAATTATATACCGGGATATTACTGGTATAAGCGAAAAATTTTGCGATCGCAATTTGCGATTTATGCTGAACCAGAATCGGGTTTAATTAAGGCAAGCTAGTTCTAGAAGTATCTTAAAAGAGAAAATTTATGTCTCGTCAAAAACGTACATCCCGCGTTTTAGAAAAAGCTGAATTAAGAGCATCTGGAATGAAATCGATTATTCCAAGCATTAAATTTGAAGAAGATTATACTTTAGAAAAACTGATTGATTCAATCGAACAGTTACGTAATAAAATTGATGTTCATAATAGCGCTCTGGCTATAGTTGACTCTACTTTAACAGAAGTTGAAGATATGGAAAAAAACTTGAAGCAGTTTTCTGAGAAAATGTTAATGGTGGTTGCTATCAAGTACGGTAAAGACAGCGCTGAATATGAAATGGCGGGTGGTGTTCGTAATAGCGATCGCCTCCGCAAAATGAGAGCGAGCCGCTTAAAAAATATTGCAGAGCAAGCATCAGATAAAAATGAGAAAACTGCATAGAAAATGAGATAATATTATTTTGGATTTTGGATTTGAGATTTTGGATTGAACAATCTAAAATCTCAAAGGTGTTTCTACTTATGCTAAAGCAAGCTTTTTATCACAATTGGGATGTCCACAATTTTCTATTTGTTCGCCAGACATTAGAAATTTCTATGGAAGATATAGAGATGAAAATTTCATACAGAGGTGCAGCGCAGTGTTAGCCTGCTGACTGCAACAAACGAGTAAAACCTTCTTGCTCAAAGTGTTTATCAGTTGTTAATGCCTCCATAATTCCTTGCCTACGCATTAACACAAAGCTTACAGCATCACATAATGAATAGGTTTTATCTTGTCTTGCTAACAATAAATCTATTGCTTCTCGATGTAGCCGCTCATCAACCCATACAATTTGAACGTTTGAATTGTTGATTAGTTCAAGGCTATATGAGAGTACAATTGAACGGGAAAAACCTCGAACCAATGCTAGAGCCACTAATTCTGCTAAAACATAGTTGTGCGTAAGCCGACTTCTGCTTGTAGTAGCAATCAGTTCAACTGCCCTTTCATGTTGTGGCTCATCTTTATGGAGAAAGCAGAGCAATCCTGACGTATCAAGCAGCATTATCTACATTCCAATGTTTAAAAATCATTGGCATAAGCTTTTGCCAAGTCAGCATCAATGCTTTCGTTATCTATACCTGTGGCATAACCCAAGCTAATTGCACCTGCATAACTAAGTAACCGTTGACGTGCTTCTTCTGGCTGAACTTCTGGTTGTAGCTTTGCACCAGTCAGAAGACCATGCTGCCCATCAAGAGATGTCACAATCAATTCTGCTACCGAAAGCCCGATGGCATCAGCTTGCTGCTGCAAAGCTGCATAGACATCATCACTTAATTCCAGTGTTAGCAGTTGGCTCATAAGAATAAACGATTTCAACTAAAGCTAGGGCAATTATAGCTTTTTCCACAAATACTCGGTCACTAAGCTTGTGACTATAGTATATCTAAGCCTTGTAGAGCTAAAAATTTAGTCTTCCTGTTTTCCCAAATATACTTCAATCACACGAGAGTCATTTTGCACTTCTTCAAAATTACCTTCGCACAGCACCGAACCTTCATGTAATACTGTCACTTTCTTAGCAATTTGACGCACAAATTCCATATCATGTTCAATTACTAAAATTGAATGACTCTGCGCTAGTGCTAAAAGTAGTTCGCCAATGTTGTAGGTTTCTTCATCTGTTAAACCAGCAACGGGTTCATCAACAAGTAATAAATCAGGTGACTGTGCTACTAACATCCCAATTTCTAAACGTTGCTTTTCTCCATGAGAAAGTAAAGCTGCTCTGATATCGGCTTTCGGCGTTAAACCAATGGTTTCTAATAATCCTTTAATATTATTCTTTTCAACAGCATGAGAACGTTCAAACAAAGTAGAAAAGACATTTTTCTTCTTGTGACTGGTAATGTCTAAATTTTCACGAGGCGTTAAGTTTAAGTAAATTCGGGGTGTTTGAAACTTGCGTCCAATTCCCAATCGGGCAATTTTATATTCAGGTAAAGAACGCAGGTTTCTTCCTTTGAATAAAACTCGCCCCACGGTTGGCTGAACTTTCCCCGTAATCACATCTAGAAACGTTGTCTTTCCCGCACCATTTGGGCCAATTACGACTCGTAATTCACCCACATCCATACTAAAGTTAAGCTGGTTTAAAGCCTTAAAACCGTCAAAGCTAACAGTTACATTTTCAGTTTCCAATATTTTCGCGTTCATGTTGCACTTCGGGGTCTTCTTCTAAAGTGGGATATGTAGCAATTTCTTGACGACGGTGGAAAAGAGAAATATTCTGACTGCGCAACCATCCCACAATGCCGTCAGGAAGGACTGTAACGACTATCAAAAATAGTGCGCCTTGGAAAAATAGCCAGATTTCGGCAAATTGTTCGCTTAAAAAAGTGCGGGCATAATTGACTAACAAAGTTCCGACAATCGCGCCAATTAAAGTAGCGCGTCCGCCTACTGCTACCCAAATCACCATTTCAATCGAAAAGGCAATATCCATTGCTCTGGGTGATACAGAACCACTTTGAATGGTGTAAAATGCTCCTGCTATACCTGCGATCGCACCGGAAACTGCAAACACCAATACCTTAAAATCTGTAGGGTCGTAGCCAGAAAATCTTACCCGACTTTCATCATCACGAATCGCTATCAACAACCTCCCAAAGCGTCCAGTTGTCAACCAGCGACAAATTCCGTAGGTGGCTGCGAGAAACACTACCGTCAGCGTGTAGAAAATAAACTGCGTCTTGGCATCGCTCACCGTTGCCCCAAACAAAGTTGTAAAATCTATCAGTCCGTTCGTGCCGTTGAAAAATTGTTGTTGACCGTTAAAGAAGTTGAAAAATACAATCGTTCCGGCTTGAGTCAAGATGGAAAAATAAACTCCCTTGAGGCGATTTCGGAAAACCAAATATCCCAACAATCCCGCCAATAACCCCGGAATTAATACCACCAAAGCTATTGTCAAAGGAAACGAATAAAAAGGCTGCCAAAAGGCGGGAAGTTCTGTAACCCCATAAAGCCCCATAAAATCAGGCAATTCTCCAGTAGGGACTTGCAGCTTCAGGTACATTGCGATCGCATATCCACCCAAACCAAAGAAAATACCATGTCCCAAACTTAGTAAACCAGTATAACCCCAAATCAAATCGATACCCAAAGCTGCGATCGCCAGCGATAAAAATCGCCCCAACAAATTTAGGCGAAACTCCGACAGTAGCAGTGGCATAACAATTATAAGGAAGAGTGCGATCGCGATCGTCACCCCCACCTCAATTAATAACCCTCCTCCCCTCTTCCTCATTCTCTGCGTCCTCTGCGTCTCTGCGGTTTAAACATCAACAGTACGTCCCTTCTGCGGAAAAATTCCCCCAGGCTTCCACTGTAAAAACACAATAATCAGCGCAAATACCATCACCTTCGCCATACTTGTCGTTGCAAAAAAAGTAAAAAAATCAGTCAAAGGTTTAACAGGAGTCAACAACAAAGCCAAAGTCCCAGAACCAATTAAAAAATTAGCCGTACCAATACCCAACGCCGCCACAATCGTCCCGGCTAAATTGCCTACACCCCCAACGACAACCACCATAAAAGTATCAATAATATAGTTTTGTCCCGTATTTGGCCCCACAGAACCAAGTAAACTAATCGCACATCCCGCCACACCAGCTAAACCAGAACCCAGTGCAAAAGTAATCGCGTCCACCTTTTGAGTTGGGATACCCAAACAAGCACTCATACTCCGATTTTGTGTTACCGCCCGAATTCTTAAACCCCAGCTAGAACGTTGTAAAAATAAGTAAATTCCTGCCACACAGATTATTGTTAAAGCAATAATAAATAACCTGGCAAAGGGCAATTGCACACCACCTAAAGATATCCCTGCTTGTAACCAAGTCGGTGCTGTTACATCCACATTTTGAGCGCCAAACCAAGGTTGAGTTACTGCTAACTGATAAGTTTGACTCAATAAATTGCTCGTTGTGATTGTCACCCCTAGCGATAATAAAAATATCACTGCCACAATCCAGTTACGAACCCTTCCCAAATCAGTACGAGAATTTAAAATCCATAAACCTCCAAAAAACAGCAGAGAAAATAAGCCGATACCAATTATCAATACCCAATTCACACTGCGGACAAACTGTTGAAAAATTAAACTTACTCCCCAAGTTGCTAGTAAAGTTTCTAATGGGCGTCCATAGAGATAACGAATCACACCTTTTTCTAAAATTAATCCCACACCTGCCGTGAATATAAATGCAATAATCAAAGCCAAAAATATATAGACTTCAAACCACACCCCACCCAATTGCTTACATACATTTTGCACAACAAATGTTGTATAAGCACCAAACATCATCAATTCACCATGCGCCATATTAATGACGCCCATCAAGCCAAATATAATCGCCAGCCCCAACGCCGCGATTAATAATACCGCGCCAATACTAATACCATTAAATACAGCTTCTAAAAATCCTGCTAACACTTATTTCTCCTTATTTGTCATTGGTCATTTGTCATTCGTCCTTTGTTATTCACCAATGACTAATGACTAATGACTAATGACTAATGAATTAAACTTTCTTGTACTTACCACCCTTAGCAGGGTCACTCCAATCACAAGCAAATCCTTTAGTTTCTTTCACAAATTGATTCCAAGGAACCGGCTCAACTGCTGTCGGAGTAGCATAGACAATATCAAATAAACCATCTTGTCTAACTTCACCAATTCGCACAATTTTGGATATGTGATGATTGGCATCCATTGTCACTTTACCTTCAGGCGCATCTAGAGTTTGACCATAAGCCGCAGCGCTTACCTTAGCTATGTCTGTAGTACCAGCTTTTTGGACTGCTTGTTTCCACAAATAAACTGCAATATAGGCAGCTTCCATTGGGTCATTTGTCACCCGATTTTCACCGTACTCTTTTTTGAAAGCTGCTACAAACTTCTTATTAGCAGGTGTGTCTATTGTTTGAAAATAGTTCCAAGCTGCATAATGACCTTTGAGATACTCTACACCAATTGCTTTCACTTCTTCTTCGGCAATACTTACAGACATGGAGGGATATTTATCTGGTGTCAATCCAGCCCCTTTTAATTGTTTGAAGAAAGCAACATTGCTATCACCATTTAAGGTGTTGTAAATCACGCCCCCATTGGGCAAATTTTGCTTGATTTTAGTGATAATTGGTGTAACTTCTGTATTACCAAGAGGTAAATAATCTTCACCAACTGTTTTTCCGCCTAAAGCTTCCAGTTGAGCTTTAATGATGGTATTAGCTGTCCGAGGAAAAACGTAGTCAGAGCCAACTAAGAAGAATTCTTTGCCCTTATTTTTTAACAGCCAATCAACAGATGGTTCGATTTGTTGATTGGGTGCAGCGCCAGTGTAGAAAATATTTTTAGAACACTCTTGACCTTCGTATTGCACGGGATACCAGAGCATGTGGTTTTTGCTCTCGAATACTGGCTTAACGTTCTTGCGGCTAGCAGAAGTCCAACAACCAAAAACTACAGCGACTTTATCTTGATCGATTAGCTTAGTTGCTTTTTCTCTAAAAGTATCCCAGTTAGAAGCGCCATCTTCGGTAATTGCTTCAATTTGTTTACCTAAGACACCACCAGCTGCGTTAATTTCTTTGATTGCTAACTTTTCAGCATCAACAACGCTTTTTTCACTAATAGACATCGTACCACTCAAAGAGTGCAAAATACCTACTTTGATCGTGTCACCAGCAGTAGCCGCCGCTGGAGAAGCTGTAGGAGGTGCGGCTGGACTTTCTGTCGCAGATGGAGAATTATTCGCGCAAGCTTTCAAAAAAAAGCTGCTACCAAAAGTTAAAGAACCGTAGATTATAAACTTGCGTCGGTTAAATTGTCTTCTCATCTTTGTATGAATTTTACTGTAGATGAATCAGCTAACTTAATAGAAAGCTGACAATATCAAACTTTAAAGTGTGATAATAGTGCGATAGTTTACTAGTAAAAAGTGACGCCTTATACAAAAATCTTTGTTTTTGTAATAAAAAACAAACTTTTTAAGATTAAGCTTTATTAACTTTATAAAGATTCTCATATCTATGCAACACGTTATGGAAGAACAAAAGCTTTCTCTTCCAGAAACGTCTTTGATTCTAGACAGTTAAAAACTGCTAAGTATCTAGGCATAAATAAATTTTAAGTTTGTAGTAAGGACTTTAGTCCCGATAATCCTTGCTCTGAGCGATAATATCATGTCCGCCAAATTACCCATAATAAAAGAACCCCACCCCCAACCCCTCCCCGCCTGCGGGGAGGGGAGACAAAGCATAGCTTTGGCGGGGTGGGGTTCTTCGGGTTTAATAAGCAATCAAGCGGACATGATATTATCGCTCACTACAAACTAGGAGTTTATTTTATATTTAATTATGTTTACCTACTTATCTGTTTTCAAAATTTTGGTCTGTGCTGAACAGGTAGCTGGTTAACACAACAATAGTTTTAATCAACTACTGCTATTACTCAGATATTCCTGGTTCAATTCGTGCGCCAAGCTGAAGAACTCGTCCAAGGTCGTCAGCGTTTCGCCAGGTTTCGACGATCTTACCATCAACAATATAATGAATGAACGTAGCAGTGAATGTCTGTTGACGGCCGCGACTTGGTATGCCAAAAAAACTCTCTTGGATGCAGGTATTAGTCGCACGCACAACAACTTTATCACCTTCAGCAATTACGTCTTCGATTGTCCATTTCTGCTCGATAGAGCCAAATGAACCAAAGAGTTTGCGTACCCCTTCAGGGCCGAGGGGAAGTCCTGGTAAACTACCGTGCATTTTCCAATTTGGGGCAGTTATCTCGCAAATTTCTTCGATTTTATGCTCGCTAATAAGTTCCATCCATCGTTGAGCAATGATTTTGTTGTTCTCAATGGAAGACATTGCTGCTGTTCCTCTACTGAAAATTAAGCGAACTCTAGTTATTTATTTAGACAGACAAGATGCACTATTGTCAATTAACCAAGTTTGAGATTGAATTAAAATCAGTGCAGCGCTTAATGTGTCAGCATCAGTAATATTTGTGTTTTTCACTGCGGGGCTTTTAGGGACTTCCAGTTGTCTTGTTCCCAGTCTCCGACTGGGAATGCCTGCCTTCCTAGAGGCTCCGCCTCAAGACTTGCGGCACAGCCGCCGCAATTGAAGTGCATTTCCAGCCAGAGGCTGGAAACGAGGTTTGAAAAGGGTTTTAGGGCTTTTAGATTAGCATTTGTGTAATAATTTCATCTTCTTTGCCAGTTGCAAAATTAGCAAAGCGCTTTGCCAAAGGTGGTATAAGTACTAGGGGATTGCTAAATCCAGAGAAAACATGAACGCCTTCAAATCCTGGGATAGCACCAATTAAGGGAAGTTGATTGCTACTAAATGCCACTAAGCAGTGATACCAAGTCCCTGGTAAATGCTCTAATGCTGGTAAAATTTGACCAGCACCTTTTCGCAACCATTTTTCGCTTACGTCTGAGTTTACCTTGGCATGAGGATCTGCGATCGCACGGCTAATTTGACCGATGCGGATACTACCATCTTGAAACTGAATCGCACCCACATCTAAAATCGGTGCTACTAAATCATTACCAAGTTCATCCCATAATTCATCAACTTGAGTAGATTCAGCTTCTAGTTGAAACCGTTGCTGATTCGCTGGCATAACTAAGGTGCGTAACCTGACATCAACGGGTGGGGTTTCAATGATTTCTTCATGGGTAAAATACAGCTTGATGGAAACACCAGCAGATTTGAGAAGCTGGCGGCTGAGTCCACCCGCACAAACGACAACGTTAGCGCTGTGAAAAGTTGCAGTGGTGGTTTGTACGCCATCTTGCAATATTTGCAATACTTGAGTAATCTGCATTTCACCCCCAGCCCGCTCAAAAGCTTGGATGTAAGCTTGTGCCGTTTTTTCTGGGTTAATATGACCGTGTTTGACAGTTAAAGCCCCAGATATCGCCTCTCGATTTAGCTGCGGTTCCAACTCACAAGCTTCTTGAATATCGAGTAAATGGGGTGGAATAGCACAATCATTATATGATGCCGCAGTTGCTTCTGGGTCGTTATCGGCTGAAACAGTCAGTAATAAATCTAATTCTCGAAATTGAATATCAGCGTCTAACTCTTGAGATAGGATATGGTAACGTGCGATCGCTTCTTCGCACAATCGCCGAGTTAGTGGTGTACTACCAGACCAATAGGCAAGCCCACCATAACTATAACGAGTTGCATTTTGTGGTGTAACATTTTGTTCTAGCAAAAGTACAGCAAAACCTTTTTTCGCTAGTTCGTAAGAGAGTGTAGCACCCGTAATTCCGCCACCAACCACAATCCAGTCGTAGGTTTTCATATTTTGCAAATTATAAATAGCTTAAGGTAATTCGTAATTGATAATGACGTTCGCGGAGCGTCTCAAAGAGAAGATAGTAATAGTAATTCATCAATCTCTTGAAGATTACCAAGAAATAAATTATCCAATCTTGTGGGGTGGGCGTCTCGCCCGCCCAAGGCTTGGGGCGGACAAGATGTCCACCCCACAAGAAAAATTGTATGTTTTTTTATTTGTCAGTCCCTAAAACAATAATTTGTACTCAGTTCTATAGATATTTCAGTAACTAATATTACTAAAATTATGCATAATTTATTTTCGTTAAAACTCGATAATTACTAATAAAAATTTTTCAATTACTGCTTAATAAGTATAAAATTATACATTAATATCAGAATACGATCGAGGCGATCGCTAAATCCCGCAAAGAAGACAGCGTAGGCATAGCCCGTCGTAGACATCGCCCCTATCTAAACCCCAAGATCGATAAAGGCGATCGCCAAATCCCGCAAAGAAGACAGCGATCGCCTTTATATAAACCCCAATATCGGAGTATGAATATCATCATGTCACAATTACCAGAATCTGCCCAGTCCAAGTTAAAACAGTTTTTGTCTGGGGAAAATTTCGATACATCCACCAGCCATCAACCAACCCAACAACCATTACCCCGGCGAGAACCGATAAAACATACATTGATTGGTTCTGCCAAAGCCGTTACCAGCACCATCCACTATTTACAAGTAATTGGTTATGCCAGCGTTGGAGACTGGAGTCCATTAGTACCCACCGAGAATCCAGATAAGGTGATGAGCATTTTAATCCGCCAGATTCTTATCCACTAACCTAAATGTCGAGACGTTGCAATGCAACGTCTCTTTTCTATTCGATTTAGGGACTGATAAATAAAAAAATATACAACTTTTATTGTGGGGTGGGCGTCTCGCCCGCCCAGTTCATAGGGCGGACAAGATGTCCACCCCACAAGAGTGGATAATTTATTTCTTGGTAATCCTTTACAAAGCAGTAGGTGCGGGTTCGCCGACAGCTGAAACCACGTTTTTACGCACATTACGCTTGCGATCGCTTTTACGAATACCTCCAGCCATCTGATATTCATAGCTATTCTTACCAAATTTATAAGCAATACCACGCAAAATTTGCTCAGAATAATCTGCTAAATCTTGCTCATTTTCAAGGATCTGGGTTAGCAAGACATCAATAGTGGAGAGGGTAGTATTGTATGCTTCTAGAGATTGTCGCAGGCTTTCGATTTTTCCAGTATAATCTTTGACTGACAATCCCTCTCCGACATCTAGACTTGAATTGATAGATTTAACGCTTGCTAGACGTGTTTCAGCTTTACCAAGAATACGTGAATTACGTTTTGGTCTTGCCATAATTGTTACTTATTTTTCAAATTTACCATAACTCAATAATGGACAATTGTTTCAAAAGTTGTCATACGTAAAATTATTGGTTTTTATTTAAAAACCTAAAATTTAAGTAATTTCCGGCGACTTCTGATAACGTGAAGGCGGAATTCGATCCAGAGTGCGCGAAACACTCAAACGTGAAGGCAAAATTCGATCCAGGGAAGACGGAATTCGATCTAGAGTGCGCGAAACACTCAAACGTGAAGGCAAAATTCGATCCAGAGTGCGCGAAATACTCAAACGTGAAGGCGCGGTGTACACACATCTCTAAAAATCCTACTCACCCAATATTTCTGTTCAAATGAAAGTCCTACACTGAGCAAATATCCCGCCCGGAACTTTAGTTCCGGGCTGATAAGCGAAAGTCCTCTAAAAGAGGACTAAACTAAATTTCTTGTTTAGTCTTCTTTTAGAAGACTTTGGTTATGAGACTCGGAATTTATTCCGAGGCGGGATAGATACACTGCACCAACACTTGTGTGTACACCGTAGAGGGGTTGGGGGTGGGGTTCTTTTATTATGGGTAATTTGGCGGACATGATATGAGAACTTAAAACTACGTTCAATAATTGAGAACATTCTCAACTATTTATCGAAAGCTTAAAAACCTGCCTTTGAAAGGGGAATAAAGGGGGGTCTATTCAACTTATGCAAGAGGCCTACTTTCTTAATTACGAATTACCATAAGTTGCTTGTAAACGTTGTAAAAGATATTCTCCCGCCAGGATAGGCGGATAGATAGGCGATTGTTCTTTCTGGCAACTCTCCAAAGAACTAATTTCTGTATCATCATTAGGATGACAGAAAAAAGCCATAGAATACCGCGACTGATTCACTCTTTTATCAGTGGGAATCATCACTCGATGCTTAGTTGAGCAAAATTGATGATTTGTCCACCGTTGCATTAAATCGCCAGTATTGACTATTACAGTATCAGGAATTGCAGGCGCAACAATCCACTCTTTAGATACTGTCTGTACTTCTAACCCGCCAACCTCATCTTGGAAAAGTAAGGTAATACTGCCATAATCGGAATGCTCGCCAGCACGTACCTGTCCGGGTTTAGGTGGTGTCTGCAATGGCGGATAGTGTAATAGTCGCAAGGTATGATTTTGTTGATTATGTCTGATAGTAAAAAAATCTTCTGGCAATTCCAATGCCAACGCATAAGCTTGTAATATCGTATTAGCAAGTTCTGTACAACCAGCGTAGAAGGTGACAAGAGAAGCATCTATCCCTAGCGCTTGTTTGTTGACATTAAATGCTTCTTTTAAATCGCCTGGTTGATTGGGGTTAAGACGTTCTCTTTCAATCCCAACGTAACCCATATTACTAAATTCATCACTCCAAGCTTGTTTTTGCTTAACTTCTAAAGTTAAATTGAAAAAAGATTTGCTGTGAGTGAATACTTTCTCGATTAGGTCTTTTGATATTCCCGAATTTTGCAAGTACATGAAGCCAATTTCATGACAAGCCTCATAAATTTGTTTGATGACAGCTTGCCGATTTATTGCGTTGCCCTTAGTAAAATTAGTGAAATCAATTACTGGAATTCTAACCATTGATTCAAAATACCACATCTTTACGCAGCTTCAGATTTTGAATGCGAGTATCTTCGGTAGCTGGTACATCCTTCTGAGCAAATGGAATCTGTTTAAAGTTAGCAGCCAGATATTCTGCTAATGCATCTTGTTCAGAACCATCAGCAGCAAAGGTAGCTAAACCTGTACGTTTAGCATCTTTTGATATCAAATCAACTCGTTCTCTTTTAGGAAAAGGATAACCATCACCACCATTTGCGAGGAAGTTTAAGGTGACAGCGCGGAAGATGCGATTAGAGTCACCCACTAACTCTGCATTTTTCACCACTACATCAATAATTTTGCCTTTTCCATCTTTGATAGCTAGGGATTTAACACGCTTACCTGCTGGCAAATCTGGATCAAAGCTAAAGGCTAATCCCGCTATTTGGGGAAAACTGCCAGGGGTAGCACCTGTTGCGATGCCTGCTACACTGTGTTCAATTATTACTAGTAGTTCCTTATCATTCAAAGTCACTAAAGTCAAGCCATTGTTGAACCGTAAAGCATTGGTGATATCAAGTTGGGAAATTTCCTTTTCTTTCTTACCTGCCACAGGATTTGCTTGGGGTGGCAGTTTGATAACATCCCGCGAGCGAGTCGAACCTGGGGGAAAGGTATATGTACCAATATTGTCACGGATACCGCCACCATTTTTAATGGAAATGACAGTTTTAGGATCGTATCTCTTTGCGATCGCTAAATTAGCTTCAGCTGTCAAATTCCCTAAATTGGTTTCTTGGGTGCGGACATCACCCCGCCAGCCGTTGAGGAAAACGTTGGTTTTCCCAAAAATCTGACCATCTTGGGCAATAATCACTTTTTTGAGCGCTTCTGTAATCGCAACAATTTTAGCATCGGGTTTCCCGCCTACAGCTGCTACCCCTTGGGAATCAGTCGCATAAGCACCACTAATTTTGGGGTCAATACTTTTAGGAATAATTACTCCCTTGGCATCAAAGTTAACTACTAGACGACCGACATAGCGATAGTTACCATCGGTATTAACTACAGCTATCGGATTACCATCTGCGGCTTTTTTGATGATTGGATAAGTTCCAGCAGATTTATCACCCACTCGCAGACGGTCTGTTTTGTCGGCTAGTAAGGTATTGGAACCACCAGCAACAATAATGTCTACTCCCTTAAGTAATTTTGCTAGCTTTTGTTCAATCACAATTTGCTGCATGTGTGCCAACAAAATGACCTTATTAATCTCTGGATTTTTTGTCAGCAATGTATCAACAGAAGTTTGAATTTCAGCAGCTAAGGCAGCGATATCTGCGGCATCGCGGTCATTAAATTTTTTAGGCAAGACAGTCACACCACCGGGAGAAGAAATAGTCCGCAGTGTGGGAGTTGTTGCCCCAACTACAGCAATTTTTTCACCATTGACAGTAATAATGGTGCTACGGGCAATTTTATTCGGAATTTTATTTGCCTCTTGCGCATCAGCAGTAACTAATTTTGCCAGGTCTTTATCAGTGCTGAAGTCTAGATTTGCGCTGAGATAGGGAAATTTTGTACCTGGGTAATCTTCTTTAGCACGCAGCAAGTCAGCGACAACACCCGTACCTAAATCAAATTCGTGATTGCCAAAGGCGATCGCACCAAACCCAAGAGCATTTAAAATTAAAATATCTCCCCGCCCCTGTCCACCAAAAGCTGTGTCACTGGCAAATAAAAAGGGACTGGGAATATAAGCATCTCCAGATGAAAGAATTAAGGTATTAGGATAATCAGGCTTACCGTCGCGATTAGCATCCTGATTTTTCAGTGCATTCAACACCGCCGAAAAGTTCGGTGCATCCTTCAGCGCCGGGACACCTGCTTCTTGGTCGGAAGTATGTAAAAGTTGTAATGTGAACCCTGACTTCTGTGCTGTTTTAACTTGCACCACACCACCAGCAGTTCCTAAAAATAAAAATATGCTAGATATAATCAAGCTAGTCTTTAAATCTCGGCGATTAAACTTACTGAAAAATTTACTTTTCCGATTTAAAAAAGACATAATAAATTTTCTAGCTGATCACTGTATTATAAATATCCCATAATAAATATTTCATAAGATAATTTTAATATTCCTTTTCATCTTCATATCTGATTGGAAATTGCCTATGTATAGATAAAAAGCAAGAAAGGTGGGAAAAGTAGGAAAAGTAGGATGTTTTCTATCACCCCTTGATTATCAGGTTATTACACGGTAATTTGAATCTTATGTGCAGCTTTTGAAAAGGAGTTTGGGGGTATGTAAAAAAGTCACTGCAATTTTGAAAGGAAAGTTTTCAAATGAAAAAACTGAAATAAAATAGGGAACTTAGAGTTAAAAAAATGCGCTTTTTTAACTCCTTTTATATTAAAAGTTAATTAATAATCTACCTTTCCAGGGCAATTGCAAAGACTGCGAAGAACTTTTCTACTTTCAGTAGACTTTTGTACTCAATGAAAAATCACGTAGCAATCGCCAGTGATAACCATTAGTTGCGATCGCACGAATCAAGGGATACAAAAAATCGCCTGATATGTATACCAATTCAATTAATGATTGCAACACATCCTTGGGTAAAGACGCGACGCCAGTCGCTACAACGGGAAGGCAGCGCGGTCTTGGGGGTTCCCCCCATGAGCGACTGCCGTGGGAACCCCCGCAACGCGCTGGCTCATGAATCGCGTCTCTACAATGTCTCTACAAATGGTCTATTTGTTGCATTCTTTTCTAAAAAATAAATTATCCCAAATTATTTATAGATTTGTAGGGGCGCAAGTCCTTGCGCCCCTACTTAACCTGGCGGGGCTGCTTCTTCAAAGGGACGGATAATCGCTGGGGCTGGTGTCACTTCTGGTTTAAAGATTCCCTGCAATGCTTGTTCTAAGGTTTGCGCCATGACAATCCGGTTTTCGTAAGCTACTACTACTCGTACCAAGGTTGGCAGACTATTCTGTGTGGCTTCTATATAGATTGGCTCGACATACAGCAGCGATTGCTGAATGGGAATTACTAGTAGATTACCTTGAATCGCTCTCGAACCCTGGCGATTCCATAAGGAAATTTGCTGAGAAATTACTGGATCTTGGTTAATCCGCGCCTCGATTTGCTCTGTTCCGTAAATCAGGCGTTCTTTAGGAAAGACGTATAGCAGCAGCTTACCGTAGTTTTTGCCATCCGATCGCGCCGCTAACCAAGCGATTAAATTAGTCCGCTGTTTGGGAGTATAAGGTAAAAACAGAAGAAATTCTTCTCTACCAGAGGCTTCGCCAACAAAGTCTCCGGTGGGTAAACTAGTAATCAAATAATACGGCTCTACCGGACGGGGTTCGCTACCATAGATTTCATTCGGAATCTGCCACTGGTCTTCCCGGTTGTAAAATACTTGGGGGTCGGTCATGTGGTAAGTCATCAACCGCTCAGATTGAATTTTGAAAAAGTCCTCTGGATATCGGGTATGACTGCGGAGATTAACTGGCATTGTACTGAGCGGTTTGAACATATTGGGAAATATCGCTGACCAAGTGGCAATGATTGGATCGCTTCGATCGGCAATATAAAACTTTACAGTGCCGTGATAGGCATCGATCGCTACTTTGATAGAATTGCGAATGTAATTGATACCATCGCTACCCGTGTCTGAATAGGGATAGCGATCGCTGGTTGTGTAAGCATCAACAATCCAATAAAGATAACTGGGATTACTGGGGAAATCTTGATTAGCAGCAGCAGCGACTAAATAAGGATCGCTGTCAAATTTGAGGAAGGGTGCGATCGCTTGAATTCTTTGCTTGACATTTCGTCGCAGTAGCACTTTTGTATCTGGTAAAAAGTCCCGCGTCAGCACCATCTGCCAATCTTTCAAATACATTGCAAATAGCCACCGTCGCCATATTGAACCGATTTCAACGCCACCTAGACCCTCATAAGAGTTGTAAACATTATCACTACCGCTAGGATAGTCTAGCTCTCTAACTCTTGTGCCAGTCATTACATAAGTATTCGTAATTTCACCGTAATAAATCCGGGGTTGCCCAATCGGAATACTTTCACGAACGGCTTGATTAGAAGTTGTGAGAGCGCTACTATTACCGCTAATATCTTTAACAAAATATTCTGGTAGTCCACCCGGCCCAACTGTATTAACTGGACTAACAGTAAACCCGAAACCGTGGGTATAAATTAAATGACGATTAACCCATGTTTGAGCTTCCTGTGGTACGGCAGTGTAGTCTAATTCTCGCGCGGCAATTAATACTTGCCGCCGTTCTGTTGAGTCAACTGCTTCTTGCTTAGGTTCTGGTGGCTGAGGTGAAGGTTCATCTGTTTTGAGAGTATATCGATCGATATCGGCATCGGGAAACCGATAATACGGGCGAATTTGTTGCAGTTGACGATTAGTTTCTAAAAGTGGTCGCTCATCCCAAAGGCGAATATTGCGAATTGTCGAGGCATTCTTTTGAATATCAACTTCAGTCAGTGTTCCTTGCGGGTTGAAGCTTCTAGAATCGATCGCCTCTAAATCGAATGCTTGACGAGTTAAGGCAATAGTCCGCTGAATGTAAGGTTGCTCTCGTTGCAACTCATTAGGTTGAACAATTAAATATTGCACCACAGTAGGTAAAACAACATCAGCAGCTACAACTAATACTAAATAAACCCCTAACCCATAAAAGAAAAAGCGACGATACCGAGATTTGGATTTCCAGAAAAACGTTCGCCAAAGGAGGTAAGTTGCGATCGCTACTGCCACAATCCCCAAAACCGTGTAAGCTGGCAACTGGACTGTCACATCCGTATAGCTAGCACCATAACTCACTCCCCGGCTAGAATACACCAGTTCATAGCGACTTTGCCAATAACTAAAAGCCACTACCAGCATCAACAAGCCACCCATACCGAATAAATGACGCTGTTGCTGGGGTGAAAAACCAGGGAAAATCCCCTGACTCAAACTGTCAGCCGACAAAAGATAAGTGAGAGTAACGGCGACGAAGCCATACAAACATAAACCCATCAGCCAGAGTTCTAGCAGTTCCCAAAAAGGTAAGGAAAATACGTAAAAGCTGATATCTCGACCAAATAAAGGCTCAGTGCTGTTGAAAAGTGTAGGGTGCAAATATTCCAGCACCTTTGGCCAGTGTCGAAAGATGATGAAGGCAAAAATGGGACTAGAGAGAATTGCGATCGCAGTCAGTAAAAATTGCGGATAGATTAAAATGGCGATCGCTACTCCCCCAATTAAACCGAGATACCAAACTTGAGAGACAATCTGCTTCAAAAGTTGCCAGATTGTCTCCGGTCGAAATAGAGCGGGAACGGGTAGAATAGCCTGATTAACTGGAGAATGCCAATAGAAAAGAGCAATTTGACCATAGTGAGCCAACATTAACCCAATTAACAAGCTCAATATCAGAGTTAAGGGTAATAACCAGCGCAATTTTAATGCTTGAGGGCGTTGTGGCGTAAGTATCCGGGTTTCGTTGCGTCTTGGATAATTAGGACTGAGAAAATTTGTTAATTCACTGTTGAGTTCTGCTTGCTCAATCTTTAACTGGGAATATTTTAGCCGTTGTGCTAAAGCCAGGTTTAACAGTAGATAGGCAGCAGTTATCCCAGCCACGACTACCCACAAAATACCACGAGTCAGCAGCCTCAACAAAAATACTTGCAGATAGCCGACTTCCCGAAACCAAAAAATCTCTGCTCCCAAACGGCAACCCAGATCCAACAGTAGCCACAGCCCCAAAAATCCGATTAATAGCCTAAAGCCCCATTTCCAATACATTGATATGTAATTTAAGAAGAACGCCAATTTTCTATTTGCAAACCGTTTACTCTTTGAAATTCTCGAACATTAGATGTTACAACAAAAAGCTAAACCACATCTAGTTTGCATATCTAAAATTTATATAATTTTTGTGGGGTGGGCAACATAAGCGCCGTAATTATGCGAGTAAATAACCCATCATTAAAACTCGATTTCGTTAGGTGGTAGCAGTTTGTCTCGATAGGACTCAAAAATAATACTTTCTACTACACCTTGATGTTGCATAATAGTTTCTGGCCAAGTCATGGGTTTTGTTTCTAAGAAAGTAACAAAGACTTTGCTTTCAGTAATGCCTTGTGGTTTTTCAGCTAGTTCGATTTTGCCGTTTTTATAAATTCCTTCAATGGTTCGTAGCATTGTTTTTACCTCCTATCGAAATTCTAGTAGTACGGTGTACACA
Source organism: Nostoc sp. DedQUE08 (assembly GCF_034530895.1). NCBI lineage: Bacteria > Bacillati > Cyanobacteriota > Cyanophyceae > Nostocales > Nostocaceae > Nostoc > Nostoc sp. DedQUE08. The sequence goes on from NZ_JAVRCD010000033.1 coordinate 49,783, forward strand.
CAAGTCTCAAATAGTTGATTAACTAAGGTTTTACCCCACCCTAACCCTCCCCTTATAAAGGGGCTACGGTGTACACACAAGTCCTTTTCACCCCCTCTAACTCCCCCTTGCAAAGGGGGAGAACCGGATATTTCCCCCCTTTGCAAGGGGGGATTAAGGGGGGTAAATCCAGGATTCGGGCTTCATTACCAAGATGTGTGTACACCGTAGTATAAAGGGGAGGGAACCAAATTTCCTATTTCCCCCCTTTATAAGGGGGGATTAAGGGGGGTAATTCGACTTGTGTGTAAACTGTAGTCCGAAGAGTGGGAAGGGTACAATGAATTACCCGGACTTGATATAAATCCCAAAATGCTCCATCCTTAAACGTGATTTGTGCGATCCGCGATCGCTAACAATGTAGTTCCAGTTTAGAACATCGGAGTTCTCAGGGTAAGGCTGACGATGAGATGAACATTTAAGCAGTTAAATACCAGTAAAATAGTTCAATTACCGACAAGTGTTGTGTGGAGATTCTAGCCAGTTGCTCTCGCCCGACAAGCGTGCTATACCAAATCTTGTAGCCACTACAGCACTCTCATAACTGGCCCACGCCAGGACAATGGAACGACGATGAATTCACTTGGATCTAAGTCGAGAGTTGAACTACAAGATCGAGGGATGTCTCCTTTGAACAACCCCAAGGATTGGTCATGGCCATTCTGGGCTGCTGTCCCACTCTACCCCTACGGCAGGCGGCGGACAATTCGTCAGGAAATAGTTAAGGATACTATCTGGACATTCGATCAGCTTCACGGCATTCTCTACACCATCGTGCCGATTCGCATGACTATCGTCAAGCTTTTTGCCGGAGGACTTCTGGTTTATGCACCCGTTGCTCCCACAACTGAGTGTGTCCGCTTGGTTAATGAGTTGGTAGCAAAGCATGGTGAAGTTAAGTATATCTTACTGCCAACCAGTTCTGGTCTAGAGCATAAAGTCTTCGTTGGCCCCTTTGCTCGTCGCTTTCCTCAAGCACAAGTGTTTGTTGCCCCGCACCAGTGGAGTTTCCCGTTCAATCTGCCGCTTAGTTGGCTAGGTTTTCCCCAAAAACGAACTCAAGAACTCCCAGAGGACTCAAGCCTTGCTCCCTTTGCTCTGGAGTTTGACTATGCAATATTGGACATCGACTTGGGACGAGGATCTTTTGCAGAAGTTGCATTGTTTCACAAGCGATCGCGTACTCTGCTTGTAACTGATTCTATACTTTCTGTGCCAGTTGACCCACCAGAAATCCTCCAATTAGATCCTTATCCCTTACTGTTTCATGCCAGGGACAATGCCTCGGAGACAATCGAGGACAATGAAGACAACCGCCGCAAGGGATGGCAACGCATTTCACTGTTTGCGCTTTACTTCCGTCCAAGTGCTTTGGAAGTTGCTTCAATCGGACAGATGTTTCGTGATGCTCTCAAAGCACCAGAGCGATCGCTAAAAACGTACTTTGGTTTATTTCCTTTTCGCTGGCAAGCAACCTGGAAGCAGGCATTCGACGCTCTACGAGGCCAGGGACGACCATTTGTCGCACCGATTTTGCAAATCCTCATTTTTCCTCAAGCACCAAAACAAGTCCTCAAATGGGCTGATACAGTTGCAAGTTGGGATTTTCAGCAGATTATTTCCTGTCACTTTGAATCGCTAATTAAAGCAAATCCGCGTCAATTTCGGCAAGCATTTGCTTTTCTGGAAAAAAATCTTTCTTCTAGCGAAAGCCAACCTTTATTGGAGGAAGACTTAAAATTTATTCAAGAACTTGAAGCAAGTCTAGTTAAACGCGGTATCGCAACGCCAGCTAAAGAGGATGTCTGAGAAGTATCAAATATTTATCGATCCCCCCTAACCCCCTTAAAAAAGCTACGGTGTACACACATCTCTAAAAATCCTACCCACCCAATATTTCTGTTCAAGTGAAAGTCCCACACTGAGCAAATGTCCCGCCCTGAACTAAAGTTCCGGGCTGATAAGCGAAAGTCCTCTAAAAGAGGACTAAACTAAATTTCTTGTTTAGTCTTCTTTTAGAAGACTTTGGTTATGAGACTCGGAATTTATTCCGAGGCGGGATAGATACACTGCACCAACACTTGTGTGTACACCGTAGCCTTAAAAAAGGGGGGAATAAGAGTCTTAAAGTCCCCCTTTTTAAGGGGGATTTAGGGGGATCTCCAAGGATTAGATGTATATAAAAGAACTTTTCAGACATCCTATAAAGAGAATTTGTAATCAACTAGCTGAATTATTTAAAACCTCAGCGATCGCCTGGGAAATCGGTAAACCAGGACAGCGTTCCAGCCAGAAGAACTCGCCAACTGGGTTAACTTCCAGGAATACATGACGACCATCAGGAGTCAAAATAATATCAAGCGCCCCATAATTTAAACCAAATTCTGCCATGAGTTTGAGCAATTTCTCTTCGACATCTTCGGGCAAAGTGTATGACTCCCAAGCGTCGAGTAAGGCGATTCCCTGTTTGCGCCAGTCGTAACGTGCCTTATCCAAAGCTTGAGAATCAACCGCAGCCGTTAGCACGCGTTTACCGACAATAATTGTCCGCAATTCCAATGCCTTGGGAATCTTTTCTTGAAATGTCATTGGGCAGTATTGTAAGCCATCAAGGTTGTCTAGATCCTCTGAGGAAATTGGATTTGTAAACACAACTTTTTCTCGCCCTTGTTCATCATAAATAGCGAAAGAAGACAGCATTTTGGTAATTATTCCCTGCTGACACTCTTGGGCAAATAGCTTTACTGCTATTGGATTATTTGTAGTCAGAGTGCGAGGCGTATCTAGACCGATATCTCTTGCTATTTGTAATTGCAGTTGCTTATTTTCGGCTCGGCGAATATTTGGCAGAGGGTCAAGATGAAACCCCCTGATACTAGCAATCATTCCCTCAATGCTGACGCGAGATTCTTTCAGTGAGGCTTCTCTAAGTTGCCTGTCCATTGAGTTGGGAATTTTTGACCCAATTGCAATGCGCCGATACCAAACTGCTGACACTTCATTTAAATCTAATGTCTGGTCATCGACACTCAAAATTACTCGCTGACTACTACCATAGTAAATATCTAACTGCATTTCTGTGGGAAATCGGTCTGTGTCAAAACGAAATGCTTTCTTTCCTTGGGCTTCAATTGCCTGAATAACTAAAGGAATACTTTCGTTATCTTGGCTGTGAGTAATGATTAAAATAGTCACGTCGCTTCGCTCCGAATTCAAAATTCAAAATTCAAAATTCAAAATTAATAATCCCATAAATAAATTCAAAGGCTTGTATCCTTTGCTTTTTCGGTCATTTATAAATATGGAGAATGAAGTACGCTACAGATATAGATATGGGTTATCAGTTGGTTGGGAATTTTTAAGTAAGAGCATTTTACTTCGGGCTTGTTGAAAGTAGTGCAGATGCGATCGCAAAAGCAATTGGATAGTCCAAATCTCTCTCCAGCATTCCCCACTCTCCTGTAGGATTAATTTCTAAAAAAACATATTCTCCAGATGGCGTTTTAATTAAATCAAATGCTCCAAAAACCAGTCCAAACTTAGCCATAAAGGCATCCAAACAACGGATTAGTCGATCGGGTAATTGATGTGGTTGCCAGGTAAGAATCTTTTTTGTCTCGCGTCGCCAATCCTGGGTAGATGCTGCATATTCAGACGCATCTAGCGCCCCGACAAACAGATTGCCATCCACATATACTGCTCGTAGTTCTTGCTGTTTAGGAATTTGTTCTTGAAACATAACTGGACAATAGCGCAGTGTTTCAGCATCAAGTAAGTCTTCTTCTTTAACGACGCTGGTATACATGAAAAAAGAAGAGGCTTGCATCCCAGAAGAAAGGGGTCTGAGCAGCTTGACAATCATTTTTCCCTTAACTTGGTGGAAAAATTCTCGTGCTTCTTGAGGATTGTTGGTGACAAGAGTCCGAGGTATGACAAGACCTACTTCCGATGCAATCCGCAGTTGGCGTAACTTGTTTTCAGTTGCACTTATCCGGTGTAAATCATCCACCCACTTAGCATCTCTGAGGCTGTCCCAAAAGCCATCTAAGACTGCGAGTGATTCATTAGAACAGGCTGCTTGAAATTGTGGAGCCAATTCTTGACCAAGATCGGGTTGCCAAATACGCCGCATCCATACTGCTTGCACTTGCTCGGTGTTGAGGGAGCGATCGCTATATATCAGTGAATGATTGCTACCAGAGTTACTTAAATTAGCTTGGAGTTGGAGTGCGATCGGAAACTTATCAGTATCAAGACGAAATGGCTGTGCACCTAGTTTTGATACTGCTTCTGCAACTTTATCTATTGTAAAATAATCACCACTATGGGTGATTAATAAAACTACATCACGTTCGAGGTGCATAAAATATTTTTATTAGTTTTTGCATTTTCAGTATTGTTAACTCTTGAGAAAGCAAAATTTTAAACAAGTGAACTTAATTTTAATGAGAAGCCAACCCCTAGACGAAGTTGGCACTAACTGTATTTTTATACTGACAATAGTTTTAAAACCGCATCTCTAGTGTAATCAAAAGTATGCAGCTATGAAGGTGAAGACTGCGAACTGTCCTCATTATCTGAAGGATACTTCAGAGTAAAAGCCAAGTCTGAAGGTGAAGACGGCGAACTGTCTTCACCATCTGATGGATGCTTCTGAGTAACAGCCAACTCATCACTATCGGAAGGGTACTTCTTAGTTACTACGCCATCTTCTTGATCGGATGGAGACTTCAGAGTTGTTACAAGTTCATCCTTATTCTTGTTTGTGGCATTATTACATTTACCACCGATAATCGCTTTTGATTCTTCCTCAGAAAGGTCTTCAAGGCTTTGCCCTTCTAAGAATCGAGCGAAGAATGGTACTGCTTGTGAATTCAACTTTTCTGGTTTGTTTTCAGACACAATCTTTCTCCTATAACAACTGAACTTAAATATCTCCTGTATTATATGACATATTACATACTAATACCTTTGCCAAAAAAAGAGTTTATACATCAACTCAACCTCGGAAATTGGCGAAGTTTGACTTACCAAAATAAGTATTAATTTATCCTTTAACAAATATTTACTTTTGTATAATCATTGCTTGTATAAAGTTAAAAATATAATAATTTTTCTTACAGCAAGTATGAACGGGGCGCAATTGTGAAACAGTATAGCAAGGGACTGGGGACTGGGGACTGGGGATGGTGGGGCAGGTAATTATCAAAAAATTCACTTAAATATCTTAATAATCATCCTTAAAAGCGCAACATTTCTAGGAATTATTTACTTCAAAATAATTCAAAATATTCTCTTTGCTCCCAGTTAGTCACCTGTTTTAAATAGTCTTCTGGTGGGCGATCGCCGACGGACTGCAAAAAGCGATTAATTTCATTCTGTTAAGTTTTCTGCTAAAACGCGCAGTAAGTCGTGAATCTCTGGATTGTGGGATTCTAAAAGATATTGGAAACTATGCTCTACAGCGCTAACTTTTGCAGGTTCACCAGGTTTTCCAGAAGTACCAACATTAGCGATCGCTAACATTGGATCTTCTAATTTTGCCAGATACCACTCAACTTCTAAGCCGACAATATACTCCAATCCCCTTTGATGTAACTCTACCAATGATTGGCGCAAAATACCGCGACTGGAAAAGGGCATTACCTGACCATTTTGAAAGTACTCGTTACAGAGAATAAAACCAGTACGTTTTGCCCAAGGCAGAATTTTGAAGGTATCAGGGACAGGAACAGCCACAAGATTTGGCGCACCTGTCATCAAAGGCATATCTAAACTACCGCCAGGAACAAACGGGTTAAATACTATTGCATCACCAGTATCAAACAGAAATGTCCCTGTGCTGATTTGTATACCATTTTCTAAGGCGCTGAAAAATGTCTGCGGTAAGAGCGATTTGCTGCGAACAATCCCATGCTGATCTGACCAAGCGGTACGAATCAACAATAGATCCCGTTCTTTGACAACAGCCTCAAGCTTTTAGGTAAGCCTCTGCGTACCTTTGCGTTTGACTCTGCGCTCCTCTGCGTTTAAAAACATTATTTCTGTACTTCACGTAACTAGGAATTGCTATATACTTACCCGTGACATGATTGCGTGGTTTCCAACTTGTAGCTTCTAATTCAATACTCCTGACTTCCTTTTTTCATAAGTTAACCAATTTTTATCAATCATTGCAGAAGATGATTAAAAATTAAGATTCATTGAGTTTTCACTAACATCATGAAGGTGTAATAGAGTAAAAGTGAGAATTGGAGCGTTGACGTGGAGTTAGTAACTATACACAGACAGCCAGCAAGCATTCTTGGTTTAGCAGGGCAATCGATAGATGCTGCAACTGTTTCATTGGCATTTGAAGCGGGGATCAATTACTTTTTCTTTTACAATTTGGAATCGGAAAACTTCTTGGATGGCTTGAAATCTCTGTTGGTAGGAAAGCGTGAGCAGACCTTGATAGCAACAGGTAGTGAAAATCGGAATATAGAATCTTTACGCAATTACTTGGACTGCGTGCGCCATCGTTTAAATATCGCGCAAGTAGATGTATTTTTTGCTGAATATGTTTCCCCTGCTGATGACATAGGTCAACTTCAAGCGGTACTTGACGAACTGCATTCTTGGAAAGATCAAAAACTCGTGCGTTATGTAGGAGTCACAACTCACAACCTACCTATTGCCAAACAATTAATTGAAGCACGTCACATTGATGTGCTGATGCTCCGTTATAATATGGCACATCGAAAAGCTGAAGAAGATGTTCTTCCCAGCGCTTCAAAGGCAGGTATTCCAGTAGTAGCCTTTACCTGTACTCGTTGGGGGTCATTACTTAAGGGGCATCCCAACTGGCAACAAAAACCACCACTAGCAGCAGACTGTTACCGAATGGCACTAAGCCATCGGGCAGTGCGTCTGGCACTTACTGCCCCAAAAAATAGGCAGCAATTACTGGAAAATCTTTCTGTGCTGCACTCACCCCAACTTTCGCAGCAGGAATTAACTCATTGGCAGGAGTATGGCGACTTAATTTATGGTGCCGGGCAAGACTCTTTTGATACTCAATGGATTTAAAATCCTGGTTATTGCTAGTGGTAAAGCAATTCATCTATAGTGCTATTTTTTCTTTAAACTGCTTACAAGGGTTCTGGATAACGCATATTTAATTTCACTAAATGTCTATTAATTAATTTTAATTTTTTAATATTTTCCTCTCATCTAGTCAAAATATCTGCTGAAATAAAATTAATTATAGATAAATTTCTCAAAAAATTGATTGCATATTCACAGGTAAGAAATGAGCAAGCGAGGCTGGTTCTGATATGACAACCTGTAAAAATAGGAATTGGCACTCAGATTTATTAGAAGCTATAAGCATTATTGGAGTGCTTGCTCATGGCATATTTTCTTGTGAAAATCACGCCTTAGCCCAGATTACCCCTGATGGAACATTGGGTAATAACTCTTCAATAATCACTGGCAATGTCAATATCAAAGGTAGTGCTGCTGACCGGATTGATGGTGGAGCAATTCGCGGTACAAACCTGTTCCATAGTTTCCAGGAATTCAATGTGAGTGAATTGCAGCGTGTTTATTTTGCCAATCCCACGGGAATCTCCAATATTCTCACAAGGGTGACGGGAAGTAATATCTCGAATATTCTTGGCACATTGGGGGTGAATGGGAATGCAAATTTGTTTTTGATTAATCCCAATGGCATTTTATTTGGGAACAATGCACGACTAGATGTGGCGGGTTCGTTTGTGGCGAGTACGGCGAATTCTTTTGTGTTTGGCAATGGGTTGGAATTTAGTGCAACTAATCCTCAGACTCCTTCTGTATTACTAACAGTTAATCCTTCGGCTTTGCTATTCAATCAACTTCAGGCTGGCAGAATTGAAAACAGGTCAATTGCACCAACAGGAGATAATATCTTTGGTCTACGAGTACCAGATGCTCGAAGTTTGCTATTAGTCGGTGGAGAAATTGCCATCAACGAAGGTCAATTGAATGCTCCGGGTGGGCGAGTGGAATTGGCAGGAGTTGCAGGTGAGGGGACAGTCGGACTGAATGTGGATGGTAATAATTTAAGTTTGATTGTTCCTGATAATCTAGCTAAAGCCGATATCTCACTCAGTAATCAAGCCTTGGTCAGTACCAGTGGCGAAGGTGGCGGCGCTATTCAGGTGTGGGGTAAAGGAGTTACAGTTAGTGGAGGTTCCAAGATTGAAGCCAGCACTTTAGGAGCATTACCTGGAAAAGGATTGAGTGTAAATGCTTCCGAATCAGTGCAAGTCGTTGGAGAATCACCTACTGGAATTCGCAGTGGTTTATTTGCTGAAAATTCTGGAACAGGAGATGCAGGAGACCTGACAATTAACACCAGACAGTTACAAATATTAGCAGGAGGAAAGATTTCATCTAGTACAACAAATGCAGGTGTGGCAGGAAATTTGATTGTGAATGCCTCAGAATCAGTGCAAATAATCGGTGTTCCAGATAATCCCAATTTAGGCTCTACTGGTATGTTTGCTGCATCTAATGGAGTAGGAGACGCCGGAGACATCACGATTAACACTAGACAGTTACTTATCCAAAATGGAGCCGGAATTATAACCGATAGCGAAGGTAAAGGGGTTGGAGGGAGTATAACAGTAAATGCCGAATCAGTGCAGCTAGTCGGTACTGCTATTCTGCCACAGTTTCCTAATAGATGGTATCCTAGCAGAATAAGTTCTAACGCCTATGACATAGGGCCCGCAGGAAAGATTACGATTAACACCAATCAGTTATTAATCCAAGATGGAGCAGCAATTTCAGCTCGAACTAGCAGTAGTGGGGCTGGAGGAAGCTTGACAGTCAATGCCTCCCAATCAGTTAAACTGATAGGATCTGCTACTAATAGTAATAGTTTATTTCCCTTTCCCAGCAGTTTGTTAACTCAAACATCGAGTACAGGAACAGCAGGAGATTTGGCAATTAATACCAATCAGTTGATTGTCCGACAAGGACAACTATCTGCCAGTACTTTTGGACAAGGGAATGCTGGCAATATAAACATTGAAACTGTCACTATGAATATCATTGATAGTCAAGTGGGAAGCAGTGTTTATCGTAAAGGGTTTGCCGGAAATTTGACTATTCACGCTGCCGAGTCAGTGGAAATTAGCGGAAAAATCAAATCATTTACATCTAATATTGAAAATCCTGCTGGCTTATTTGCTCAGGTAAACCCTAGAGGTGAGGGTCGCGGTGGCAACTTGACCATTGAGACAAAACGCTTGAGTGTCAGTAATGGAGGTAAAGTGCAAGTCGCTACTTTTGGTCAAGGCGACGCTGGGAATCTCACAATTCGGGCTTCTGAGGTAGAAGTATTTGATACACCTATTGATAACCTCTATGCTACAGGTATCAATGCAGGTGTTGAAGTAGATGCAGACGAAACAGTGATTCCACCCAGAGGCAACGGTGGCGATTTAACAATTGAAACCGATCGCTTGAGTGTGAGAGGTGGTGCAGTAGTATCGGTTGGAACTGCTGGAGTGGGCAATGCAGGTAAATTACGAATTCAGGCGTCGAAATCTGTAGAAGTCGTTGGCAAATCAGCAAATGGTAACTTTAACAGCCAAATCAGCGCTGCGGTGACGCCAGAAGGTACTGGTAGTGGGGGAAGTATAAAGATTGAAACTGAGCAGATGAGTGTCCGGGATGGAGGTGAAGTCACTGTCAGTAGTACCGGCGCAGGGACGGCAGGCAACCTTGACATCCAAGCTCGGTCTTTGAGCCTGGATAATCAAGGAGCGATCGCCGCCATAACCAGATCGGGGAATGGTGGTAATATTACCCTGAAGTTGCAAGACTTATTATTACTACGCAATCATAGTCAAATTTCTACCACCGCCGGCAGTAGCGAATTCGGTGGCGATGGCGGTAACATCACCATTAATAGCCCTTTCATTGTCGCCGTTCCTAAAGAAAATAGCGATATCAGCGCTAACGCCTTTACAGGAACTGGTGGTAGAGTTGACATTACAACTAACGGTATTTTCGGTATTCTCTCGCAACAAAGCCCAACCGAAAATAGCGACATTACAGCAAGTTCAAAATTGGGAGTGAGTGGGGAAGTAATTATCAACAGTCCAGATACTGACCCCAGTCGCGGCTTAATTCAACTACCCTCTAACCTCGTGGATGCATCTCAACAAATTGCCCAAGGTTGCACTCCCAGAAGAGGACAAAACGCTAGTCGTTTTATCGCTACAGGACGCGGTGGATTACCTCAAAGTCCTAACGAACCGTTGCAGGGACGAGCAGTGATTACTGGTTGGGTAGATATGCCACCACAAGCAACAGCGATCGCGGATAATTTATCTACTGCAACTATCACCAAATCTAGCAACCCAATTGTGGAGGCTCAAGGATGGATTGTTGATGGTAACGGTGATATTATGCTTGTGGCTCAATCTGGGCAAAGTTCTTCTATTCCCTCTGCCATATCCTGTAGTCAATAATTTGTTACTCTAATCGGCAGAGGAATTTCTATTGATCTAAGTATTTCTTCAGAAAAGTTATTACTTTTCACTACTCTTAGCAGAATAAAATTAGGCCAAAGCATTAAAGCGAATCGCTACAGCGATGACACAGCCTAAAAGACCCACCACCACAATTACTATACAAACTAACCTTGATTCAACAATTGCTGTTTGTGTGGGGATGGGAATTGCGATCGCAGCTTTTTGGGCAAATTGCGCTTCTGCCCAAATTACTCCCGATGCCACTCTACCTAATAATTCCACCGTCAAACTAGAAGGTAACACCAGAATTATTGAAGGAGGAACCAGAGCGGGTGGCAATTTGTTCCACAGCTTTAGGGAGTTTTCCGTTCCCACTGCAAGCACTGCTTTCTTTAATAATGCTCTTGACATTCAGAATATCATTAGCAGGGTAACGGGTAAGTCAGTTTCTAACATTGATGGGTTAATCCGCGCGTCGGGTACAGCAAACCTGTTTCTCCTTAATCCCAATGGGATTATTTTTGGCGAAAATGGCCAATTGAATATTGGCGGGTCGTTTGTTGCAATGACCGCAAATGCGATTCAATTTGGCAATCAAGGTTTTTTCAATGTTAACAATCCAAATTCTCCTGCACTACTGACGGTCAATCCTTCCGCTTTGCTATTCAATCAACTTCAGGCTGGCAGAATTGAAAACAGGTCAATTGCACCAGCAGGAATAGCTCCTGCTGGTTTTAATGCATTTGGTTTACGAGTAGGAGATGGTAAAAGTTTGCTGTTAGTGGGTGGTAATGTCAGCATGGATGGCGGACAGTTAAATGCTTATGGTGGGAGAGTTGAGTTAGGAGGGTTAGCAGCACCTGGAAATGTCAATCTTCTTTTTAATGGAGATAATCTCAGCTTGAAATTTCCTGATAATGCGACTCGTGCTTCGGTATCGCTTACCAATCAGGCGCGTGTGTATGTACAAGCTGCTGGTGGCGGTAATATTGCTATCAATGCCCGAAATTTGGAGATATTAGGCGGGAGTGTCCTTTATGCTGGGATTGTGGGGGGTTTGGGTACACCTGAGACTGTTGCTGGGGATATCACGCTAAATGCTACCGGAGACATCAAAATTGCTGATTATGGTAGCGGGATTGCCAATTTTGTAGAAGAAGGAGCAAAAGGCAAAGGAGGCAACATTACTATCGATTCTGGTGACTTCTCATTACAAGATGGCGCTCAACTTATTGCCTTAACTTCTGGAGTGGGAAATGCGGGGAATGTGACAGTGGATGCAAAAAATACTGTTTCCCTTGCAGGTAACGCTGCCATCTTCAGCAGAGTGGAAGCCGGAGGTGTGGGTAAAGGTGGCAATATCAACATCAATGCTACAACACTGTCACTCACTGATGGCGCTACACTCTCTGCCTCAATTCTTGGACAAGGGAATGCGGGGAATGTAACGGTGCGTGCAAAAGATGGTGTGTCTCTGACAGGTAATACTGGCATTTTGACCACAGTGGCAGCCGGAGGTGTGGGTAAGGGTGGCAATATCGACATTAATGCAGCAACCCTGTCACTCACTGATGGTGCTCAACTGATAACCATTACTCGTGAAGCATCTGATACTCAACCAGCAGGAAGAGGAGATGCAGGCAATGTCAATATTTTGGTAACAGGTGATGTTGATATTGCTGGGGAGAAAAACGGTTTTCTCAGTGGGATTGTCAGCAGTGTGGAAACGGGGACAGTTGGCAATGGGGGTAACATTACCATTAATTCTGGTGACTTTTCATTACGAGATAGTGCTGAAATTAATGCCTCAACTCGTGGACAAGGAAATGGAGGTAACATTACTATCGATTCTGGTGACTTCTCATTACGAGATAGTGCTGAAATTAATGCCTCAACTTCTGGAGTGGGGAATGCAGGGAATGTGACGGTGATTGCAAAAGATGCTGTTTCTCTTGCAGATGCTGCTGCCATCTACAGCGCTGTGGCAGCAGGAGGTGTGGGTAAGGGTGGCAATATCGACATTAATGCAGCAACCCTGTCACTTACTGATGGCGCTCAACTGATAACCATTACTCGTGAAGCATCTGATACCCAACCAGCAGGAATTGGGGATGCAGGGAATGTCAATGTTAAAGTAGCAGGTGCTGTAGATATTGCTGGGGAAAAAAACGGTTTTCTCAGTGGGATTGTCAGCAGTGTGGCCACAGGAACAGTTGGCAATGGGGGTAACATTACCATCGATTCTGGTAACTTCTTATTACGAGATAGCGCCCGACTTAATGCTTCAACTTTTGGACAGGGGAATGCAGGGAATGTGACGTTAATTGCAAAAGATGCTGTTTCCCTTGCAGATGCTGCCATCCTCAGCACCGTAGAAGCCGGAGGTGTGGGTAAGGGTGGCAATATCGACATCAATGCAGCAACTTTGTCACTCACTGATAGCGCTCAACTGCTAACTATTACTCGTGAAGCATCTGATACCCAGCCAGCAGGAATAGGGGATGCGGGGAATGTCAATGTGAAAGTCACTGGCGCCGTTGATATTGCTGGAGAGAAAAACGATTTTCCCAGTGCGATTTTCAGCAGAGTGGATACCGGGACTGTTGGCCATGGAGGTAACATTACCATCGACTCCGGTGACTTCTCATTACGAGATGGTGCTCGACTCAATGCCTCAACTTTTGGAGTGGGGAATGCAGGGAATGTGACGGTGATTGCAAAAGATGCTGTTTTCCTTGCAGATGCTAGCATCTTCAGCACCGTGGAAGCCGGAGGTGTGGGTAAGGGTGGCAATATTGACATCAATGCAACAACTTTGTCACTCACTGATGGCGCTCAACTGATAACCATTACTCGTGGTGCATCTGATACCCAACCAGCAGGAAGAGGGGATGCGGGGAATGTCAATATTTTGGTAACAGGTGCTGTTGATATTGCTGGGGAGAAAAACGGTTTGAAAAGTGCGATCGCCAGTATAGTGTCCACGGGAACAGTTGGCAATGGGGGTAACATTACCATCGATTCTGGTGACTTCTCACTACGAGATGGCGCTCAACTTTCTGCCTCAACTCTTGGACAGGGGAATGCAGGGAATGTGATGGTAATTGCAAAAAATGCTGTTTCCCTAGTTAATGCTGGCATTCTCAGTACGGTGGAAGCCGGAGGTGTGGGTAAGAGTGGCAATATCAACATCAATGCAGCAACCCTGTCACTCACTGATGGTGCTCAACTGCTAACCTTTACTCGTAGTGCATTTGATACCCAGCCAGCAGGACAGGGGAATGCGGGGAATGTCAATGTGAATGTTACTGGCGCTGTTGATATTGCTGGAGAGAAAAATGGTTTGGTTAGTGCAATTTTCAGCAGTGTGGAAACGGGAACAGTTGGCAATGGGGGTAACATTACTATCGATTCTCGTGACTTTTGGTTACGAGATGGTGCTAAACTTTCTGCCTCAACTTCAGGAGTGGGGAATGCAGGGAATATTCGCATCAATGCAAAAGATGCGGTAACTGTTTCTGGAACTAGTCATATCGGCGATAACAGTGGCTTATTTGTAAGTTCTACTAGTTCAGGAATCACAGGCGACATCGAAATTAACTCACCCAAAATTACCTTAGATAACCAAGGTAAACTCAACGCCGAATCTGCATCCGGTAACGGTGGTAACATCAACGTCAACAGCGACTTACTCTTACTCCGCCGCAATAGTCAAATCTCCACCAACGCAGGAACAGAAAAATTAGGTGGCAATGGCGGTAACATCAAAATCAATTCAAGATTTATCGTTGCAGTTCCCAACGAAAATAGCGATATCAGCGCTAACGCCTTTACAGGAATTGGTGGTAGAGTTGACATTACAACTAACGGTATTTTCGGTATTCTCTCGCAAAAAAGCCCAACCGAAAATAGCGACATTACAGCAAGTTCAGAATTGGGAGTGAGTGGGGAAGTAACTATCAACAGTCCAGATACTGACCCCAGTCGCGGCTTAATTCAACTACCCTCTAACCTCGTGGATGCATCTCAACAAATTGCCCAAGGTTGCACTCCCAGAAGAGGACAAAACGCTAGTCGTTTTATCGCTACAGGACGCGGTGGATTACCTCAAAGTCCTAACGAACCGTTGCAGGGACGAGCAGTGATTACTGGTTGGGTAGATATGCCACCACAAGCAACAGCGATCGCGGATAATTTATCTACTGCAACTATCACCAAATCTAGCAACCCAATTGTGGAGGCTCAAGGATGGATTGTTGATGGTAACGGTGATATTATGCTTGTGGCTCAGTCTGGGCAAAGTTCTTCTATTCCTTCTGCCATGTCCTGTAGTCAATAATTCGTTACTCCAAGAATCGGGAGAGGAATTACGATGAAACTCAAGAGTTATAAAAATAATCAGTGGCAACAGATATATAACGGATGCAACAGATGGTTCATTCGTTTCTTTAAAAACTATAACTTGCCTGTTTTCATCCTCTTGGTTGTGGTGACAGCTTTTTTGTGCGTTACTGCTTTTCCCGTTGCTGCAACTATAGAAACACAAAATATCGCACCTCTTGGAGTCTCAATCCAAAATCCGACTGCACAAACACAAGACTTGCTGCAACAGGGTAAAGTGCTGTATGAGGCAGGACAATTTGCAGAAGCGGTTAAAGTTTTGCAACAAGCAGTTAAAAGTTTTGGCAGCCAAGGCAATGAATTGCAACAAGCTGTAGCATTAAGTAATTTGGCGTTGGCATATCAAAAACTGGGTAATTTACCACCAGCGCAACAGGCAATTACAGATAGCTTGAAGTTGCTCGAAAAATCCTCTAATTCCCAAAATCTTCAGGTTTTGGCTCCAATTCTAGATATTCAAGGTAGTATTCAACTAGACTTAGGACAAGCTGAACAGGCACTCAACACCTGGCAACGTGCGGAAGTTAGCTATAAGCAATTAGGCGATCGCAATGGCATTATCCGCGATCGCATCAATCAAGCACAAGCATGGCAAGTTTTGGGATTTTACCGTCGGGCTTTGACGATCTTGACTCAATTGCAGCAGGAGTTACAATCAAAACCTAATTCAGTTAGTAAAGCAGTAGAATTACGGTCTTTTGGGAATGCTCTGCAATTAGCAGGAGATTTGAATCAATCTCGTCAGATATTACAGCAAAGTTTGTCAATTGCCCAAAAATTGGATTCTCCCCAGGATGTCAGCGCGGCTTTATTTAGTTTAGGCAACACGGCACAAGTACAGCAAGATTTTAAGGGTGCAATACAGTTTTATCAGCAAGCTGCTGCGATCGCTCCTCACCCGATTAGCAAAGTTCAGGCTCAAGTTAATCAGTTGAATTTACTAGTGAACGCGGGACAAACAGCCGCCGTGCAGACATTATTGCCGCAAATCCAAACTCAGCTGGCACAACTACCTGCTTCTGTGACAACTATTTATGCGCAGATTAATCTAGCTCAAAGCTTGATGAAATTCGGAACTACACCCGAAGCGATCGCTCAAATCTGCGCCAGAGCCTTGCAACAAGCTGAAAATTTAGCAGATAAACGAGCCGAGAGCTTTGCCCTTGGGACTCTAGGTAGTGTATACGAACAAACTAAGCAATGGTCAATTGCCCAGAACCTCACCCAACAAGCACTGAACATCGCCCAAACAATTAATGCCCCAGATATCGCTTATCGTTGGCATTGGCAGTTAGGACGCTTGTTAAAACAGCAGGGAGAAATTGAGGGCGCTATTGCCAGCTATGATACTGCGATCGGTGAGTTGCAGACTCTCCGTAGTGACTTAGTAGTTGTGAATCGAGATGTCCAGTTTTCCTTTAAAGAAAGTGTAGAACCTGTATATCGAGAGTCCGTAGAATTATTGTTGCAGTTTCAGCAAACTCATCCGAGCGAACCAATCCTAGACAAAGCCAGACAGAGGATTGAAGCACTGCAACTAGCCGAATTAGACGACTTTTTTCGGGAAGCTTGCATTAATGCCAAAACTGTTTTGCTTGACACAGTGGTAGATAAAGATAATCCTACAGCCGCGATCGTTTATCCAATTATTTTGCCCGATCGACTCCAAGTGATTGTCAAAATTCCTAAACAACCACTGCGTAATTATACAGTAAATAAGCCCCAGAATGAGGTAGAAGGTACTATAAAACAACTCAGAGAGTATTTATTAGAACCTGATCGCAATGAAGAAGTGCAGGCGCTATCACAGGAAGTCTATGCGTGGTTAATCAAAGAAATTGAGTCAGATTTAAAAGATAGTGGCGTCAAAACCCTTGTATTTGTACTGGATGGCATATTGCGAAATGTGCCAATGGCTATATTGTATGACGGTCAGCAATATTTGGTAGAAAAATACGCTGTAGCACTCAGCTTAGGACTCCAGTTACTCGCACTCAAACCCTTGACACAAACAAAACTCAATGTACTAGCTGCCGGGTTAATGCAACCACCACAAGGCTTTCAACAGCAATTTCCACCGCTACCAGAAATTAAATCAGAATTCGACTCTATTTCCCAAGCGATCGCCTCTACCACCCAGTTACTAGATCGAGACTTCAACAGCAAAAACCTAGAGAGTAAGGTAAATACCGTACCATTTAATGTGTTACATCTGGCAACCCACGGTCAATTTAGCTCCAATGTTGAGAATACTTTTATACTTGCAAACGATGGGCCGATTAACGTTACGCAATTTGATAGCTTGTTGCGCCGTCGAGATCGAACTCGCTCAGAAGCCTTGGAATTGCTGGTGTTAAGTGCTTGCCAAACTGCTACTGGTGACAATCGCGCCACGCTAGGGCTAGCAGGAGCATCCGTGAAAGCTGGCGCCCGTAGTACCTTGGCTTCACTATGGCATATCAGCGATAAATCTACTGCTATCTTAATTGGGGAATTTTATCGTGAGTTAGTTAAAAATGAGGTGACAAAGGCTGAAGCCTTGCGTCGTGCCCAAATAAAGTTGTTAAAAGATTATCCCAATTACAGTCGTCCTGGCTACTGGGCACCTTATGTTTTAGTTGGTAACTGGCTTTGACAAATTCTACTCATTTATTGAAGTTTCTAGAGGTTGCCCTTTTGGAGTGTGACAAAAGCTGTTCATGAGCGATCGCTCAAACCGAATTTGCCTGACGACTTTTGCAAAAGGTCTATTGCTCTGCTGTGCTACTTTGCATTAGCTTGGCAACATTTTATCAAAGGTTGTTTAGCTAAATTCTCTAAATCTACGGATTGAAGCAAATTCATCCACTCCACCGCTAGAGTTGGATCTTCAGGTTTGCTAAGACGTAATTCAGCTAAAGTAGTTAAGGCATCGAACCAAATACCATTCTCGGCATAAAGGTTTACCCGTTGCTGAGGAGTTGCTTGCTTCAAGCTATCTACTAATTGAGGATTTGGATTGACTCGTTGCACCCATCCTTCCACATACTCTCGTTCTGGAGGTTGTTGTGGATTGCAAATGACTTTTATCTTAAAAAACCAGTGATACATCTTGTCTACTTGCAATGGAGAAGCATTTGCGTTTAAGCGAATGCTAACAATTCCTGGTGTTTCTGGTATTGTTACTATTGTTCGGTAAAGAGTTTGACTTGATTTACCTGACTCATCTTTGACAACAAATTCAATGGAATCAATTAGAGACTTTTGATAGGGGACAAAAAACCAAAAAGTTGGATATTCCTCATTCGTCAAGCCCCAAACTTTAGTAACAGAAACAGCTTCTGTTTTTCCTTGATTGACTGTCTCTTTATATATAGGTATAAGTCCAACTACAGACTGATTCCCAACGCCACAACCGCGACTGGCAGCCCCTCCGCGATCGCCTGCTGCACCCCTGTCTGGAGGAGGCGGAGGAGGCGAAAATTTCTTAGGAGTAGCCGCCGCCGCAACTGGTGTCATCCAAATCATTGGAGAATAGCCGATAATTCCCCACAAAGTCATTCCCACTGCCGCGATTAATTGCATTTTTTGCCAATAGCTTTTCATAAAACCTCCTAACACTTGCTTGCTGAACGGCGATTTTCATGCTTCAAATTGGCATTATTATTAATTTTTAAATTTCATGTTTAAGTAAGTTGTAGCTATTAAACTATTAACTACTAAAGCCAACATAGCAGGAATTAGCGGAACCCAACAACTATATACAATTAAAAATATAAAACAGCTAACGTATAAACTAATAATGGCTATTCCTCCTGCCAAACTTAAGTAAATGAATCGGTGCAGATAAGCAGTAAATAAACCGCCTAAAAAAGACCAACCCCAAACCCAAATTACCTCACCCCAAAGCGGCCAAGTCCACAACAGAGGTTTTCCGTCCAAAGCAGCACTGAGCAGTTGACTGACCATCTGGGCTTGTAAAAATACTCCTGGTATTGCCTGTAATTTTCCTTGAGGAGTGATGTAGGGAGTTAACCAGTAATCACCAAAAGTTTCTGCTGTTGTGCCAATAATTACTATTTTGCCTTTGACTGCATTGGCATTTAGCTTACCTCTTAACACTTGTTGTAAGGTCATACTTGGTGCAATCGCTTCTGGTGAAGGAGAAGAACGATAATTTAATAAAATTTGGTGTCCAAAAGCATCAACTCCTTGATAACCTCCGGTATGAGCTTCTATTGGTTTAAATGTCACCTTCCCTAATTGCCATGCGCCATCAGGGGTAAATTGCAACCGAATTCCTTTCGTATACAGGTAACGCAGCGCCAGTTGAACGTTCAAGGCATAGGGCGCAGTACAAGGAGATGAGGGCGCAGGAGTTAACGCTAACAGATGGCGACGCACAACATTATCTGAATCGATGGCGATATCGCTAAAACCGAGATTATGTGAATAAACTTCTGGGGGTGGTTTTACACCTGGTTTTCTGGCTTGAGAATCGCTGAGTTGACACACCCCGACAAAGCGATCGCTTTTTCGCATCCTTGCTGCCAATGCTGGATAATCTTTATCCACTGGATAATCTCGGTATATATCCAAACCAATAACTTGTGGTTGATATGCCTCTAATTTTTCTAACAGTTTGGCAAGTGATTTGTCTGACAACGAACCTTGAGGTTTTTCCGGTTTTTGCGCCTGGACATCTTCTTCAGTTACAGTGACAATCAGTAGGCGTGAGTCTGGTTTTTCAGGAGGGCGCAAGCGTACCAGTTGGTCAAATGCACTTAACTCTAATGTTTGCAGCACGCCCAAAAACCTTATCCCAATTAATATTACGGTTACTACCATGCTCGTCAGTAAGATTAATGAGAAGCCAAGCCGATTTGTGGTTCTTCTAACAGGCGTGGTTTGAGACAAAGATGCAGGAAGATTGGGTGGATTTCTAAACAATTCCCGCCAATTCAACGGCATCTCAGCCGGATTTTGAAAGATGACAGGCAACCATGTAGCACAGGGAAATTGGTTTTCTAGTCCCTGTAACCTTTCTCGTGCTTCCCTGACGGCTAAATACAACGAGCCTCCCCGCGCAAAGGCTTCTAAAAAATACTTTAAAAACTGTTGCGCGACGCGATCGGGTACAGGCTCTCGCATCACGATAATTTGGGGAATATGTAAATCTGCAAACTCCCAGGCCAATCCCAAGCCATCACAAGAATTGAAAATCGCTAGTTTTAGACCTCGTTCTACTGCCTTTTTCAAGGCATACTTTAACTGGCTAATTGTGAGACTTTCAGTTTGATTGATATAGATTTTTCCGGTTTGATTCGTTTCCTGAGTGGAACTATGTCCGGCGAAAAATAGAATCTGCCAATTCTGCTCCCATAACTGATCGGTAAGGTCAAGGCATTGTGGTTCAACTAAAAAAGTGATATCTGTATTGGGTAACAAATTAAGTAGCGCTTGGTCTGCTTTGGTATCAATACCTTGACTGTTACCCAAAATCGCTAAGATTTTTACTTTGTCGGATGTAGTTGCTATGCGGTTAAGGTTGACTTGTTCGTAGGCGGGAGCGCTCAAGGCGATTTCCGCTTGGGGATAGCGTTCTAGCAAATCCCAAAGATGCCAGGGGAATTTCTGTAATCGCAGGTCTTTGGTTTGTAAAAGCATCCGAATATTATCCGCAAGCATGAGTTTTTCTAACAATTTCTCGCGGATGGAACGAAAGGAATCGGAAGCAAGCCAAGCGTTAAAACTTACTTTAAATTCCTCACTCACCTGCTGGCAGTATTCGAGGCTAGGGGCTTGGGTAAGTTCTTTAGCTAAACCAATCGGACGAGATGGCAGCCTTAAATTACGATAAATAGATTGCCAACGATGATAATCGCGGAGAATCTCTGGGTTGGGGGGAAGCTCACCTGTGATTTCCACAGTCGGGCGGACATTTTCATCGCCAATCTGTAGAGTCACGGTAAACCCTTGTTCAAAGTTTCCCTCCCCTAACTTTAAGATGATTAACTTGTCCACAGCTAGTTCTCCCTAGATGTTGAGTACACCCGTAGGGGCAGGGCACTGACCATTGGTGTCAACTTCAGCTTAAACGCTTGTTGCACATATGTTTTACCCCACCCTAACCCTCCCCTTGTAAAGGGGAGGGAACTGGATTTCCGGCTTCTCTTCTTTGCAAGGTTAGTTAGTGGGCGACAATTCTCCAGCCCCTTTAAGAGGGAATTCGATTTCCGGCTTCCCCCCTTTACAAGGGGGGATTGAGGGGGGTAATTTGACTTGTGTGTACACCGTAGCCGTGGTAAGAGGAGGGACGGTTTTGGGTTTAGACAAAACCGAGGTGAGGTGACGCTGTGAGTAACCATAAGTGAATGAACTCAATATCACGTCTTGACAAGGTTTCACGTTAAATTGACACCTATGGGCACTGCCGTGCCCTTACACCCTGCTATATATATCTTGGTTGCTAACTAGGTTGTTGTGTGTAGTAAAATTCAGTTTAAGAGTAAATAATAGAAGCTAACCGTGAAGATTTTTGAAGGTAAAACTTAAAACCGCAAAATCTCTCGGTCATAGTCTTCAGGTGTGGGTTCTATTTCCCAAACCAATCCTTCTCCTAGTTCCAAAATTACTTCCAAATACAACATATCTACAGGAGTTGTTGCTGTATCTTGATTATTTTCAAAAGTTTGTAAATCTTCCGTTAGTAGTCGGAGCTTAAACCCAGCCGGAATTTGACCATCAACAGTTGTACTTCGCAATTCAAAACGCCAAACATAATCCTCAGAAGTGCTTTTTGGGAAAATGCGTAACTCGTATGTTTGCTCTGCAACTTTTATTTGCCGAGACAAACCGAGAACTGGTTCTGCACTCCGCATTCCGGCAGGTACTACAACGAATTCTCTTTTTTCCCATCCCCACTGTTGAGCTAAATTGGCTACTCCTGTCTGCAACCATTGCGGAATCGATCGCTGTATGAGTAAACCCTGACGCAGTTCATACAACTTTTTTCGCCAACCGCTATGTGCCAAGAGCGCACCCCAGAGTGAAAATGGAACTGCCAAACGCGGGAATTTTACATCGCGATCGCCCAACCTTTCTAAAAGGTTTTCTGCCTGGGTTTTGCCAATAGGATCTATTGGTGCAATCTCAGCACGTAAGGCTTCTGAGCGAGCGAGTTGGCGTGTAACCCACAGCACATTAATATCTGGAATTAAATCTTCACTTTCCAAGCTGTAAGTGCGATCGCCAGCATCATAAACTCCTTTTGTTTTCAGAATTTGATGGGTTGTGTAGCCAAAAATCTTCATCCAGCCATCATCGGGATTGACTTGTACTGCTACGTAATAGTCAGCAACCCACTCTGGTATATCTACCCATTCTTGCGGTACGCGTAACTCATCATCATCGATCGCCAGGGTGGGAATTAAGACAAGGCGATCGCGATCGAAAGTAATAGCTGTGCCATTGACTATTTCCCAAAAACTCGGCAATGCCGCACTGTTAGGATAAACCCTGGCGGTGGGAGCAATTTCCTCCTGGAACCAAGGCAAAAATGCTTGCAAGCATTTTTGATTTATCCACCCACGTTGACAAGCACCAGCTGTTGAGTATGGTTGTTCTTGCACTTCTGGAAATTGAGTAATTTCCAAGTATAAATGCTGTGAGTTAATAGTGAATGGGTGAGGTGGGTTCAACATAAATAATTTTAGAATGGCTCCATATAAAGACCATATTAGGGAGAGGGAAGAGACAAAATTATTTCTTGTCTACTGATTGAATTTGGGTATGGCTATATTGGACTTTGAGCCATTCCTCTAAACTTGTGTTTATGGCATCTACTACATCGGATTTAGGGGAAATATGCAAGGTGTTTTGACTCCATTGTGTGAGAGTCAGGAGCAATGACTTTTTAATGCTGCTCAGGCGACGGGAAACAGTATATTGCTTAATTTCTAGCTGGGCAGCAATTTCTTGTTGAGTCAGTTGTTGAACGTAGTAAGCTTGTAGTACTTTTTGAGACTCAGCATCGAGTCCAGCGATCGCTTCGGACAAAACTTGGTTTAACTGAGCTTGCTGCGATCGCATATTCACAGCTTCTTCCTGCTCAATAATTTCCGTTAGTAAAGATGTTTGCAAATCTACAGGCAGTATATCTAATAAATTACCTTCATCTTCTTTGAGGGGAGCGTCTGCGGAAACAAACTTAGGATAGAGGAAAGTACGGGCAGCTTTAGCAGCAGATAATACCCAGGTTTCTATAGTTTGCTGATTGACTGCGGCAGTGGACGAACTCAATCGGCCCAAACGTTCTGCATTATAAAGATTACTAATAGCCTCCCAAGTCCGAGCATCTGGTTTAGGAAGCTGACGAATTTTTGTATTGTCACCTGTGTAGAGTTCCTTAAAGCATTCCCAGGCTAAAACATAACTCTCGATGCTTTCTTTGTTAAATCCGGCATTTTCTAATGACTGCACTAATCGTTTGCGGCTGAGTTTATGCAATAATGCCCAGTCTGAGCAAATGTCTGCTTCTCGCTGTAAGCGCACTGTATCTTTGATAATCGATTCAAAAGTTAATTGTGCATAGGCTTTTAAATGCGAACTGTATTGAGGGTTGAAAGTTTTGAGGATTTTGTTAATATTAGCGATCGCCATCTGAAAACAATCGGCTACAGACGACTGCGTGGGAAAGTTGAGGGCGAATTTTCTAGCAGTCCAATAGCACACCTCTTGTAAATAAGCAGAAATATGTGCCTGTGCCACAGCACTAGATTGAGTCTGCCAAACTCTATACCAGTAAAGTGCCCAAAAGGTATCTGATTTCTCAGTTGACGACTCCTCCAGGCAAAATTTCATACTACGTCGCAGTTTGGCATCTGTTGCCCAACCACTAAATTGGTCTACATCGAATTGCACAAACGTAGAAAAGATTTCAATAATGCCCTGTCGGGGTTGCATGGAATACTTGCCGTTGTTTGAAACATAGCTGATTTCAATTATACAGCCATAGGTACAAAAGCTAAATCCTTATGCAGCAAGGACTTTACAGATTTTTCAAAAAATTTTTCATCCAAGTGCATAAAAACTAAAAGTCATCGTAGAGAGTGATATGCAGAGAAGTTCATCTAAAAAGATGCTTTCTTTGGGGACTAGCGGAATCATTGAATAAGTTCGTCAAATACAGAACCAAATTTCGATAGTTACAACCGCAAATTTATTCCACAAATATGCAACTTCTTAAAAGTTACCTAATTATCTCTGCATCACCTAATTAACCAACATCAACAACAAAAGGAGTCAAAAATGACTGTCTACGATGATATCGGTGTTCTACCTGCTACCCCTGTTACCCGCAATGACTTTAATTTAAATGTTTTAGATTCCACTGATGTCTTTAAGTTCAGAATTGACACTACCCAAAACATCAATTTGTCTCTGACAAATATCAGTGCTGGTGATGATGCCGATTTGCGCCTTTATCAAGATAACGGTAACGGTTTCTTTGATACAGGCGACCAACTAGTTGATTCTTCCAGAAGGGGAAGCAACCAAGATGACTTCCTTAATCGTCGAGCAGACGCAGGTACTTATTTTGCCGAAGTCAGTCGCTTTAGCACTTCATCAGGCGATGTAAGTTACAATTTAGCCTTGTCTGCAACTACACCCAATTCGACAAGTGGTTTCAGCAATCTTTTGCCTAGAGAGTTTGCACTTGGTGACTTGTCAGGTGATGTTACCCGCTTTGGGACAATAAGTAATACCAACACCACAGATACTTACGAATTCTCTCTGGGATTATTTGAGGGTGTCGACATTACACTAAGCGGACTCCAAAGTGATGCTGACATCCGACTGATTGCGGACTATAACAACAATCGTATTGTTGATGTAGGTGAGGAAGTTGCACGTTCTACCAGTAGTGGTATTACATCGGAAGTAATTTCCAACACTAATCTTTCTGGTAATTACTTCTTGCAGGTCAATCAATTTAGTAGTACACAGACTGCTTACACCTTAACTTTTGACCAATTTACCACCACCGATGCTTAAGTTTAGGCATTAGAAGTGATAGGCGGTAATTGAAAGCATTGTAAGGTAATGTTCTCAAGTGTACGTAAATAGTATTGCGGCAAAGAATCATACTTGAACTTTGCCGCTTTATTCCAAAAACGATCGCTGCACTTATTAAATATTTCAACAAAATAGTCTTGAAATATGACTAAAGCTTTACAAATAGGCGATGTCTACGACGGGCATAGCTGCATCTCGGTCTTACCTAAAGAAATTATTCCATTTTTGGCTAGTTACAACCTGATTGGGCAATTGTTATCTCAGAGCATTATCGAATCTGCGATCGCACCAATCACCTGCACACAAGCAGAAACATCTCATGCTCTAGAGCAATTTTATCAGCATTGGGATTTAACAAGCGAGCAAAAAATCCAAGATTGGTGTTCGCGTTATTGTCTGACTCAAGAGCAATTAGAACTTTTCGCAACCCGAAAGCTCAGAGTTGAAAAGTTCAAGCAAATAACTTGGGGACATCAACTAGAATCTTACTTTATCAAATACAAAAAACATTTTGATAAAGTCATTTATTCTTTAATTCGGACTGAAAATAGAGAAACTGCCAACGAACTATTTTTCCGAATTACAGAAGGGGAACAGTCATTTGCTGAACTAGCGCGTGAATATTCTCAAGGGACAGAAGCTGATACAGGCGGCATCGTCGGCCCAGTAGAACTTGGTAGTATTACTCCCAATTTTGCTCAGTTACTTTGCACAAGGCAAGTGGGTATAGTTCAACCACCCATACCCTTTGGAGAATCATGGATCATTTTACGTGTGGAAAAGTTTATAACTGCCCAGTTGGACAACTTTATGCGCCAGCGATTACTGCAAGAAAATTTTGAAACTTGGTTTAAACAGCAAGTAAATCAACTGTCACCGGAAGAAAAAACCTGGATGTGAATCATACCAATTCACAATTAAAATTTTCAAGAACCATAGCTGATTTCAATTATACTGCCAGAGGTACAAAAGCTAATTGCTTGCTGCGTAAGGACTTTACAGATTTTCCAAACAATTTTTTATCCAAGTGCATAAAAACTAAAAGTCATCGTAGAGAGTTATATGCAGAGAAATTCATTTAAAAAGATGCTTTCTTTGGGGACTAGCGGAATCATTGAATAAGTTCGTCAAATACAGAACCAAATTTCGATAGTTACAACCGCAAATTTATTCCACAAATATGCAACTTCTTAAAAGTTACCTAATTATCTCTGCATCACCTAATTAACAAAGAGGGAAAAACCATGTTAACTAATCAAAGCTGCTTAGAATCTTTTGGTTTAATTGAAGAACTTGACGAACAAGCTGCTGAAACAATTAGTGGCGGTTACGAAGTTTTTGAAGTTAAAAACAAAACGGGATACAATATTCCCTACACTGTTGATGGTACAACAACAGGCGATCCATCACCTGGCTCCGACCGTATATGGACTGCTTACAGTGGAGGAATCATTGAATTTGACTCTGACGGTCGAAGTGGCTACGAGCTATACAAAAAATACAATTTAGCCGATGGAGGAGTGTATGAGTTTCAAGACAACCTAAATACTCCTGGCAATCCATATGATATCGAACTCTATCGGGTAGACTAATCTGCAATTCTCAAGTTGATTTACTGATTTTAATTTTCGAGGTTAGATTATCCTATCTCGGTTCAGTTCAAAGAGCTAACTACTCAAAAATCTGGGCTAAAAAGCTGAATACAATATAACGTCGGGGCAAGTGCCCCGATTTTTTATGCATAAGTATTTTACAGCTTTTTCAAAATTTTTCCGATCGCAGTGCATAAAGACTAAAATTCATCGTAAAAAGTGATATGCAGAGAAGTTCATTTAGAAAGATGCTTTCTTTGGAGACTAGCGCAATCATTGGATAAGTTCGTCAAATACAGAACAAAATTTCGATGGTTACAGCCGCAAATTCATCCCACAAATATGCAACTTTTTAAAAGCTACTTAATTATCTTTGTACGATCTAATTAACAAGGTAGCCTAATCTGCAATTCTTAAGTGTATTTAGCAAACTAAAATCAAGGATAAAAATCATGTCAAAAATCATTTCTACTAACGCTTCTGTTGTTGCTCAAGAACAACTTTTCACTAACCTAACACCAGAAGAAGCGGCTATCATCGAAGGAGGATATAACCTCTATGTAAGTAGTATAGTTTGCCTGAAAGATGGTGCAGATAGTTTTAGCCAGGATGATGTTTATGCTAACGTCACTGTTGACGAGATAAGCAGTAGACTCGATGTAGGTGGCATGAGTGCAGGAGATGGTAAAAATCTAGGTTGGGAATTTAACTTTTTTGAAAATGCAGAAATCAGCTTTTTCGATAGTGATTGGCCAGACTCTGACGACGCTCTAGGCGGTTTTTCCGTCTCCGGCCCAACAAACGGCATACAAAGAACTACTATAAGTGGGGGCGGTTCTAGATACAGAGTATCTTACTCAGTCAGTTGAAGAGATTACAAACCGACTTGAGTAGTACCATTTTGGATTTTAGATTTTGGATTTTGGATTGTAAAAGAGTTAGTGACTAAGCTTTTGGGCAATCCATATATTGCAATCATTTTTCAAATTGGTAGAACTTTCCAGAAATAGCTTAGTACTTAGATATTTAGGTTAGACAAACTAAATATCATCTCTAGTCGGGGTTTTCTCCCCGACTTCTCTTTTTCCATTACTATTCGTCTTGACAATGAAATACCAAATAGTCCTTCAACACAGCGAAGAAGACTGCGGTGCAGCAAGTCTTGCCACGATTGCCAAACACTACGGACGCACATTTACCCTCAACCGCGTTCGAGAAGCCGTAGGCACTGGTTGTAGAGGAACATCCTTGCTAGGATTGAAGCGGGGTGCAGAAGTACTAGGATTCAACGCCCGTCAAGTTAAAGCTAGTCCCCAACTAATCGACCAATTACATCAAGCTCCCTTACCAGCAATTATCCACTGGAAAGGCTACCACTGGGTCGTATTATACGGGCAAAAAGGCAAAAAATACGTCATCGCTGACCCTGGTGTTGGTATTCGTTATCTTACCCGTCAAGAGTTAATGGCGGGTTGGGGTAATGGCGTCATGTTACTGCTGACTCCAGACGACAGTCGTTTTTATCAACAAGAATCAGATAAAATTGGCGGTTTGGGAAGATATCTGCAACGGGTTTGGCCTTATCGTTCTATTCTCGCTCAAGCGATCGCTATTAACATCGCTATTGGACTACTTTCTTTGGCATCTCCCTTCATGATGCAACTCCTCACCGATGATGTCTTAGTACGAGGTGATACCCAACTACTAACCACCGTCGCCATTGGCGTTATTGCCATGAACTTAATTAGAAGCGCCATTAGCTTAGTCCAATCTCACCTTATCGGTCATTTCGGTCAAAGATTGCAATTAGGGTTAATTCTAGAATACGGACGCAAACTCTTACATTTACCCCTATCTTACTTTGAAGGACGACGCAGTGGAGAAGTTGTCAGCCGCATTGCCGATGTCAAAGCCATCAATAACTTAGTTTCCCAAATTGTCCTCGGATTACCCAGTCAATTCTTTATTGCTGTAATTTCCTTAGGTTTTATGCTCTTTTACAGTTGGGAACTAACTTTAGCTTCCATAGTTGCATTTATAGTTGTCACGGGTGTTAACCTGCTTTTCTTACCCGCGATGCGCCAGAAAACCCGGAATCTGATTATTTCTGGTACAGAAAACCAAGGCTTTTTGGTAGAAACATTTCGCGGCATCCAAGTATTAAAAACTACCCAAGCCACTCCCCAAGCTTGGTCAGAATATCAAGGGAATTATGGTCGCCTCGCCAACTTGGGCTGGAGTATGATGAAACTGGGACTGTATAGCAGTACAGTTACTGGTATTCTTTCTACCTTCATTAGTATTGGCATTCTTTGGATGGGTAGCTATTTAGTCATTAATCGCACCTTAACAATCGGTCAATTAATGGCATATAACGGCATGAGTGGCAACTTTCTTGGCTTCTTAGGTGCTGCGATCGGCTTAGTAGATGAGTTTATCACAGCCCAGATAGTCCTGCAACGGATGACAGAAGTGATTGACGCTACCCCAGAATCCGAAAATGATTTTAAAAAGCCTTGGGCACAAATTCCTGGCAATGCAGATATAACTTGCACTGAACTGAACTTTCATCACGCAGGTAGAGTTGACCTCTTACAAGATTTTTCCTTAACTATTCCTGGCGGTAAAGTTATTGCTTTAATTGGCAAATCTGGCTGTGGTAAAAGTACCCTGGCAAAATTGCTGACTGGTTTATATAAAGTTGAGTCTGGCAATATTCGTTATGGTTTTTATAATCAGCAAGATTTATCCTTAGAATGTTTGCGTCAACAAGTAGTATTAGTTCCTCAAGAACCCCACTTTTGGAGTCGTTCGATTATTGATAACTTCAACTTTAGCTATCCCCATATTAGTTTTGAAGAAATTGTCAAAGCTTGTCAAATTGCAGGTGCAGATGAATTTATTAGCAAACTACCTGACAAATATCAAACTGTTTTAGGAGAATTTGGGGCAAATCTTTCTGGTGGACAACGTCAAAGATTAGCCATAGCCAGAGCCATAGTTACTCAGCCACCAGTCTTAATTTTAGATGAATCCACGGGGGCACTTGACCCAGTAAGCGAAAGACAAGTATTAGATAGACTTTTATCCCATCGTCACAATCAAACGACTATTTTAATTAGTCACCGTCCCAAGGTAATACAGAGAGCAGATTTAATTGTATTTTTAGAACAAGGACGCTTAAAAATCCAAGGTACACCAGAAGAATTGCGCTCTTTACCTGGCGAACATTTAGATTTCTTAGATGATATTTTTCCTTCTCATAATGGGTTGGCGCTGATATCTTCCCCGGCTCATCATAATGGCAAGACTGCCACTATTAATTAAGATAATTCGTACCTCGGCTCCGCTCGGCAACCTAATTTGTAATTCGTAAGAGATCATGGTTAGCAATACAAATTTTCTCCCCCCAATTCAAACAAACGAATTCCTCCCACCAATTACTCGTTGGACAACATGGGGCGGAATGTTTATTCTCTGCGTTCTCGGATTAGCTGGGCCACTTGCTGCTATTAGTAAGTATAAGGTTACAGTCCAAGCACAGGCGGTTGTGCGTCCGGCGGGTGAATTGCGAATTGTGCAAGCGGCGACTGAAGGTCAGGTTATGCACATTTATGTCAAAGAAAATCAGCTTATCAAAAAAGGAGATGCGATCGCAACTATTGATGACTCGCGTCTGCAAACTAAAAAAAGCCAATTGCAAACTAGTATTCAACAATCTAAGTTACAACTAGTGCAAATCAATGCCCAGATTAGTTCTCTTAATAGCCAGATTCGAGCCGAAACTGACCGCCTTAACCGGATTATTACTGGCGCTCAAGCCGAATTGAGCGGTCGCCGTCGCGAGTATCAAGATAAAAATCTTACCACTGTTTCCGAACTTCAAGAAGCTGATGCCAACGTCAAAATTGCTGAGAAAGAATTGCTGGCTGGGGAAGCACAGTTAAAAACAACACAAGCAAATCTCCATGCTGCTGAAGCTGCTTTGGGTGTAGCTCAGTCAAAACAGAAGCGATATGAGAGTGTAGCTAACCAAGGGGCGCTATCTCAAGATCAATTGGAAGAAGCACAATTATCTGCCAGACAGCAAGAGCAAGCGGTAAAGGCACAACTTGCAGCAGTGGAGG
Source organism: Nostoc sp. DedQUE08 (assembly GCF_034530895.1). Classification (NCBI taxonomy): domain Bacteria; kingdom Bacillati; phylum Cyanobacteriota; class Cyanophyceae; order Nostocales; family Nostocaceae; genus Nostoc; species Nostoc sp. DedQUE08. The sequence goes on from NZ_JAVRCD010000033.1 coordinate 80,506, forward strand.
CGCAAAAACAGACAATTGAACGGTTACAACAAGCGGTATCTGCTGTGATTGCCAGAAAACAACGCGCCCAAGTTGCCGTAAATCCAAGTAATGCAGCAGTAACTGTTGCTACTGAGCGAATCGCTCAAGAAAAAGCCGGAGGGGAAAGCAACAAAGCAACATTAGAAAAAGAACGCCAAACCCTAGTTAACCAACGGATTGAAATTGAAAAGCAGTTAGAGCATGATACTAGCGAACTCAAGCAAGCAGAAATAGATTTAGCTCAAACCGCGATCGCAGCTACCGCCGATGGTATCATTTCCCAACTCAATCTGCGAAACCCAGGTCAAACTGTGCGGGCTGGCGAGGAAGTATTGCAAATTGTCCCCACTGATGCACCTCAAGTTTTGAAGGCTGCGGTGGCATCTGATGAGCAAAGTAAGTTAAAAATTGGTCAAAAAGTCCAAATGCGGGTCAGCGCTTGTCCTTACCCAGATTATGGTACTCTGAATGGTCAAGTGCAGACCATTTCTCCAGATGCGATCGCTCCTCAAAAGAATGGCACAAATACATCGATGAATGGGACTACTAGCCCAAAAGCTACTGCGCCTGGTGCTTTTTATGAAGTCACAATTGAACCGGAAACTCTGGTTTTAGGTAAAGGGAAAAACCAGTGTCATATTCAATTGGGTATGGAGGGTAGGGTTGATATTATTTCCCGTGAAGAAACCGTGCTGCAATTCTTTCTCCGTAAGGCGAGGTTGATTAGTGATTTGTAACTTTTTCTTTAATGTAACTATTACCGCGTAGGAGTACAAGTCGGCAGAGCCTACGACAGTCGTCTCAAGTCGGGAAACCCGCCCTTACTAACTGTCTCCCCTTGGAAGAAGACTGCGACTCCTCACTGATGCAGCGTCTACGCTTTGTATCAGTTCAACTGTTGCGCGCCCTACAGCCCTTCGAGCATCCTACGGCAGGCGTTGGCAAAGCGATCGCTTTTGTGTTTAATAAAAGCAAGTTTGCTAAATTCCTATATTGAATTCGGGCAGTCGTCGAGGGAAATATCTGACTACGTTAGAAAGAAGGCGCATCCATGTCGATTTATTTTCGTTGTCAGACTGTAAACCCTGTAACCCACAGCGTACAACCGATCTAAGCCCCAGCGATCGCCGTTTCTACGTCTAAAGATACAAGTTTTTTTAATTTTGAGATATTAATCAAAGATTAATGAGATATTAAGTTGAAAAACTAGTTCAGATAGAAACTTATCATGACCGAGCAAGAGCTTCAATCCCTTTTTAATTCCTTAGATACCGATGGAGATGGTAAAGTATTCATTAACGATCTTTTTTTAAGTCCTGGCTTAAGTGCAATCATTTCATCAGAAACAAATACCACTAGTCCCCAGGAATTGCTAGTAAATTATGCAGACAAAGACGGTAGTATTACCTTTGAAAAGTTAAAGGAAGCAGTTGAGAAAGCAAATAATTTAAACTAGCAACCCAATCCCTAACACCCAATACCCAACAACCAAAAATCCCTCTCTAGCCGACGCTTTGAGGGATTTGCAATTTTCATGGTCATTAGACTTCTTGGCAAAAGTCGGGAAAAAGTGAAGGTGGGGCCCCCTCTGGGGATAAGGGGTGGGGGAAAGGGGGAAAGGTTTGTTATTTTCCCTTTCCCCTTTACCCCTTTCCCTTTACCCCGCTTGCGTTTCCTTCGCGAACTACTAGTTGCTTGTTTGAGCTTAACTTGACACCATTTGAGCCTCAACGATCCGGCAGGCGAAGTGCTTTCGGTGTTCTACATATACAACTTGTTTAAATTGAGGTTAACCAAAGGTTATGCAATGAATCGCAACTATCTTATAATACCTCTAAACTACAGTAAATCTCTCGGCTTACCGAATTTAATAGAGGAGGGAAATTTTGAGAAACAAGCGGCAGCATACTTGGAAGTTAAACTATATCAGGAAACAAGTTCACACTCGTACTGTTAAAGCTTGGCAAGCTATAAGAAACTGGGGGTTTATATCCCTATTTTTGGCGGGAGTAAGCTTAAGTATAGTGATGAGTGCTTGCTCTGGAGCTAATGTTGATAACAGTGGTAATAGAATCGCCACTTCAGAGCGCGATCTAAACCTAACGTTTGTTTCTTACTCAGTGACAAAGGCTGCATACGAGCAAATTATTCCCCAATTTGTAGAAAAATGGAAAAAAGAGCATAACCAAAATCTGAAGTTTACTGAAAGTTATGATGGGTCTGGTTCTCAAACCCTAAATGTGATTGATGGTTTAGAGGCTGATGTGATACATCTGTCACTAGCCCTTGATGTTGACAAACTGGTTCAGACAGGTTTTATTCAACCGGGTTGGGAAAAAGAAGCACCAAATAATGCAATTGTCACCCAATCCGTAGGTGCGATCGCTACTCGTGAGGGAAATCCCAAAAATATTAAAACATGGACAGATTTGACAAGACCAGGAGTGAGCGTACTGACAGCTAACCCAAAAACATCTGGTGGTGCGCGATGGAACTTCTTAAGTTTATGGGGTTACATAACAAAAACTGGTCAGAATGAGAAGCAAGCATTAGATTTTACTTCTAAAGTTTATAAAAATGTACCTGTGCTACCCAAGACTGCTCGTAATGCCAGCGAATTGTTCTTTAAACAAGGTCAAGGGGATGCTTTACTCAACTATGAAAATGAAATGATTTTATCAAAACAAAAAGGCGAAAAATTCTCATATATTGTCCCTAATGTGAATATATCTATTGATAATCCAATTGCTGTGGTAGATAAGAACGTCGAGCAACACGGGACTCGGAAAGTTGCAGAAGCATTTGTTCAATATCTCTATACCCCAGAGGTACAACGGGAATTTTCCAAAATAGGATTTCGTCCTGTGAATAATACAATTGCAAAAGAATTGGGTAGCAATTTTCCTAAAGTTAAAACTCTGTTCAAAGCTGAAGATTTAGGAGGATGGAACAAGATTCAACAGAAATTTTTTGATGAAGGTGCTATTTTCGATCGAATCCAAGCTCAGAAGTCTTTAAAGTAAATGGGTAAAAATTTTCATCAACTTTGCAATCTACAAGATTAGGAGCCTAGACCATAAGCTATGTTATAGAAAAGCCTATGGTCTACAATCTTAGATAAATATTCAAACAAAAATTACTATTTAAAGAGCTTGAAGGCTTTGCGATCGCAGTCAAAATGTTGCTATCAAAAGATAAACCCCCAAAGTGACAAAGGTAGAAAAAGCTTACTCGTCCGTGAAATACTTTTTTGAGACGAATAAGTTAATATCCCCACAGTAGCAGCAATATAAAAAGGAATTAACCCAAATTTAATATCTGTAACAATTTGCTGTTGTAGTAATTCGGGACACATTGTATAATCAGCGTCAACCTTAATTAAATGGAAATTTTCTCGCTTAATTTCCGCTACAATAGCGGCTTTCTCAATTGAAAAGTGTGCTTGAGTAGAAGTGTAGACAACCAGTTGATTAATATCTGCTTTTAACTGTTTTTTAGCTGCTATCAAAGCGACTAAAGAAGTACTATTAGCTGAGTCTTGGATTACTCCCCCTGCCAAAAGATTCACACACGACTCAATGGCATCCCAATATTTCTCGGTTAAGTATTTTTAATTCGGAATCGGATTTTGCGAAAAGGTTACTGGGTTTGGGTTAAAGGTTTTTTCTTTTCCCTTTTCTGCTTAACCAAGAAGTATTAAATGGCATCCAGCCCTACCGATCCTATTAGTAGGTAAGCCCAAAACTTCAAAGCAATAGTCACGACTGCTGCCTCAATCGATAGAACAGAGTCAATATACTGGCATAACGAGATAAAATAAGTTTACTTTTGGACAGAAGTGGGCATCTGTGGAAGCTCTAGATACTCATTTACCCCATTTGCAAGCAACAGTAGCCCAGCAAGAGGGATTAAGGCGTGTTTTCTCACTCTAATTGTAAGTCGGAAACTTTTATGAAAATCTACTATGTAACTTTAAATAATACAGATGAAGCGCGTCAAATTGGTCGGGCATTACTAGAATGTAAGTTAGCAGTTTGTGTCAATTGGTTCCCGATTACTTGTGCTTATAGTTGGCAAGGAGAAATTACTGAAGAACCAGAAGTTGTTTTAATTATCAAAACTCAAGATGGTTATGCTTTAGAAATCGAAAAACTTATTCATGAGCACATTACTTATACTAATTTCATCGCCGAAATTTCTCCGACAGCAGTTAATCAGGGTTTTGTCAATTGGTTGAATGCAGAAGTTTCACCGCGCTCACAATAGAAATTACCTAATACCATTTCTTCCCCTGCTCCCGTTGGCTTACCTCAGTACCGCTCGGCACGGGTCACTCACAGCAAGCCTTCTCCTTTACTTACACAACGAACGATAGGATATTTTTTTAGTTGGAAGTTCCTTATGCCTCAAAAGGCTTATTCTAACTATTTTACTGGAGGTCAAAAATGGCAGTTCTCAAACTAGAAAATGGAACTCTCTACACCGATTTAATTCACATTGCTCAAGAATTAGCCCCCCTGAATATTCAAATTAATCGTCAGACGGTAGGAGATAACCCCAAACTCCAACATTTGTTGGCACAAGATAGTCTTAACGAAGATGAAAAGGAACAAGTACTCAAAGCAATAGATAGTTACTTTGAGCAACTACAACAGACAGCCGGCTATAAATCTCGTGATTTGGTTGTCCTTCATCAAGGGATTCCTAACCTTGATGAGTCAATGGCAAAGTTTGACCAAATTCATACCCATGCAGATGATGAAGTCCGTTACATCATTGATGGAGAAGCGATTTTTGGCTTTGTACGTTCTGATGGTAGTCAAGTAGAACTGACAGTACAACCAGAAGAATATATCAACATTCCAGCCGGAACCGAACATTGGTTTTATCTCACCCCAGCAAAGCGAGTGAAAGCAGTACGCTATTTCATCACCACAGAAGGTTGGATACCCCAATATACAGGCAGAGAAATTCGCACCCGCCAACCCCTGCTGAGTTGAGAAGGCACAAGGCAGAAAATAATCCCCATAAATAAATTTAGAGGCTTTAAACCCGCTCCGCAGAGGGTAAAAATATATTTTCTGCCTTCTATCTTTCTTCGCTCAATTCTAAATTATCAAACATTACGAATTACGAATTACGAATTACGAATTAGTATGAAGCGGATTGTTTTTTGTGACTTTGATGGCACTATTACAGTTGATGAAACTTTTGTCGCGGTTCTGAAAAAGTTTGCACCAGTACTTTCTGCAAAACTACTGCCTGAAATGTATGCAAAAAGGCTGACACTGCGAGAGGGAGTCAAAGAAATTCTGCAATCAATTCCATCTGCAAGTTATCCAGAAATTCTGGAATTTACTAAACCTCAATTGATACGTCCTGGGTTTATAGAATTGTTGGATTTTCTGGAGTTTCAGGGAGTTTCATTAATAGTAATTTCTGGGGGACTACGGGGAATGGTAGAGGTTGTTTTGGATAGGATAGTGCATAGAATAGAGAAAATTTATGCTGTAGATGTCAATATTAGCAGTGCTTATTTAAAAGTAAATTCTGAATACGAAGGAGATACGGAACTGATCGCTAAGGTGCAAGTTATGGATCGGTACCCAGCCGATGAAAAAATCGCGATTGGTGACTCCATTACCGACTTAAATATGGGATTGCAAGCTTCTGTTGTCTTTGCACGCTCTCCCTTAGCAGAATATTTAGATGAACACCAAAAACCCTATATTCCTTGGAATGATTTTTTCCAAATCCGCGATTATTTAGCAAAATCATGGAGTTAAACCCAACATTACCAGATCCTCGTTTGCAACTAATTGCCACTGCTCGGTATTTTTACCAACAAGGTTGGATGGTAGGAACTGCCGGCAACCTCTCGGCTCGATTAGCTGATGGTAGTTTTTGGATTACAGCTAGTGGTAAATCTAAGGGTGAGTTATTACTCAACGATTTTGTTCTGATTGCTCCAGATGGCAAAATAGAAGCATCAGCCACCCAGATGATACCTTCAGCTGAAACAGCTATTCATCAATTAGTTTACCGCCTGTTTCCACAATCACTTGCTTGTTATCATATACATTCTATTGAGAGCAATTTGGTTTCTCGTTTGGTTGAAGGTGATAGTTTACTTTTACCACCCCTAGAAATGCTCAAAGGTTTGGGAGTTTGGCAAGAAAATTCCTGTTGTGTAATGCCAATTTTTGCTAATCATTTCCAAGTTGCCCAGATTGCTGGTGATATTGAACAACGCTTTGCCGTCACTCCACCGCAAATATCCGCATTACTAATTCGGGATCATGGTTTGACAGTTTGGGCTTGTTCTCTTGAAGCTGCTCGTAATTATATTGAGTTATTAGACTACATCTTTCGCTACATGGTTGCTGCCACTCGGTTAGACATAAATATCTGAAATCCTACTTGATGGCAAAGTTAGACGGGTCTTGATCTCGTCGATGCTTAATGGGAATGGGGGCTGGCTGCCCATCACCCGCAAGGGCTGCGGTTTTTTCCAGGGATTCTCTCAATCGCTTGGCTGCGTAGATAGACATATCTCGTGGTACATTAATGCGATCGCGCAAATATCGCAGAGCCACATCAGATCCCGATGGAGGTACGCAGTCTTCCCCTGTCATCATGTGTGTTAAAGCACAACGTAGCGCGCGATCGAACAATTTATCATCTAAGGGGTTGACTCGGATAATATTAATGCGGTGATCGATTGTTCGTTTAAGAGCTTCCATACGGGAGTTTTCCGGTTCTGGATAAGTAACATCTGGTAGCCCGAACCAGGGGCCGTTATCCACCCGCGCTTTATTGAGAAGCATCTGGCTTTCGCCGTTTTCCCAACAACCTCCCATCTGGGGCGGCAAATCATGTGCGTGGGTGTGAAAGTCGCTCTGGGTACCGCAGTAGGTCGGTCGGCTTTCCATTGCGGCAAACCATGCACTCAAACGAGGGTTTTCCTCCCGCAGTGAGTAGCCTTTGTAGTAGTAAAGGCTCGCATTCATCCGTTCGAGATATGGCGTAAAAATGACATCGACAATGCCGAAGCTATCTAGAAAGTAAGGGCTTGGGGTGCTACCCAGAGCCGACTCTACCCTAGCCACCACTCCGATAAATTGTTCTCGGTTGCGTTGTTCTTGTTGAGACGAACCTGCTTTAGAGCATAGCCAAACGCACCAGGCTCTAAATAAAAGTCGTTCTAATTGCCGTAGAGGAAGCACCCTATGGTCTTCCATCCCTTGGTTCAATGGAGCAAAAACCTTTTCCAAAGCGATCAAAATGTCATCGCTTTCCTTAATAATCCGTCCATCTAGCTCGATCGCGGGGAGCATTCCTGATGGTACCTTACGTTTGTACCAACTTTCTTTTTCCCCATAGCAGAACATTGTCACTTTTTCGATGCGGTAGGGGATCTGTTTTTCCTCTAGCCATAACCAAACTTTTTGACAGTAAGGACACCAAGCGTGGTTATCGCGGTACAGCGTTACCCGCACATCAGATTCCGCCTGACTAAACAAGCGCAACCTGGCTCTAGCATTGGTGAGACCATTAACGGTATCCATTTGATAGTCCGTGAGGGTTTCTAGTTCTTCCCAGCTTAAGGGTGCGGTAGTCATAGGGGGAGTTGCGTAGGGCAATACTTAGGACAACTCTATACTCTACAATATTTTCAATAGACCTCTTGCAAAAGTCTCTAACACCCCACCCCCAACCCCTCCCCGCCGCTAGCGGGGAGGGGAGCGTTTGCGTTAGCAAATGCGGGGTGGGGTTCTTTATTTTTTATTTATGCAAGAGGTCTAATTACACCAAGGCTTAATTTAACCGATAGGTTCGCGCATCAATTCTTTCCACTTCAAGAAAAAGTTGAAGTGACGATACCACGTTCAAAGGTTCTGGCAATTTGGCATAACTTATCTCTGAATTGCCCTTTAAATAAGATATCAACAGAACAGACGCAAATCGCCAGTTGTTGACCTAACGCTGTAGACGAACTCAGCAGCCCCCCACAGCGCTCGGTCATCGCTTCACTACAACTGGCTAGTAATGTACTAGAAAATACATAGTAAATGTGCAATGGTAGTGCCTGCGGCCGTAAACTACGCTCTTTTCCTACTTAAATTTGGCTGATTTTTTGAGAGTAAAGTTCATCAGACACTTTTTTTAGTTCTGGTTCAACTACTGTCAAATGTTGCTCCAAAATTGCCAAATTCCGAATGTTGGACTTATAGAAAGCATCAAACAAATCACCCACTAAAGGCACAGTACCAACGACTGTTTCCAAACCTACATTAAAAATCATTTTGACTAAGTCTTGACGCGGGATGCCAAACTGAGTAGCTAAAAATATAATGTAAGCTGAAAACGCTGTACTGATTAAATCACCAGCACCTGGAACTAGACCAATGATTGGGTCTATGCCAATGCGAAAACCTGTTAAAGGGATACGTATTGATGTATCCATCAGACGGCTAAGTTTGCGGATGCGATTTAGAGTAGCAAGGCGTTTGGCAGCGTCCATAATTGACCATATTTACACTACTTTTAAATTGCACCATTTTTAGTTCTTTGTCTTGTACCGTTAGAAATAACAAGTATGAATAAAAATCTTGAATACTGCCTAAAAAAGCATTATAACTAATTAGCCGGACATGATATAAGACGTTTTCTCCATGAGTTTGCATACTTTCTAACATCTCTGCCGCCCAGTCATCTTTACCCCCCGTACCAATGCATAGATATATTGCAAATCCAGGAAGGCGATCGCGTATTCGTGTATTTGTGGTTGCAGGTAAGCAGCAAGTTACTGCCAGCGCAAATCGGCACTTACTGCTTTGATCGCCGTTTGCAATTGAATCGAGTACAGACCTTCTTAGAGACACGGCAATGCTGTGTTTTTACCCGCTTACTTTACTCCAAACATATTTACGGCAGGTTTCGCAAGCGGCTTTTGCTTCCTCTGTTTGCGGATTGGTGAAGATGGGATGGTAACGTAACCTGTCGCAACAGACTTGCAACCATGCACGCCAACCACCCCGCCACAACCGCACAGTGCCGTCTTCACCGCCACTGACAATCGTCTGCCCATCGCCGCTAATGGCAACAGAATAGACCTTACCCTCATGACCACGCAATGGTTCAGCTAATGGAAAACCTTGGCGATTCCACAACCGCACTGTGTCGTTAGTACCGATACTGACAATCGTTTGCCCATCGGAGCTGATGGCGACAGAATTGACAATACTCTCATGTCCACGCAATGGTTCAGCTAAGGGAAGACCTTGGCGATTCCATAACCGCACTGTGCCGTCTTCACCGCCACTGACAATCGTTTGCCCATCGGCGCTAATGGCGACAGAAGAAACAATACTCTCATGTCCACGCAATGGTTCAGCTAAGGAAAGACCTTGGCGATTCCACAACCGCACCGTGCCGTAATGACCGCCACTGACAATCGTCTGCCCATCGGCGCTAATGGCGACAGACCAAACAACATCCTCATGACCGCGTAATGGTTCAGCTAAGGGAAAACCTTGGTGGTTCCACAACCGCACTGTGCCGTCACGACCGCCACTGACAATCGTCTGCCCATTGCCGCTGATGGCGACAGAATCGACAACACCCTCATGAACACGCAATGGTTCAGCTAAGGGAAAACCTTGGCGATTCCACAACCGCACTGTGCCGTCTTCACCGCCACTGACAATTGTCTGCCCATCGGCGCTGATGGCGACAGAATCGACAACACCCTCATGAACACGCAATGGTTCAGCTAAGGGAAAACCTTGGCGATTCCACAACCGCACTGTGCCGTCTTCACCGCCACTGACAATCGTCTGCCCATTGCCGCTGATGGCGATAGAAGAAACAATACCCTCATGACCACACAAAGGTTCGGCTAAAGGAAGACCTTGGTGGTTCCACAACCGCACTGTGCCGTCACGACCGCCACTGACAATCGTCTGCCCATTGCCGCTGATAGCAACAGAATTGACAGTACTCTCATCACCACGCAAAGGTTCAGCTAAGAGAAGACCTTGGCGATTCCACAACCGCACCGTGCCGTAATGACCGCCACTGACAATCGTCTGCCCATCGGCACTAATAGCAACAGAATTGACAGTATTCTCATCAACACGCAAAGGTTCAGCTAAGAGAAGACCTTGGAGGTTCCACAACCGCACCGTGCCGTAATGACCGCCACTGACAATCGTCTGCCCATCGGCACTAATAGCAACAGAATTGACATTATTCTTATGACCACGCAATGGTTTAGCTAAAGGAAGACCTTGGCGGTTCCACAACCGCACTGTGCCGTCACGACCGCCACTGACAATGGTCTGCCCATCGGCGCTGATGGCGACAGAATTGACATAACTTTCATGACCACGCAAAGGTTCAGCTAAGGTCTGACCTTGCAGGTTCCACAACCGCACAGTACCGTCTTCACCGCCACTGACAATGGTCTGCCCATCGGTGCTAATGGCGACAGAAGAGACATTCCCCTGATGACCACGCAATGGTTGAGCTAAGGTCTGACCTTGCAGGTTCCACAACCGCACAGTGCCGTCTTCACCGCCACTGACAATCGTCTGCCCATCGGCGCTGATGGCTACAGAAGAGACATTCCCCTGATGACCACGCAATGGTTGAGCTAAGGTCTGACCTTGCAGGTTCCACAACCGCACAGTGCCGTCTTCACCGCCACTGACAATCGTCTGCCCATCGGCGCTGATGGCTACATAACTGACAACACCCTCATGACCACGGAAAGGAATGGAGACTCTTGCTTTATTCGTCACTTGATTCAAACTGTTCTGAACTGGTGCGAGAATCTGCTGGGGTAGTTTTTCCAGATTCTCACCCATAGCTTGAATTGCCAAAACTAGACTTTCTAGGGGTTGGAAAGGCAATAAATTCTCTACCCTCGTGGCTTTCTCTCGCAATCGTGATTCAGTGAGTGCCTTTTCTAATGTGGCAATCTGGTGCTGTTCATAAGCATCACTGCATTGATAAAAATTTTTGGCTTGAGGTGATGATAAAAACTCTAGCTTGTCCCAATTTTCGCGCACCTCTGCCAGCAATCCCCCCTGCATTAAGTATTTTTCATTCTCCCCTTTATTCAACCACTCGCGTAAAGCATCTGCTAACCGATCGCTCAACCGCCGCAAATCTC
>NZ_JAVRCD010000034.1:0-89780 GCF_034530895.1 Nostoc sp. DedQUE08
CTGGTGGCCAAAAACCAGATCGGCTTAATTATAAGTAATCATCCGAACTTGATATCAGTCCATAAAATATTTCTTCAACATTGATGGCACTCAGAACTATTGAGAAATCTCCTTCTGCCCATTTCACTACACCAGAGTTAGGTTTAAGTTTTACTAATTCGCTGATAATATTAGTGTCACAAAGAAAAGTCATCTATGGCATCAGCGAAAGAATTAAGACGGTCTTGGCGGGAGGGTATTTCGAGGATATAATCTTCCTTAGCAGCTATCTGACGTACTTCTTTGAAGGCATCAGCTAAAGAAAACTTTTCCCGTAGCTTGCGCCACGTCAAGAAATCCTCAAACATTTCAGCTTCAACAACAACAGCCACCAGTTCATTTCGGTTGTAGATGAGTTGCGGTTCTTTAGTTACAGAATGAATTAATTTGGAGAACCCCTGTTTCGCTTCTGCAATTCTCCAGTTCATTCTCCTACCTCTTTTATTCATAATCATGTCTATAATAGACATGATTTATATCTATATTTGCTATTCGCCAGAGAGCTATGTCTATGATGGGGTATTTGGCGCCGCACCTTATCATTCCAGGCGAGTTATTTCTAACCACCCATCTTTAACCATCCAAAAACTTGATTGACGGTTAGTGCAAGTTGAATTTCTGGTAATACAGGCAAAAAATCTTCTCCCTGGAGTAATACTGGTTGTTGGTCCGAACGGAAAACCAAAATTGAGCGATCTGTTGGATCAATCAACCATCCTAATCGGCAACCATGTTGTAAGCAGTAAAGGATGTTGCCAATTACTCGGTTTGAACTCTGTTCTGGAGAGAGGATTTCAATTGTCCAATCTGGCCACAACAAAAAATCGTTGGGAACTTCCCCATCAACATCAAATGGAATTCGTAACCAGTTAAAAACTGCTACATCAGGCACAATTGAGCGGATACCAAAGCTACAACGCAACTCTGGAAATGCATAAGCAATTTTTTGGCTTTCTGTTACTTCGTTAATAGTATTACAGAGTCTTAACTGCAATCGACTATGCTTCCCTTTCGGCATTGGCTTAGGAATAATCTCACCGTTAATATATTCATTTGCAGGCTTTGTTTCTGGGAGCTTCAGAAACTCATCCAAGGTAAGTAGTTGAGTCGTTGGGTAGCTCATAGCTCCTAAATCCCTCGAAGATGTGTTTTTAGTCTAGCAGTGATGTAGGGTGCGTTACATTCAGTAAACGCACCTGTCAAAGGCAGAATTGCAACTCTTAATTACGTTAGCGCAGCGTTAGCGAAACCTTGAGCGTCATTACGTAGCTTGCTTCTCGCCAGAGGCAAGTATTACGAATTATTTCCGCACCACTACTAAAGTTCCATTCTTAGCCCAGTTGTAAAGATTGCGAGCTTGTTTAACAGGTAAATTTACACAACCGTGGCTGACTGGAGTGCCAAAACGATTATGCCAGTAAGCGCCGTGGATGGCGTAGCCTCTGTAGAAATACATTGTGTAAGGAACGTCAGGAATATTGTAGCCTCTGCCTCGCATCCGATGAGTGCGATACTTAGAATTAATCCGAAATCTCCCTATGGGTGTAGGAGTCGATCGCTTACCTCCAGAAATGCGATATGAATAAACAAGTTTCTCACCTTCCCATGCACGTAAACGTTGCTCTGACAAATCAATTTCAATCCAGCGAGGTTGGCTAATATTATTAGTGCTGTTTTGATCGACTGAGGTGGCTGTTGCTGTAGTCGAGTTGGGTATACCTGTTAGCGGTGATGACCAAGAGAATAAAGTCACCACCATCAGCGCTACGCCTGTACAAAAAGTTCCTGAAGAACGAATGCTACCACTGCGAATCCAAGTTTGCATTATGCCTCACCTTTTAAACTACGCAAAAATTATGAAAAGAAGTAATTTTCTGGAAAACTACAAATTTCCAGAGTGACTACTTGTTTTCTGTGGAGGATTTACGCAATTCATCCGCTAAGGCTTCTCAAGACAAGTCCTAAGCTAATCCGCATTCAATTGGTATATTTGTCCTTAATTAAATGATGAGTTCTAACTAATGACCGATCGTTAATTACAAAGGACAACCTTTACAAAAAATCTGTCATTTAAATGCCTAAATACAAATTTTCCCCAAATTCATATTTGCATTTGTAATTTCACACAAAAATTGTCAGGATTTCCGCTTATTTTTTAGGCAAGTCTTTAATGCCCTTTTCTATATTTTATTCCAATTTCAGTAATTGCGACTCCGAAGATTCCCAGCATAAAATATTGCTGGGAATCACTTAATTGTCTTGATTTGTTGTTATTTATAATTTTACCAAAATTGCTTTTTGGCTGCTTAAACTATCATTTATGAATGACTATTGGTGTCCCTACCGATGCCCACTCGAATAGCCATTTAGCATGTTTAGGTGCAACATTCACACAGCCGTGGCTCACTGGAGTGCCAAATCTTTTATGCCAATAAGCTCCGTGAATAGCGTAATTACCTTGGTAAAACATCGCATAAGGAACGTTGGGAACGTTGTAGTTTTCTCCCTGCATCCGCGTAGTTTTAAACTTGGATTGAACCTTAAAAGTACCGACAAGAGTAGGAGTGGCTTTTTTCCCAGAGGAAATAGCACTTCCATAAACAACTTTGTCACCTTGCCAAGCTATTAATCTTTGCTTGGAAAGATCGATTTGAATCCAGCGCTGATTTGATTGTTGTAATGTCTGGATTCTTTGTGCAATCACTTGAGTTTTGGAATTCGCCCAAACTTCAGTGGTTCCAGTAGTAGTAAAAACACTTAGGGACAGTACTGTACCAGTGAGGATTATTTGTAAGCGACGCACCCAGTCAGGAGAAATTTGTCTTTTCATTTTAGATACACTCACACTCAAATCATAGGGTCTTGAGAAACTGATCGGGTTTCACCTTTATTTCCCTATCTATTACTTTAATAGACGCGAATTTTGATGATTTGATTCTAAGTTAACCTAACTGTTGCATTAGGTTTTTTGCCTGAGTTGCGATCGCTGACCAATTTCTCTCTATGACAAGCTTTTTAGGAAATAATTCCCCGCTCAAACCGACAGCGATCGCTCCAGCTTGCAAAAATTCTTTGGCATTTTCTAGAGTCACACCGCCAGTAGGAATTAAGGGAATCTCACCCAGCGGCCCTTGCAAACTTTTGATATAATCAGCCCCTCCCACTGCCTGCACGGGAAACACTTTTACACAACTAGCACCTTGACTCCAAGCGGTAACAATTTCTGTAGGAGTCAGCGCTCCTGGTATGATAGGGACATTTTTTTCTTGTGCTGCTTGAATCATTGCCGAATCAACGTGGGGTGTGAAGAGGAATTGCGCCCCAGATGCGATCGCATTTTGTAACTGCTGCACATTAAATAGCGTACCAGTGCCAATAATACAAGCTGGTAATTCCGAACGTAGTTGACTGATTAATTCCCCAGCGCGATCGCTATTCCAGGTAATCTCAATTAGCTGCACTCCCCCAGATGCTACAGCCATTGCCATTTGTTGTCCCAGTTCCATTTGAGGGGCGCGGATAACTGCGATCGCTCGGTGTTTTTCCAACTGTGATAACCAAATTTGATTAGGCATTTTGACTATAGATTGGGGACTGGGAGTAGGGATTGAGACTAAAGAATAGTTTTCAATCTAGTAAATACTAATTTTTAATACTAATGCCCAATACCCCTCAAGAGTGCTGAGTAATGTTAGCACAACTGTTTTGCCCTATTCCCAATGCCCTTAAAACTTGCTTATTGCATCAAGCTATGAGATATTAAATATAAATAACATAAAATCTATAGTATTACCGTAGTTTAAAATTAATACTTCAGCATTTGGGTTTAAAGGAGTAATTAAAATGACAATTGCACGACCAAACACAGTAGCATCCTTACCAATCACCATTCACGATTCTGAAAGTGCTGATATAGCAGCTAACTTATGGAAGGTTGTGCGACTAGGTGCGAATGGCTTTTGGTGGCGCACTAAGGCATATACAACGATTCTGGGCGTTATGCTGCTAATCTTAGTAAGTCTGATTTTTATAAGTATGCATTGGTCTTACCGCAGATTGTTGCCTTTTATCAACCATCAAGTCATTGGTAGCGATCGCGAGATAAGCAATTAAAAGTTAAAAACTAGACATGAACTTGCAAAGGGATAGGCGATCGTTTCAATTGCCTGATTTCGCTTGCTTTACATTACTTTAGAAGCAGTCTCTAAAAACTCAGCTTAATTCTTCTAGTAGAGGAGAGAGTTAATTAAAAATGCATATACTGCAATTACCAAGCAATAGTTTATATAAGCCCCTAGTTAAAGACCTACTAGGAGCTTTTTTTTAATTGACTATCTACCTCAAATGGGTTATTTAGCAGCGATCGGACAGCTTAGGACATTGGCAAATCCTAAGAGAACGGCTAGTCATACCTATCCATAGCCGACTTATCCTAAGTAGGATGGTAGCCGCAATACAATATATTAAAAAATCTAGTAGCAATTAAACTATTCCTAATGGATATTCATAATTAATTCTGATGGTAGATTAAGTTAAAAATGAAGATCGTTAATATGTACTTGTAAGTCAAAAACGTTTACCAATTTAACAACAATGAATATTCTTGCTTGGATTGTTTTAGGTCTAATTGCTGGTGCGATCGCAAAAGCTATCTACCCCGGTCATCAAGGTGGCGGAATTATAGGAACCATATTGTTAGGAATCATCGGTGCTTTTGTTGGCGGTAGTTTAGGTGTATTTTTCAGTACGGGAACTTTATCTTTAGCAGCTCCTAGTCTCAGCATTCCAGGTATTGCGGTAGCAGTTCTTGGTGCAATTGTCGCAGTTTTCCTGTGGAATCTATTAACCAACCGCAGTGCTGTATAAAAAATTGCGGTAAATCAATGACAAAGATTTAGCAAATTCATTTAACTATTTTTAACTGTGAATTAAATTAAAAAAATAGCGCCAGTCTGTAATAAGTCTGGCGCTGTTTTGTAATTATAAAGGTTATCAGTAGAGTCCAATACAGACTTAAACCCCAAGCAAGCCCCTTCAACCTCTCTATACCGTCAGATTAGAGAGGAATTTCTGTATTAGGCTCGATTTTGGGACAGATATTGGTAAAAATTTTATAGGAAGATTAGCGATCGCTAAGTGTAAAATTATCTTAACAGTCTTAACTAGCTCTAAAAATTCCTATACCAGCTTCTCTTTCAATGTAATCTGCTAAGTTGATAAAATCTTCACGCGGGTAGCATCTTCCGCCAACTAGATCAAAAGCTAATCTACTGGCAGGATTTTCTGGATTTTCGAGTATATGTATACCCCAGTAGTAAAGTAGGTCGCTAGTCCGAATGCAAACTTCTTCTGGATCTATACAATGAAATTTTTTATCTATTTTACTAATTTCTTTATAAGTATTAGAATAGACTTGTTTAAGAAGCCTTAAGCGTTTAATACCAGGATCTTTAAAGTTGTTAACTAATACAAACAAATGAGCTAAATTATTGATTTCGCGTATTTCTTTAACAGTATCTTGAATAACTTTACCGTGCTTACTTATTCCCAGTGGATTGAAGGTTGTTGGGATAATACAATAATCTAATCGCTTAACTAGCTCTGGGGGATTACGCTCTAATGCTGGTGAGCAATCGCAAATTACTATCTGACAGTCACGGGCAGCATCTTCATGCCAATCATTTCCATCAAAAACTTGAATAGTTGTACCTACCCCTTTAGGATTGGGAACAAAAACCCCATCACCTACTAATTTTTGCAGATTTTGTTCTGGGTCTAAATCCACAAGTGCTACATTAAATCCTTGCAGGGCTAATGCTCCTGCTAAATGACCTGCTACAGTTGTTTTTCCTACTCCGCCTTTACAAGTAAAAACTCCAAAATAAACTTTTTTTGACGTAGTTTCTTCGGAATTGTCAGGATTACCTCTGCCACCAATGACGTAATCACCATCAATTCCAACCAGCTTATTTTCATGGGCAATCCCACAGCGAATTTTAGTATCTTTACCCCAGGTTCTCATTAATGCCAATGCTGGGCCGCCAAATCCTTTTGTAGTTATAAACCAACCAAAATTAAATTTTTTGCCTTCGTCAGAATCTAAAAAGTCAGCAAACTTTAAAAGCTGTGGCGCTGTTACGTTACTTTTTAGCCATTTAACCTGAACAACACCAACTAGGTTTCCTTTTTTAACTACTAGATCGTAGCCAGGTTGATTGGTCTTTGCAGTTTCAACTGTCCAATCTGCTTTATGGATTAGTTTTGCTACGTGTTGCTCAAAGTGGGTAAAATCCTGGATGAATTGTGGCTCTAATGATGATGACATAAACAACTTTAGGTGTTTTGCTTCAAGGCAGTAGTACGTAACATAGTATACCCAAATAAATAAACTTTGTCCGTATAGTTGATTTATATACGTAACATGAATTACTATCCCCCTGATTTTCACAGAAATGCACTATACTCTGACATAAATTAACACCAAACTTATGTCTGATTTAAATAAGTATAAATAAGCTAAAATCCACAGGTTTCATAAAATTTTCAACAACTTGCACTGGTCGCTGTACACGAACTGACAATGTTTCGTTAAGCTGTAAGCGCTATGATTGAAGTTTATTAAACGTCTTATGCATTGGTTGTTATCTGGGCCGTTGAGTATAGAGAAATTGACGGTTAACATTGCAGGTTTGCCTGCATTGTTACAAGGTAAGAAGCTAGTGCAGTTGTCAGATTTTCACTACGATGGTTTGCGACTGTCGGAAGAGATGTTAGAAAAAGCGATCGCACTTACTAACGAAGCTGAACCAGATTTAATTTTATTAACTGGTGACTACGTAACTGACGAACCGACGCCAATTCATCAACTGGTACTTCGACTCAAAAATCTGCAAAGTTGCAGCGGTATCTATGCTATCCTTGGCAATCACGATATATATAAACACGCAAAAGCAGAAGTTACAGAAGCCCTTACTAGCATTGGAATTCACGTTCTTTGGAACGAAATTGCCTATCCATTAGGAAAAGAATTACCACTCGTTGGACTGGCTGATTATTGGTCGCGGGAATTCCACCCCGCACCAGTTATGAACCAGCTAAACCCCGACACACCCTGCATTGTTTTATCACACAACCCAGATACTGCGGAGATATTACAAACATGGCGAGTTGATTTACAATTATCTGGTCATACTCACGGTGGTCAAATCGTGATTCCCGGAATTGGCCCTGCGGCGTTGTTTTACGAAAAGCTTGTAGAAAAAATACCCAGAAAAGTGCGGCGTCGAGTCCCATTTTTGGAAGAAAATGTTTCTGTAGTCAGACATTGGGAATGGGCGCAGGGTTTGCATCGGCTAGGAAAAAATCAGCTATATGTCAATCGTGGTTTGGGAACTTACCTCCCAGGACGCTTATTTTGCCGCCCAGAAGTTACTATAATCACCCTACAAGGTGAGTAGGTAATTACCAAATTTAACAAAAAAGAACGCAATTTTAGCAGGTAGTCTGGCTAATGAGTGCCTGCAAACTCAGGCATAACCTGCTACTTTTATCGCCAAAATTTAAATCCAAAATTTAAATCAATGAATTAATTGTATCTGAAGTAGATGACATAAATTCTTGCATTTTATCAAGTTACATTCTTATTTTTGGTAAGCTGTAAGCGCTGGTATGAGGAGTATCGGTTAACTTATGCATTGGTTGTTTACAGGACATTTAAGAGTAGATAAAATAACGGTTAAGATTGCAGAACTTCCTGCATCTTTACAAGGTACAACATTAGTACAGTTGTCAGATTTTCATTACGATGGTTTGCGACTATCGGAAGAGATGTTAGAAAAAGCGATCGCACTTACTAACGAAGCTGAACCAGATTTAATTCTATTAACTGGTGACTACGTAACTGACGATCCCACACCAATCAATCAATTGGTGCTTCGACTCAAACATCTGCAAAGTCGCTGTGGTATCTACGCTGTACTTGGGAACCACGATATCTATTACAGCCACTCCAAAGCAGAAGTTACACAAGCGTTAACCAGCATTGGGGTGCATGTACTTTGGAATGAAATCGCCTATCCATTGGGAAAAGAATTACCATTGGTAGGACTAGCTGATTATTGGTCACAGGAATTTTACCCCGCACCAGTGATGAATCAACTAGACTTGCTTACACCGCGCATCGTTTTATCTCATAATCCAGATACAGCCAAGATATTGCAACAATGGCGCGTAGATTTGCAACTATCTGGTCATACCCACGGTGGTCACATCGTCATTCCGGGCATTGGCCCTCTAGTACTCTATTACAAAAAGCTACTTAAACAAATTCCCAAAAAATTGCGGCGTTGGGTAACATTTTTATTAGGAGACTGCTCGAAAGTAGTCCGATATTGGGAGTGGGCGCAAGGGTTTCACAAGGTGGAAGAAAATCAACTATATGTCAATCGTGGTTTAGGAACTTATAAACCAGGACGTTTATTTTGTCCGCCTGAAGTGACTGTAATTACTTTAATTGGTCATTAGTCATTGGTCATTGGTCATTAGTCATTGGTCATTGGTCATTGGTCACTTGTACTGAGCGTAGTCGAAGTATTGGTTATTAGTCTAAATAAATGACAAAGGACAAAGGACAAATGACAAAAATGCATAAAACTCAAAGCAGAAACCGCCTGAAGCTACGATGGATAAATCTCAATAGCTTGGGGCGGTTCCTTGAAGATTGGAGAATTCAGAAATGGCTAACTTAAAATAAGGTGGACAGTATTTGCGATCGCTTTACTCAGAATTGCACATCCTTAATATTCCAACTAGGCAGGCATTTTCTGGCTGTGCGTCTTAAAACCTCCAAAACGAACTCATTGAACTTAAGGCAAAAACACATTCAATGGATGTCACAACTTCAGAGCGATCGCAATAAGATTAGAGCAGGAGGCACAGGCTCTAACTTGAAAGTTTTTGTTTAACTTTTAACCTGTTTGTACCTTGGTCTTAATCTAGCATTGTGTTTGTTTAGCTACAAGACACCTTTACTAAACTTGAATCCCATTAATTTATCGCAACAATTCAGAAATATTGCTTAAAATTTGTCCCAGTTGGTAATATTGGCATTCACGCCAACATTACCAACTGGGCTGAAAGTTCAGTTAGAAAGCGTTATTGACCAGAACCGCCTGCGGTAGAAGAATCGCTATTAGATGTACTGTTTGACTGGTCTACTACTCCTTGAGGTGTAGTACTTTTAGAGGTGTCACTTTTTGTACCAGGAGCAACAGTATTAGTAGAACTATCGTTCTGCGAAGCCGGACTATTAGTAGTTGGACTCGTCACCGGACTTTGTGTCGCTTTAGGGGCCGGCTGAGTTACAGAAGGTGCTTTTTCTGCCGCAGGCTGCTGGGGTGGAATAGTAATGTTAATATCCGGTTGGCGAGGTGCAGACGGAGGTGTAACTTGCTGTTGGGGAACAGGAATAGGAACAGCAACAGGTACAGGGACTTCCTTAGTTGTTTCGATTATTTTCGTTTGTGGTTGAGGAGATGCACTGGGAGTTGGATTACTCTTACTCGGTACAGGAACCGCAACCGGCACAATATTGTTAACCGCTGCGTTATTCTGCTGGTTGAAGTACCAGACCCCACCTATAACCAAACCAAGCAGGGAAGTAATGATAATACCCAACAATAAACCACCACTAGCATTGTTTTCATCACGCTGGGCTAAATCTGCTTGCTGGTAGCTACGCTCAACATTTCGACCATGTACGTAACCGTTAGTGTAAGAGTTGGGATTAGTTGTATTGTTCTTAACTGTTTCAGTGGTTTGTGTGAAATGGGTCTGAGTATTGCCATTAATATCAGTGTAAGATTCTTGTCTAACTTCACTGTTTTTGCTTTCGCGTTCATTAGGAATAGACATAACCGTTGATTTAACTCCTCAGATACGATATTGACAAACTAAAGCTTTGTGAAAACAAGGGATTTTAATGAACTGAAAATATATGTTGCTGATAAAGATTGAGTCTTATTTGCTACTCAACTGTTGGTAATCTCAGAATAACCTCTGCGATTAAACAACTGGCTCTATCTCCAGGGAGTTAATACTTAATCTTTAGAGAGTTAATACTTAATCAAGAGAAAGAGTATCCCAAAGATAGATGTTATTAAACTGTCAGATGATGGTTTGATAAAAAATCTAGCAATTTACTAAAATCATCTAAATTTTTAATTTGTCGTTAAATATCGCAGCGCCAAAGCTTGGTTGTCATATCTCGACTACCACTAACTAAAGTTTTGCCATCAGGACTGAAAGCCACAGAGTTAACCCAATCTGAATGGTTATCCAAAGTGTAAAGATTTGGCTCTTCCGTATTTGTATTAGCTTTTTATCTCCAACGCCGATTTAGCCGCAGGAAACTTTTTATCCTCTGACAAAATCTTTCTACTAGAGGTCTAGGTTTTGATACATATCTAGGCGATCGCGATCTACGTGTACTTCCCGGATTTCTTAACTCTTCTTCTATTTGTGCAGCTTTATTTAAATCTGAAGCAGCTCTATATTCGTATCCCAATTGTGAGCAAACTAGCCCACGATATTTATACGCGTCAATATAGTGAGGATTGAGCCGAATTGCGTGGGTAAAATCTGCGATCGCATCTTCATATCTTCCTTGAGTAGCATTTTCTACTCCTAAAGTGTAGAAAGTTTCTGCATCCCAACGATTGACAGATATTTTTGGGGGATTTTTAGGCGAAGATGAAGATGGATTTTCAGCAATAGGAGGCTCAGATGGAATTTCGGATTTGAGCCTGTTGTAAGCTGCGTTGATTGATTTGATTTTTTCTTCAGCTTCCTGTTTTTGTCTTTGCTCGACAAAGCGATCGGGATGCCAAATTTTCACCAGTTTACGGTAAGTTCGCTTCACCTGTGCTTGAGATGCACCGGGTTTTAGCCCAAGAATTTCATAAGCATCATTGATATCAAAGCGATCGCGCATACTGAAAAAATCGGCAGTTAGATAAATCTATGTTAACTATTCCCAAAAATCCTCTCCAATCAACCCAAACGCCCCATTCTGGTTATCACTGGGATGGCAGTAGCCGTCGCTTCTTTGAAGGTTGGTATTACCGCGTCACGTTACCGGAAATTGGGCAAACATTCGCCTTTATGTACTCCATTGAAGATCCCATCGGCGGTAAACCTCACAGTGGCGGTGCAGCCCAAATCCTCGGCCCGGATGATGAGTATCTCTGCCGTACTTTTCCTGATGTCAACAAATTTTGGGGTAGTCGAGATGTTTTAGGTTTAGGTCATTGGGGTAAAAATAATTTGCAAGTTTCCCCCCTATACTTACTCCCAGCAGAGTTTGAGTATCACGTCCAAGAGGGATATCAAGCTACAGCTACCTTGAATCAGGGAATAATTCGCGATCGCGCCACCAATAATTATTGCCGTTGGCAGTATGAAATTCAACCAGTATACGGTTGGGGCAATCAAAATGGCATTCAGCAATCAACTGCTGGCTGGCTGTCATTCTTGCAGATTTTTGAACCTGGATGGCAAATTTTGATGGCTCACGGTTTAGCCAGTGGAAAGATTGACTGGAATGGCAAAATCTACGAATTCACTAACGCCCCAGCCTACGGCGAGAAAAATTGGGGTGGTGCTTTTCCTCAGAAATGGTTTTGGATAAACTGTAATTGCTTCGAGGGCGAACCCGACTTAGCATTAACTGCTGGTGGTGGACGGCGGGGTGTGCTGTGGTGGATGGAATCTGTAGCGATGATTGGACTGCACTATCAAGGCAAGTTTTATGAATTTGTTCCCTGGAATTCCCAAGTTGAGTGGGAAATTCAGCCTTGGGGTAGATGGCAAATGAAAGCTAGCAACACTAATTATGAAATTGAGTTAACAGGAACCACAGATTTATCTGGTACACCTCTACGTGCGCCGACAGCAGAAGGTTTAAGATACTGTTGCCGGGATACTATGCAAGGAAAACTAAACTTAGAGTTACGAGAACTAAATGGCAGAAAATCTAAAGTAATTTTAAAAGCAAAAAGTTTTCTTTGTGGTTTAGAAGTAGGCGGTGGCTCTTGGGATAATTTTTGGCAGTCTACCTAAAACTACTGCTATCTAATGCTATAATTATATATGCTTCGCAGTTGGGGTTGTAGCTCAGTTGGATAGAGCGGACGCCTCCTAAGCGTCAGGTCGTGCGTTCAAGTCGCACCAGTCCCGTTATCTTTAGACAATTCATATATACAGCAATTAATATGGTAAGAGCATTGCTGTACCCATAAAAGTAGTACGCCAGTTCTTACAAGTCGGGATATCCGCCCATGCTACTGGCTCCTGTATTCCGTGCAATTGAAAACTACTATATAAAGTGGTTAAAAACCCTTTGATGAATCGTCCGATATCGGTTAGGATAATCCATCAATTAGAGGAAAAACTCCAAGCACGCTTAATCGCGCTGTTACACAAAAACCAACCAAATTTATATTTGGGCAGAATTTGTGCAGATTCTTGGGAAGTTTGCTACTCTACTATCAATTGTTTTTTCTTATAGCCAGAGAAAATTGTGTACCAAGTAAATTAAGTTATTGAGCCTTGAATAAGCTACTCTTTACAAATAAATCTTTTCGTTTTATGGCTTTTGTCCTACCAATATTTATGTGGTGGGGATACAAAGAAGTACAAAACCAATTTGTGCAGCCGCAAGCAGTCGTAGTGTTAGGTGGTTCAACGAGACATTTAGAGCGAGAAAAATTTACAGCAAAATTCGTTAGCGAGCATCCAAATATACCGATTTGGATTACAGGCGGCAGTCCACGTACATTCACCCAAAGAGTGTTTACCAAAGCTGGTGTCGATCCTCAACGTTTACACTTGGATTATGAAGCAGTAGATACAGTTACTAATTTTACTACTTTGGTAGATGATTTGCAAGCTCGCGGCATTAAGAGCGTTTATTTGATTACTTCAGACTTTCACATGCGTCGGGCTTGTGTCATTGGCGAAATTATTTTGGGTAGTCGGGGTATTTATTTAAAACCAGTGCCAGTTCCTTCCGAAAAACCCCCTGAATCTATCGAAAAATCTGTTCGTGATGGAGCTAGAGCGATAATTTGGTTAGCAACTGGTTACACTGGTGTGGGTGCCGCTAAAAATAAACGGTAAATCAAACTGATTTTGGATTTTTAATCAGTCAAAATCCAAATGACTAATGACAACCGTCACTAGTCACTTATATGGTTAGGGAAAAAACGCCCCAAATTTCCCCACAATTTGATACCCTAGCTTAAACAGATTTGAGTAAAGTTAAAGCGTGGAAATTCAACTTGGGCGGGGAAAAACAGCTCGCAGAGCTTACGGAATAGATGAAATTGCTCTAGCCCCTGGTAATAGAACACTAGACCCCAGTTTGGCAGATACTAAGTGGCGTATTGGCAATATTGAGCGAGAAATCCCGATAATTGCTAGTGCTATGGATGGCGTAGTAGATGTTCGTATGGCTGTACGTTTGTCACAGTTAGGAGCATTAGGTGTCCTCAACTTAGAGGGTATTCAAACTCGCTATGCCGACCCAGAGCCAATATTAGATCGGATTACCTCTGTGGGGAAAGATGAATTTGTTGCCCTGATGCAAGAACTCTATGCCGAACCAATAAAACCGGAATTAATTGAACAACGTATTCAGGAAATTAAACAACAAGGTGGCATTGCGGCGGTGAGTGCGACTCCAGCCGGTGCAAGTAAATACGGTGAAGCAGTGGCCAAAGCTGGGGCAGATTTATTTTTTGTTCAAGCTACGGTAGTTTCTACTGCACATCTATCACCAGAGTCTTTAGTACCACTCGATTTAGCAGAATTTTGTCGTTCCATGCCCATCCCCGTGGTGTTGGGGAATTGCGTGACTTACGAAGTCACGTTGAATTTGTTGAAAGCTGGGGCGGCTGGGGTACTGGTGGGAATTGGGCCTGGTGCGGCTTGTACTTCTCGTGGGGTATTGGGTGTTGGTGTGCCACAGGCAACTG
Organism: Nostoc sp. DedQUE08; assembly: GCF_034530895.1. Taxonomy (NCBI): domain Bacteria; kingdom Bacillati; phylum Cyanobacteriota; class Cyanophyceae; order Nostocales; family Nostocaceae; genus Nostoc; species Nostoc sp. DedQUE08. The sequence goes on from NZ_JAVRCD010000034.1 coordinate 14,073, forward strand.
CGATCGCAGATTGTGCCGCAGCACGAGATGATTACTATAACGAAACTGGCAACTATATCCCCATTATTGCTGATGGCGGTTTAATCACCGGTGGCGACATTTGCAAATGTATCGCCTGTGGCGCTGATGGTGTGATGATTGGCTCCCCCTTTGCCAGAGCCGCAGAAGCCCCTGGAAGAGGTTATCATTGGGGTATGGCGACTCCTAGCCCAGTTTTGCCCCGTGGCACCCGCATTCGCGTTGCCACCACTGGTAGCCTAGAGCAAATACTCATTGGCCCAGCAGGGCTAGATGATGGCACTCACAATCTTTTAGGAGCCTTAAAAACCAGCATGGGAACTTTAGGAGCCAAAAATATTAAAGAAATGCAACAAGTGGAAGTTGTGATTGCACCTTCTTTATTAACCGAGGGTAAAGTTTACCAAAAAGCTCAACAATTAGGTATGGGGAAATAGAATTGGGGCATAGGCATAGGGCATAGGGCATGGGTTATTAATTCTTCTTCCCCTGCCTCCCCTGCCTCCCCTGCTCTCTACTCCCCACTCCCAAATTCTTCAATAATTTTTCCAGCCCCTAAACAATTGCTGGAAAAATCCGATATGTCGCTTACAATAGAGATAGCGGAGACGCATGTTTCCGTTCACTCCTCACACCACACTCCGCCCGGACTACTGTTCGGGCGGTTCCTTATGTTTGTAAATAAAATAAGAGAGCTTCTTTGCAAATGTACATCCTTGCACTCCCAAGCTGAGGTTTTTGCTATGGTAGAATTTTCACCAAGTTCAGATATTATTGGCGAAGGTTTTAGGCATGTCAACAGCCGCACAAGTTACCGATTCTAGTTTCAAGCAAGAAGTACTCGACAGCGATGTACCAGTTTTAGTTGACTTTTGGGCACCCTGGTGCGGACCATGCCGTATGGTAGCTCCTGTTGTCGATGAAATCTCCGAACAGTACAAAGGTCAAATAAAGGTCGTAAAAGTCAACACAGATGAAAATCCTCAAGTTGCTAGTCAATACGGCATCCGCAGTATTCCCACATTAATGATTTTTAAGGGTGGGCAAAAAGTGGATATGGTGGTCGGCGCTGTGCCTAAAACTACATTAGCTTCCACTCTCGAAAAGCATCTTTGAAACTCAATCGGTAATAAAATCCTCTTGAGTTATCCATTTTGTTCTAACTTTAAGTTAATTTTCATAAACAAGTTTGAGAGCCGCGAATTTCTCGTTTCTCAAACTTGTTTACATTTGTATACAGTTTCAGAATATTTTAACGCGAGTTCGACAAGCCCTTTTTTGACCTCTCCCCCAACCCTCTTGGACACGGAGAGGGAAGTTAAAACCCTAATTTCTCGTTGCTCCTCCCTTTCTCCGTAGAGGGAGGTTGTCCGGGAGAGGTTCATCGAACTCACGTTATTTTAGGAGTTTTCTACCTCAAAAACAACTCCCTAATTCCCGTACTACCAATTTCCACCGCTAACGCCGCTAATAGAAAACCTAAAAGCTGAGTCACAATCACTCCACCTTCTGCACCAATCCACTGGTCAATCAGATTTGCTAAACGCAAAATCAACCAAGTGCTAAACATTGCCCCTAAGATACCCACCGCCACAGCAATATGCGGACTCTGTGATTTCGACATCAGCAACATCACCGTTGTTAAAGTCCCCGGCCCCGCTAACAGTGGTAAAGCTAGTGGAGTAATTGCGACATCGCGTCCTTCTTCAATAATTGGACTATCTAATTCTCCCCGCAGCATTTGCAAAGCAATTAACAGCAATAATATTCCTCCTGCTATTCGCAAAGAGCCGATACTGATTTCCAAGTAATTTAAAATTATTTGCCCTGCAAAGGCAAATAGCAAAAGAACAGCGATCGCAATGATAATTGCTTTATCTATAACTTTGTTTCTTTGGTCTGGCATCATGCCTTTAGTCAAAACTAAAACAATCGGTATATTGCCCACAGCATCCGCCAAGACAAACACAGCGATAAATGTTTGAATGAGAATAGAAATATCCACAGTAGACAGTTTTTATCAAGGTTTGATCGCAATCTAATCTTTATCTTGCTCAGTTTGCTAGAACCCAGAGGAAGATTAAGATCGGCAATAAAACCAGTGTGTTAAAGAAAATCTTGGCTGACGCATTTCTAATTAAGTTCCACAAATCTTGAAGTAGCGATATATTTTGATAATCTCTTTTCCATAAATCAACTATTCGTTGTTGAATCTATGAAGTCTTATTTAGCCGCCGCTATTCAATTGACCAGTGTGCCCGATTTACAGAAAAATTTGGCACAGGCAGAAGAATTAATAGAGCTTGCCGTGCGTCAAGGTGCTGAATTGGTGGGTTTGCCAGAAAACTTTTCCTATATGGGAGAAGAAAAAGATAAACTCGCACAAGGTGATGCGATCGCTCTTGAAAGTGAAAAATTTCTCAAAAAAATGGCTCAACGCTTTCAAATTACCATCTTGGGCGGCAGCTTTCCACTTCCGGTAGACAATACAGGCAAAGTTTATAACACTACTCTACTCATCGACCCTAGCGGTCAAGAGCTTGCGCGCTACTACAAAGTACACCTATTTGATGTTGATGTCCCCGACGGCAACACCTATCGCGAATCCAGCACGGTTGTGGCTGGTACGCAACTACCACCCGTCCATTTTTCAGAAAAACTCGGTAATTTAGGGCTTTCCATTTGTTATGATGTCCGATTCCCAGAACTGTATCGTCATCTGGCAGATAAGGGAGCCGATATTATCTTTATTCCCGCCGCCTTTACCGCCTTTACAGGTAAAGACCACTGGCAAGTACTACTACAAGCCAGAGCCATCGAAAATACCGCCTACGTCATTGCTCCCGCCCAAACGGGGAATAACTACGCCCGTCGTCTAACCCACGGTCACGCGGTCATTATCGACCCTTGGGGTGTAATTTTAGCCGATGCTGGAGAAAAACCGGGAATTGCGATCGCAGAAATCAAGCCCACTAGGCTAGAACAAGTCCGCCGTCAAATGCCTTCCTTACAACATCGGGTGTTCTAAGGATTGGGGAAAAGGCAGGGGAAGCAGGGGAAGAAGAACCATTGATTATCGACCAATGCCCAATGCCCAATCCTTATGAATAAAACAAAAAACCGGGTAAACACCCGGTTTCTGACAACATTAAAATCCTCAGTTTTTTAGCAGCATAGAAAAACTATGCCCATATTTATTTGCTGTCAAAATTAAACTTTAGCAGCTGATTTGGTAACAACGTTAAGTTCACCTTTAGCATACTTAGCAGCAAAATCTTCCAAAGAAATTTGCTTAATCTTGCTTGCATTGCCAGCTGTGCCAAATTGCTGATAGCGTTCAGCACAAACCTTTTGCATGTATGTAATGGAAGGCTTGAGGAAGTGACGGGGATCAAACTCCTCTGGCTTTTTAGCCAAAGCTTCACGTACAGCAGCAGTAATAGCCAAACGGTTGTCGGTGTCGATGTTTACTTTACGTACACCACTCTTGATGCCTTTTTGGATTTCTTCTACAGGTACACCGTAGGTTTCAGGAATTGCACCACCATATTGGTTAATCAGTGCAAGCAAATCTTCAGGCACAGAAGAAGAACCGTGCATTACCAAGTGGGTGTTAGGCAAACGGCGGTGAATTTCTTCAATACGGCTGATAGCCAAAATTTCGCCAGTCGGCTTGCGAGTAAACTTGTAAGCACCGTGGCTTGTGCCAATGGCAACAGCCAAAGCATCTACTTGGGTTGCTTCTACGAAGTCAACAGCTTCATCGGGATCGGTTAGTAGTTGAGAGTGGTCGAGTGTACCTTCAAAACCGTGACCATCTTCAGCTTCACCAGCACCAGTTTCTAGAGAACCCAAACAACCGAGTTCACCTTCAACACTGACACCCAAAGCATGAGCTACGTTTACAACTTCGCGGGTGACACTGACGTTGTATTCAAAGCTAGCGGGAGTTTTAGCATCAGCTTCTAAAGAACCATCCATCATCACGCTGGTGAAGTTGTTCTTAATTGCTGAGTAGCAGGTAGCAGGCGCATTACCATGATCTTGGTGCATGACAATGGGAATGTGAGGATAGGTTTCTACCGCTGCCAAAATCAGGTGGCGTAGAAAGTTTTCTCCTGCATAATTACGAGCGCCGCGAGAAGCTTGTAAAATTACGGGGCTATCTGTCTCGACAGCAGCTTTCAGGATCGCCTGAATCTGCTCCAAATTGTTAACGTTGAAAGCTGGGATGCCGTAACCGTTTTCAGCTGCGTGATCCAACAGCAGCCGCAGTGGTACAAGCGCCATAGATAGTCCTCCTAATGTGGTTGTCAGCTAGTCGGTCTGAGAGAAGCGCAATTATTACGCTAAATCTTAAGAGTTTTTTCAACTTACTTATAGGAAATTATAACTAGTGTGGTGTATCTATGTTGAAAAAGTTTACGCCATAGTTATTAGAAATATGTTCTATACTTGTTCTCTACTGCTGTACTATGCCCTATAGTTGCTCTGTACTGCTGTACATTTAGCTACCCTATAATTAGTAGCTATGGTAGCCCATTATCCCAAATGCTTGTTTGTGCAATTACAAAGAGGAGCGATCGCTTCTTTACATCATTTAATAAACTTTTATATGGGTCGCCCGGGATTCGAACCCGGAACTAATCGGTTAAAAGCCGAGTACTCTACCGTTGAGTTAGCGACCCTTTCGCTGCATTTCGCAACTTTGCAATCATAGCATACACATCTATAGATTTGTAAAGGGGTTTAGAAAAAATTAGCCCTTAACCTTATAGATGCTGTATGGCTAGCTCCTGGTGCTAACACAGTCAGGTTATCGCCAGTATTGAGAGAGTTACGGGTGGCACTCCAAGGTTCTAAACAGTAGAATTCTTTGCCTTTGACTGTCCAAAATACTAGGTAGGTAGAGAAATTATCATAATCCAAAGTGAGTTTTAACTTCCGGCTGCGGTCTATTGCAGTGGCCGATTGACTTGTTAGCTGTCCAAAGGCAAAATCAATTTCATCACGGCTAAAGTCAAAATTGCCGTCAAAAGAGTGAATTTCTTTAGTTTGATTATCTTGATACTGCTTAGAAGGAATTTCCACCTCTAACTGAGTTTTATCACCACACAGAAAGTAGGGATGGAAACCAGCCGAAAAGGGCATTGATCTAGATGACAAGTTTTTATATTGTTGGCGGACTTCAAGGGTATTACCTTGAAGTTCGTAGGTGAAAGTCAGCTGAAAATCAAAAGGATAAACTGCCTTAGTTTGCTCATTGCTATCAAGAACGACAGTGAGACTAGCTTTATCTCCAGTTTCTTGTTCTGTTACTTTCCACGGCAATTCACGAGCGAAACCGTGTTGCTTGAGAGTATATTTTTGACCGTTGTAAATGTAAGTATTATCTGGTAAATTACCACAAATAGGAAACAAAATTGGATTCCCACCTCTGACACTCAACTCAGGATGAGTAAAGCGCTCAGTATCTAGGTAGAAAACTTCTTGCCCTTGAATGCGCCAACGGGTGATGATACCGCCGCGTTCTGGTACGACTTCCAACTGAGAACCAGCGCCTTCGTCAGAAAGAATATAAGTCTTGTACTGTTGCTGTTGAACTGCAATGCTAAACACAAATTTTAGTCCTGGGTATATGGATAGTTAGAAGTTAGGAGTTGTGAGTTAGGAGTTAAAAATTCATAACTCCTAACTTTTAACTCCTAACTCCTAAATTTGTTATTCGTCTTCTGCAAACACGAAACGATATAACTCGCTGGGGTCTGGTTCAGGGCTGCTTTCGGCGAACTTAACGGCTTCGTCGATTACATCCTGAATTTTACGGTCAATTGCTTTGATTTCTCCCTCATCCGCCAGGTTTTGCTCTAGCAAATAAGCTGCCAACTTCTTAATTGGGTCGCGGGCGAACCAAAATTCTTTCTCCGCTTTGCTTCGCATTTCATCTGGGTCTGCCAAGGAGTGACCCCGGAAGCGGTAGGTAAGCGCCTCAATTAATGTTGGGCCTTCACCTGCACGGGCACGGGCTACAGCTTCTTGAGCCACGGCCCGCACTGCTAGTACATCCATGCCATCCACTTCCACGCCAACCATGTTAAACACGCTGGCTTTTTTATAAATCTCTGGCTGGGAAGTCGCTCGTTCGTGAGACATCCCAATGGCCCACTTATTATTTTCGACTACAAACAGAATTGGCAGTTTCCATAGGGCTGCCATATTTAGTGTCTCAAAAAACTGACCGTTATTAGCAGCACCGTCGCCAAAAAAGCAAGCTGTCACTTGGTCAGCATTTTTATCTCCCAGCACTTCGCGGCGGTATTTGCTTTGAAAAGCCGCTCCAGCTGCTACAGGAATTCCCTCAGCCACAAAAGCATAGCCACCCAACAAGCGATGTTCGGCAGAAAACATGTGCATCGAACCACCGCGCCCTTTGCTGCAACCTGTGGCTTTGCCAAATAATTCTGCCATTACTTCTCTTGCTGGTACTCCCGCACTCAGAGCGTGAACGTGGTCGCGGTAGGTACTACAAACGTAATCTTCACCCGGTCGCATTGACTGCACAACACCACTGCAAACGGCTTCTTGACCGTTGTACAAATGGACAAAACCAAACATTTTGCCTCTGTAGTACATTTCAGCGCACTTGTCTTCAAACAAGCGCCCTAACACCATATCCTCATACAACCGTAACCCTTCTTCTTTTGTAATTTGCGTAGTAGCAGGATTAAAAGTGGGTAAAGTACGCTCTTGAACCATTATTTTTGAGTATCCCTGTTGTACAACTTAAAGTTACAGTCTTAAATAAGTTGGTCTAATAACACCTCAGCTTTTAACAGGCTAGCGTTTGTAAGACTCAACAATCAAACTTTATTTATGCACCAAAAAAGGGTCTTAGGGAATAGCTGAATTTTTAATTTTTGATTTTTAACTTTTCAGCTCATGCCCCGTGAGGATTTGACTCTAAGGGCAATATCTGCCACTTTAGGTTGTCTCTCTCTATTCCCCTTCACAGACTAGCAATCAAGATAGACTGCTTTCTGCATATCCATTAACAATTTAAAAAAAAGCAGGCAAAAATCTATAATACCCAAATAGGTAATTGTAATGAAGGGTAAATTATGATATGATTTTTGTCTCCTGTTATCAGGGTAAAACCCTCAATAGTGGTATTTTTGTTACTGCCTAGTAGGAAAGTACCAAAAAAATCAATCATCAATAGATTCTTCCAGCCACAACAATTATGCCGTGATTAAAAGCGGTAGTTGTGGTTTGTGGTATCGAAGGCTGATAATAGTTGTGTTAAACAAAAATACTAAGAATTAAAACAAACAATTGAGGCTTTCTAGGCGAAAGCAAAAAATTAGTACTAAAATGTGACTCAAAATTTCGGGAAGGTACAAAACAAGTTGTTGCAATATACACTTGTAGAGTAAATTCTATACGGCATTTTTATGGCACGGTTTTACGGCCTGGAACGCTCTAGGTAAATTATGTTGATCGCGGTGCAGGGGAAGTAGGCTGTGCGAATTCCGCTAGATTACTACCGAATTTTAGGACTACCGTTAGCGGCAAGTGATGAACAATTGCGACAGGCATACAGCGATCGCATTGTACAATTGCCGCGACGTGAGTATTCTCAGGCAGCAATTTCTTCTCGTAAACAACTCATAGAAGAAGCTTACGTGGTTTTATCAGATCCAAAACAACGCAGTACCTACGATCATCTGTATCTTGCCCACGCCTACGATCCTGATAACCTTGCTGCTGCCGCAGTAGCACTGGAAAATTCTCCAGAAAGCACCAAAAGGGGTAGCAATACCCAGAGTCTGGGTATCGAAATTACTCAAGACGAATTAGTGGGCGCTTTATTAATTTTGCAAGAGTTAGGGGAATACGAACTTGTACTAAAACTAGGTCGTCCGTACCTGGTAAATAAAAATGGTGCTACAAGTCCAAGAAAGGGTAATAATTTAGCAGAGGAAGAAATACACGAAAGTGCTGAACACCCAGATGTTGTTCTGACTGTTGCCCTTGCTTGTCTAGAATTAGGTCGCGAACAGTGGCAACAAGGTCACTATGAAAATGCCGCTATATCCCTAGAAACTGGTCAAGAACTGTTAGTACGCGAAGGGTTGTTCGCCAGCGTCCAGGCGGAAATTCAGGCGGATCTTTATAAATTGCGACCATATCGAATTTTGGAGTTGTTGGCACTACCTCAAGAAAAGACTGCCGAACGAAGCCAAGGTTTGGAATTATTACAAAATCTTTTAGAAGATCGTGGCGGAATTGATGGCACGAATAATGATGATTCTGGTTTAAACATAGATGACTTTCTGCGGTTTATTCAGCAGTTACGCAACCACTTAACAGTCGCCGAACAGCACAAGTTATTTGAAGCCCAAAGCAAACGTCCTTCTGCTGTTGCCACTTACTTAGCTGTTTATGCCTTAATAGCGCGGGGATTTGCTCAACGGCAACCTGCTTTAATTCGTCAAGCAAGGCAAATGCTCATGCGTCTGGGCAAGCGCCAAGATGTACATTTAGAACAGTCGTTATGTGCTTTACTTTTGGGACAAACTGAAGAAGCAACTCGTGTTTTAGAACTTAGTCAGGAGTACGAAGCTTTAGCTTTTATTAGAGAAAAATCTCAAGACTCTCCCGATTTGTTACCAGGGCTGTGTCTATATGCAGAACAGTGGTTGCAACACGAAGTATTTCCCCATTTTCGAGATTTAGCAAACCAGCAAGCGTTTCTAAAAGATTACTTTGCTAACCAACAGGTACAAGCTTATTTAGAAGCACTGCCAACTGATGCAGAAACAACTAATGAGTGGGCTGTAATTAACCCCCAAAATTTTCCCCAGCCACAGACAAATAATTTGCCTTTCCCTAAAAATTCAACTAGGACTCCAAAGCAATTTAACCACAACAGAACACCTGACCTAGATTTGCCAGACACACCAGAATATTCAAACTTCTCACCACCGATGTGGAATTCATCTGGAAACGTAAAATCAGAGGTTCCTGCTGCTGAACGAACGAGCAGAGGCACAAAGGAGCATTTGAACGGTTCAGTTAAAAGTGCTACACCTGCTCATAACCAAAAGCGCCGGCGGAGAAAACCTGCTCCATCTCCTATCCGAGAGCGTTTACCGGACAATCGCCCCCATTCTCGTCGTCCTCGGCGGCGGCGAACTTTTGCTAATACCATTGAAGGGAAAACACGGCTGGTATGGAGAGTGTTTATTTCTTTGGTGAGTATTTTAGTTTTTTGGGTGTTAGCCACAACAACTTTTGGATGGTTAAAAAATCTGTTTTTTCCCACACGACCTGCACCTGTTTCACAGTTGTTTGTACAAATAAATCAACCACCAATATCTATTCCCGATCCAAATAGTCAACCACAAGGACTAGATGGCTCTTTAACAGATGCAGCGGCAGAGGAAGTCATTCGCACTTGGCTATCTACTAAAGCCGAAGCTTTAGGGCCGAATCATGAGATTGATAACTTAGAGCAGATTTTAACTGGTTCAGCTTTGTCTCAATGGCGGGCGATCGCTCAACAGGCTAGGTCAGACAACCGCTACCGCAAGTACGAACATAGCGTAAAGGTGGAATCTGTAGAGAAAATTGATTTATTCGCAGATCGTGCCGCAGTGGTAGCTACGGTGAAGGAAGCGACGCAGTTATATGAAAATGGTCAGTTTAAAAACTCTTCTAACGAGAATTTGCGGGTTCGGTATGATTTGATTCGACAACGAGGTAAATGGCGTATTCAGAGTGCATCTGTTGTGAATCAGATAATTAGATAAGTTGTAATGTTTAGGTTTCCAATACCCCTAACAAAGTTTTCAACATCAAATAAGCAGAAGTCCCTCCCGGATCTGGATGTCCGATACTCCGTTCCCCCAGGTAGCTAGCCCGTCCCTTTTTCGCCTGCATTGGTATAGTTTCCTGTAACCCTTTGTGGGCTGCTACTACAGCCTGTTGCATAGCTTCCAGCGTTCCCTTACTTTCTTTTACAGCTTGCCCAAAAGTGGCTACAGCCGGAGACAGCACATCCACCATTGTTTTGTCTCCTAGTTGCGCTTTACCACGTTGCAGCACCCCATCTAAGCCTGCTTGCAGTATTCCTAAAACATCTTGTTCTGTTAATTCTTGCTTACCAACTACTGCTGTACTGGCTCTTAAAAACCAAGTGCCATAAAGAGGGCCACTAGCACCGCCAATAGAAGAAATTAAGGTCATACTCACGGCTTTGAGAATGCTGCTGATATCCTTGTCTGTAAAAGTTGGTAACTGAGCGCTTACTTTTTTGAAGCCGCGATCCATATTGATCCCGTGGTCAGCATCTCCGATCGCAGCATCTAATTCTGTCAAATAGGCTTTATTCTGCTCTATCTCCGTTGCATAAGCCTGCAACCATTGCAATATCTGCGCTTGAGTCAACATAATTCGTAATTAGTTAAATTCCCCAACGCCAACTTGGCGTTTTTACTGGTGCATCCCATAGCCCGATCATTTCATCATCTAATTTCAGCAGGGTAATGGAGCAACCTTGCATTTCTAGAGATGTAATGTAAGGGCCTATCAAGTTTCGCACAATTTGCAATCCTTGCAGTTCGCAGATTTGGGCGAGTTTGCGGTAAACAATATACAGTTCGGAAATTGGGGTTCCACCCATACTATTGACGAAAGCTAATAAGCGATCGCCTTTGGCAAATGGTAGACTTGTTAGCTCTACATCTACCCATTCTTCTTTATCTTCGTCCCATTCGCGGAGCGTGCGGGTGTATGCTGCATCCTCAATGAGCGATCGCGTTAAAATTTCGGTAATCTCATCTACTGATTTGATGGCTGTACGTTCTGTTCCTGGCTCACCGTGAATACCGATACCTAATTCAATTTCGCGATCGCTCAATTCAAATGTCGGCGTTCCATTAGCGGGGACTATACAAGATGTTAGAGCAATTCCCATACTCCGCCCATTCAAATTTACTCGGCGACACAAATTTGCTATTTGTGGCAAATCATACCCTGCCTCAGCCGCCGCACCACAAATTTTTTCTGCCAGGATTGTTGTTCCTACACCTCGCCGTCCTTGGGTATAGAGACTATCTTTCACTGCTACATCGTCATCAATCAAAATATTTAGCGATCGAATGCCCTCACTACGGGCTAACTCTGTTGCCATTTCAAAGTTCATCACATCGCCACTGTAATTTTTGACGATATAAATAATACCAGAGCCTCCATCTACAAGCTTTGCTGCTTCTAGCATTTGGTCAGGAGTCGGTGAAGTGAAAACCTCACCAGGACAAGCTGCATCAAGCATTCCTTTGCCCACGAAGCCAGCGTGCATTGGTTCATGTCCACTGCCACCACCAGAGATAATTGCTACTTTACCCGGAATAGGTGCATTGGCTCGATAGACAAAGACAGGATCGTAGTTCAGTTTAATTAAATCGGAATGAGCCGCCGCCATACCTTCTAGACTTTCTTGCACAAAGTCTTCCGGCTTGTTGATCAGCTTTTTCATAATCTATGTTTGGTTAAAAGGGTGCTAAAACCCAGGTTATAGCGATCGCTGGTTTGTATGCAATAGAGGCTGACCTCTCTCTAAATCTCTCTCCTTTTAGGAGAGAGACTTTGAAATTTCCCCCTTCCCGCGACGAGTTGGGGGTTAGGGGGTTAGGTTTTTCTACATGAGGTAAAAAGTCAGTTCTTTAACGTCAATTCACAGATTCCATCCACTCAATACACTTGTGCATCTGCTGGCGTATGGTTTCCTTATCAGCATGAAACCTTCGTCCATGACCTGGTAGCACCCACTCAAAAGAGTAATTAGCCAAGTTACGCATTGATTTAATCTGTTCTGACCAAGAATACCAGCAGAAATCGCGGAATGCAGCCAGTTGGTGCAAGCTTTCTGACCAAGCAAGATGATCGCCTGTGAAGAGAAACTTATTTTTGTAGAGTAGTACGGTTTGTCCTTTGGTGTGACCGGGAACTGGGATAATTAATAAATCTGGTGTCAAGGTAAATGGTTCAGAACCAGTTAGCTGTATTTCTACATTGCGAGTATCCGCAGTAATATCATCAGCATGGAGGATGCGATCGCACTGAAAATGCTCGGCAAACTTTTGATGATCTGCCACATCATCCTTATGAGTTAAATACATGTAACGAATTGGCCCCAGTTCTTCTAAACGCTTAACTAAAGGCGGCGTAAACCGGGGAGAATCCACCAATATGTTACCTTCTGGAAGCTGAATTAAATAGCTAGCTGCACCGTAAGATTTTTCAGAATGATAGCCGCAGTGGTAAACATTTTCTGCTACTAATATTGGAACCTTTTCTTGAGCAACTTTGATATCTTTTGGTTTCTCAACTGTGCCAATAGAACTAGTAGGACATGCCAAAAGTGCTTCCAGCGCTGCTAATCTTTCCGCCTCATTCGTTGGTTGATGGTAAACAGCCGATTGGTCATCAACATCATAAAATACTTCAGGAGCCATCCAGCGACAGGTATCACAATCAATACAGGTAGTATCTACATAAAAATCGCCGTTGACATTTTGAGAGCGACGCTGATTTAAATGAGCCATATTAATCCTTTTGCTTCCAGGCGCTTACTGGGGAGCGATAAACCTTATATCACTACGCTAGCAAAAGTAATTTGAGACTGTAGCCGCCACTAGAAGTAAATCCGTTCAAAAATATTAAGACTGGTGAAACCCAGTAAGCAGAAATTGGGAAAACTGAACATAGACACTATCTGCTGATATATTCCCAAATATGCTTTACTGTTCTAATTCTAGTTGTGCAAATCCGTTTAACCTTGATGACAATAAGTTTTGCATTAAGTGTGGACAATGACCTTTATAGTTTGGGTGTAACTTGTATTCGTCTGTTAACCCAAGTTTTACCAAATGCAGATGGTTATGATGAACTTTATGATGCACTCAAGGGTTGCTGGATTTGGAGAAAATACTTATTACAAGGTAGAAGTATTACTCCTGAGTTTGGGCAAGTTTTAGATAAGTTAATTCAGGATTATGTGGAGGAACGCTATCAATCTGTTGATGAGGTTATACAAGCTCTTAATGCTGAGAATCTAAATTCAGCAGTAGGGATAGATTATACAATTTTGCAAAAGCTACTAGCATCTGGAAAATGGAGAGAAGCCGATCAAGAAACCTGGAAGCTTATGCTTAAAATATCTCATCGAGAAAAAGAATGTTACCTCAGAGTAGAAGATATAAAACAGTTTCCCTGTCAAGACCTCTTAACTATTGATCGCTTGTGGGTAAAATACAGTAATGGGCGCTTTGGTTTTAGTATCCAGAAGCAAATATGGGACAGCGTTGGGGGAAAACCTGACTTAGATTTGGAAACCTGGAAATATTTCGGTGAGTCTCTAGGATGGCGGATTAAAAATAATTGGAAGCCTTATGAATTTCTATCATTTACATTAACTGCTGCGGTAGGACAACTACCCAGAGCGATATGGAGTATGAGATTGGATGGAAGAAGAAAAAGATTTTCTGCCCTCACATCAAGACTAGGATAATTAAGCATATAATTCATAACGTCTCCCATTCATCTATGCTGATATTAGCTTGACGTAATATTCTATTTAGTAAGCTTGGGCTGATGTCTCCCTGATGTGGATTGGGAATTGACAGCTTTAATTCATCTTTTACCATGTATTGATGCTTACCACCTGGGTAAGGCCCATCAAAACCTGCATCTTTTAGATAACGAATCAGATCCCGCCGATTAATTGATCCAAAGGGTGGCATTAGGCGACCTCTTTGGTAAGATTCAGGTCAACATCATTAAGTATTGGTAGAGTATGACCCAAACGCAATCCTAGTACAATCCATCCTTCAAGAGTATCTTGCAAATCCTCCCGGCAAGCTTCTAATGTTGTAGCGTTTGCCCACACACCTTGACATTCTAGAATTTCGCCGTAGAAAGTTCCATCCTCAAGCAACTCATAAGTTGCTTTATGCATTGCTGTACGAATGTAATTTGTCAACATTCAGCTTTTTAATCAATTTGGTTACAACTGAAATTTTATTTTTAATCGCAAATCCGCCAAATTCTAAGTATTATGTATAATTTTTAACCTCCAAAAATGCGATCGCGCCCCTTTACCAAACGCGATCGCTAAATTTTCCATCCCCTAAGCTATAAAATGCAGACGATGGATCGCTGCACTAATTAAATTATGGGTAACGGGAAGACTATCAACTACCATCCCCAGACACAACAGCATCATGTAGGAGATGGAATAGAGAAACAACTCTTTAGCTACAGCGCGATCCTCTGGATTTTGCAACAACCGCCAAGATTTGTGGATAAATAATCCTCCCAGAATTAGGGCGATCGCAGCATAAAGAATTCCACTTGCGCCCAAAGGATATACCAATAACACGGTTGCAAATACTGTTACCAGCGTATAGTACCAAATCTGCTTCACGGTTGCCGTATCACCTTCAATCACAGGTAGCATTGGTATCCCAACTTTTGCGTAATCATCCCGAATCATCAGAGCTAAAGCCCAGAAATGGGGCGGTGTCCACAAAAAGACGATGGCAAAAATTAACCATGCTGACCAGCTTAATGTGCCTGTGACAGCAGCCCAACCCACTAACGCCGGAATTGCCCCAGCAGCTCCACCAATAACGATATTCTGGGTGCTGTGGCGTTTTAGCCAGTGGGTATAAACCAAAATATAAAAAACGATCCCAGAAAATGCTAGCAGGGCGGCTAACAGGTTGGCAAATACTGCTAGGAGTGTAAAGGAAATTGTCGCTAGTGCGATCGCAAAAATTAGAGCATCGCGCGGCTGTACCTTACCGGATGGCATCGGACGATGGCGCGTCCGCTCCATATCATAATCAATATCTCGGTCATAGACACAGTTAATCGTCTGGGCGCTTGCAGCAGCCAAGGTGCCACCAGTGAGAGTTACTAGCAACAGCAATGGGTCTACTTCACCCTTAGCAGCAATCCACATACTCCCAGCCGTAGTAATCAAAAGCAACGGAATAATCCGAGGCTTGGTTAGCTGGTAGTAACTTTGAATTACCTGTAAAAATGTTCCGTGGTGGCGAGAGACATTAGTCTCAATCATTTTGGCTCTGGTTCCTTATTTTTCAACAACTTATATGCAGCCCCCGCTCAAGCTGGCTCTTATTAAGCAAACGAAAACACAGATTTTCTGCACCTGCATAGGTCGCAATACTCGCCGTTGCGGCTTTCGTCGTTTAGTGGAGAGTGGGGAGCAGGGGGAGATGAGGGAGCAGGGGGAGATTAAGGAGAAGAACCAATGCTCAATGACGGCAGTTGCTCTACTTGGGGAGACCCCATCGCCCTTGGCGTCTCCCCTTGGGAGAAGACCGCACTGCCTCCCCAATGCCCAATGCCCCATTCCCTACTCAGCACTCAGTACTCGTGACTCAGCACTCACAGAGTCACGCAGTGCGAGAACTGTGAAAACCACCAAAGTACCCAGCAAAGTAGCTCCTATAGCTTGGTGAGAGACGGTGAGAGGCTCTACTTGGAGATGTAATTTGAAAGTGGCGAATCCCAACAAGATTTGTAAGGTTAGCAACGCACCAGCCAAATTTGCCAGTCGCCGTAAGGCTGGATGTAGTGCTGGTGTCCGCCAACAGATAAATACTATTGCCAAGGTTGCCAAGGAAGGCGGCACCAAACCAGCAATATGACTGTACATTACAGTACAAAGTTGAGAACCGCCGAGGCATTGGTGTAGCGCCCAGCGAGAGCCTACCAAAGCACCCAAGAGACTTTGCAGGTAAACCAGAACAGTGGCAGTTAAACCGACCCAAGGCAACTTACCAACGGTTCCATTCCCCTGATAGGGAGTAAGTGCCGTGCCGATAATCAGCAGGGTGCAAAAAAATAACAGCGCCGTTCCTAAATGAGCGGTAACGATATCAAACCGCAACAGTTCGGTAACGGTGAGTCCCCCCAAGATGCCTTGGAAGACGATTAGAAATAGGGCGAATGTAGATGCCCAAGGCAGCCAAGAGGGTAAGAAACGACGATGCCACCACGACAAACCGAAGAGTGCGATCGCGCTTACACCAATTAAAGCTGCATCCAATCTGTGAAACCACTCCAAAAACACTTGGAGATTCATTTGCTTGGCTGGCACCAGTTCGCCATAGCATAAGGGCCAGTCTGGGCAAGCAAGTCCAGCATTCATCACACGGGTGGCGCTGCCTATTGCCATCAAAATTAAGGTGGCTATGCATATTTTCCACACCAAGCGACGAATCATTTCCTTGGGTTTTTGCTGCTGAAGCGCCGCTTCATTTTGTTGTTGTAGGACAAATTCGCTCATGAAGGATACCTTCTGCCCGCTCTTGGTGAATCTCTTAAAATTTTCAATTTTCTTTTAGTGTCCCATCTCCACCCTAGCGTATAGGCTATGGGTTTATAGATTAGCACTCACTTATACTTTGAATCACTCCAGAAAGGTTTTGCCTGAAGCTTTAGGTATTTTTCAAGATGTGAGAAATTGATTCATGGGAATAAATTTAAACATCCTAAATTTTTCCTTAAACTTTTTCACTGATTTTCATCTATTTTTGGCGTTGTATGATAGTAAACTCATACTAAAAATTAGTGAAATAGCCAAAAAAATTAATAAAAATTTCAGACCTTTCTCCCCCATGTCTGACAGCCTAGACTACCTTAGTAAGTGAGCAGCTTTAAGATAACGTAGTAAATTCAATTAAGTAAGCCGTGAAGATTCCAAGTTCAATCTGGACATTACTCATTGGCATCGTGCTAACGCTCGCCAGCCTTTGGTACGGTCAAAATCACGGTCTGTTGCCAGCAGCAGCCACGGATGAAGCCGTCTTAGTGGATGGTCTGTTCAACGCGATGATGATCGTTTCAACAGGTATATTCCTGCTCGTCGAAGGTGTTTTAATTTACTCTGCATTTAAATATCGTCGGCGTGCAGGTGACAATGAAGACGGCCCACCAGTTGAAGGCAATGTACCTCTAGAAATTCTCTGGACGGCGATCCCAGCAATTATCGTTATCGGTATTTCTGTTTACAGCTTTGATGTTTACAACGAAATCGGTGGCTTTGATCCCCATGCTATCCATGAAGCACCGATGATGAATCAGGAGTCGATGAAAATGCCAGGGCATGGGAGTGCTATGGCCGCAACTTTAAGCGATACTCCACCCAGCACCGAACCCAACCTCAATCAAGAAAAATCTGATGAGGCAATGCAAGACCCAGCTACCGCAGAAGTCCGCAATGCTGACCAAATTCCCCAACTGCGGAATGCCCCAGGTGTCGGTAGTGTTGCCCCGACGATTGGGGGAACTCCTGATAAAGCAGGTAAACCAGCAGAATTACAAGTCAACGTCACTGGTTTACAATATGCCTGGATTTTCACCTATCCTGAAACTGGTATAACTACAGGTGAAATGCACGTCCCCATCGGGCGAGAAGTGCAAATCAGTATGACCGCCAACGATGTCATTCATGCCTTCTGGGTTCCAGAATTCCGCTTGAAACAAGATGCGATCCCCGGTAGGCAAAGCGAGATTCGCTTCACCCCTCAAAAAGCAGGAGACTATACCCTGATCTGTGCAGAACTTTGTGGCCCCTACCACGGTGCAATGAGAGCGCCAGTAGTTGTTGAGCCACAAGAAGCCTTTGACAAATGGATGCAAGAACAGCTAGTTGCCAGCAAAGAAACACTAAATCAAGCCGTTGCTGTTAACCCTGCGAATCTATCCCCAAATGAATTTCTCGCTCCTTACACCAAGGATATGGGAATTAAGCCAGAAATCCTGCATCAAGTTCACAAATAGTCATTGGTCATTAGTCATTAGTCATTAGTCACTGGTCATTAGTACTCATACAAATGACAGGTGATAAAGGACAAGTGACAAAGGACAAATTACAAAGGACAAAGGACAAATGACAAATGACCCAAGCTCAAGTGCAAGAAACTGCCAACGCCCCTGCTCTTGTTGAGGAGTCAGGGATCAGAAAATGGCAAGACTACTTTAGTTTCAACACCGACCATAAGGTGATTGGGATTCAATACCTAGTCACTACATTCATTTTTTACTGTATCGGTGGCGTGATGGCTGACTTGGTTCGTACAGAACTGCGAACTCCAGAAGTCGATTTCGTCACCCCTGAAGTCTACAACAGCTTATTTACGCTGCACGCCACGATCATGATTTTCTTGTGGATCGTGCCAGCTGGTGCGGGTTTTGCTAATTTCCTCATCCCTTTGATGATTGGGGCAAAGGATATGGCATTTCCGCGCTTGAATGCTGTTGCCTTTTGGATGATTCCGCCTGCGGGTTTATTGTTGATCCTCAGTTTAGTGGTAGGCGATGCACCGGATGCGGGTTGGACTTCCTACCCTCCCCTGAGCTTGGTAACAGGTCAAGTCGGTGAGGGAATTTGGATTATGAGCGTCCTCCTACTAGGTACGTCATCGATTTTAGGAGCAATCAATTTTCTCGTCACATTGCTCAGGATGCGTATCCCTGGTATGGGGGTTCATCAAATGCCCTTATTCTGCTGGGCGATGTTTGCTACCTCGGCGCTGACTTTGGTATCTACACCAGTGTTAGCAGCTGGTTTAATTTTGCTGGCTTTTGACTTATTCGCAGGAACGACATTTTTTAACCCAACTGGGGGTGGCGACCCAGTTGTGTACCAGCACATGTTCTGGTTTTACTCCCACCCAGCCGTTTACATCATGATTTTGCCCTTTTTTGGGGCAATTTCAGAAATTATTCCCGTGCATTCCCGCAAGCCGATTTTTGGCTATAAAGCGATCGCTTATTCGTCTCTCGCTATTAGCTTTCTGGGGCTAATTGTTTGGGCGCACCACATGTTTACCAGTGGTATCCCCGGTTGGTTGCGGATGTTCTTTATGATCACCACGATGATCATTGCCGTACCTACGGGAATTAAAATATTCAGTTGGTTAGCAACCATGTGGGGTGGGAAAATCCGGCTTAATACTGCCATGCTCTTCGCCATTGGCTTTGTTGGCACCTTTGTCATCGGCGGGATCAGTGGCGTGATGTTGGCAGCAGTGCCTTTTGATATTCACGTTCACGACACCTATTTTGTGGTAGCACACTTACACTACGTGCTCTTTGGCGGTAGCGTCTTAGGGATTTATGCAGGCATTTACCACTGGTTCCCGAAAATGACGGGACGAATGGTGAACGAATTTTGGGGTAAAGTTCACTTTGCCTTAACAATAGTTGGTCTAAATATGACCTTCTTACCAATGCACAAGCTGGGATTAATGGGCATGAACCGCCGTATTGCCCAGTATGACCCCAAATTTACCTTTCTCAACGAAATCTGCACTTACGGCGCTTACATACTAGCAGTTTCGACATTCCCCTTCATCATCAATGCGATTTGGAGTTGGTTATACGGTGAAAAAGCTGGTAATAATCCCTGGAGGGCACTTACCTTAGAATGGATGACAACCTCACCGCCAGCGATCGAAAATTTCGATCGAACCCCAGTACTAGCTACAGGCCCCTACGATTACGGCTTGGAAAAGGCTGACGAAGGTGTACCTTTGTCCGATCCCAATCCAGTTTTATCTGGCGGGCCGAACTCAGTATTAAGAGCAGAACCCGATCCAGCGGTTGCTGCTAATCCCGAAGACCGGAAATAGAGTTAGGAGTTATGAGTTATGAGTTATGAGTTATGAATGATGAGTTATGACTTTAATAAAGTTGTTAGTTCAAAATTTTTAACTCCTAATTTTTAACTCCTAACTTCTAATTCCTAACTTCTAACTCCCATTCCCCATTCCCCATTCCCCACTTATAAAAATTCATGCAAAGTCAAACTATTGACCCAGCTAAAACCGAACTAAATCATCACCATGCAGCGGAAGCGTCCGTCGGTCATCATGAAGAACATCCAGACCATCGGATGTTTGGGCTAATTGTCTTCCTAATTGCTGAAGGGATGATTTTTATGGGGTTGTTCGGAGCCTATTTGGCTTTCCGTGCTACCTTACCTGCATGGCCGCCAGCAGGTACTCCAGAATTAGAACTTTTGTTACCTGGAGTCAACACCATCAATCTAATTTCTAGTAGTTTTGTCATGCACAATGCCGATACTGCTATCAAAAAGAACGATGCGCGGGGTGCGCAAATCTGGTTAGCAATTACCGCTGCAATGGGTGCTATCTTCTTGGTGGGTCAAGTATATGAATATACCCATTTAGAATTTGGTCTAACTACCAATTTATTTGCGAGTGCATTTTACGTTTTGACTGGTTTCCACGGATTGCACGTTACTATCGGCGTTTTGGCAATCGTTGCCGTGTTGTGGCGATCGCGCCTTCCGGGTCACTATAGTAACGAAAAGCACTTTGGCATTGAAGCAGCCGAAATTTATTGGCACTTCGTTGACGTAATTTGGATTATTTTGTTCGGATTACTGTATCTACTGTAAGTATTAATTAACTAGTTGTTTAATCCACGCGGACAACTTAATCAGCCCCCTAATGGGGGCTTTTTTAATTAACAGAATAAAAATATCAGTGAAAATGAACATAAAGACGTAGAAGTGCTACCCTTATGCAACAATACGCTTGGGTTAGCTCCAAAAACCTTAGACTTCTTGGCATTGTAGGGAAAAAAGTAAGCGGTAAAGGTTAAACAATTTTTCTGTATTGCCTTATACAAAGGTTATTAATATAAATAAGGCATATTTATTGCCTACCTAAAAAAGTTAAATAAAAAATATATAAAAATCAGCTTCAACTATTTATTCCAACTATTACTTTTGCTAGATGCAACTGGGTGATTGAAAGTGATAAAAAGGCGAGTAAAGTAAAAGGTGGGAAAAGTCGGAAAAGTAGGATGTTTTAGAGAAAGTATTGAAGAACCAGTTAATATACTGTAAATTAATGTTATAAGGACTGAGTAAACCAATAAATAAAGTTCGCAAATTTATACGGATTTATATTTAAGGAAATATAATTCTCATATTTATTTTAGTC
This sequence comes from Nostoc sp. DedQUE08, assembly GCF_034530895.1. Classification (NCBI taxonomy): domain Bacteria; kingdom Bacillati; phylum Cyanobacteriota; class Cyanophyceae; order Nostocales; family Nostocaceae; genus Nostoc; species Nostoc sp. DedQUE08. The sequence goes on from NZ_JAVRCD010000034.1 coordinate 35,162, forward strand.
ATAAAAGTAGCAAGAAACTTGAAGTTATTGGCGAGATTGCAAGTATTGTAATTCGCTTTGCTTTCTCATTGAAGTATTTTGATACCAATTCCAAAAATGTTTACGACAGATAACCCAACCTGCGCTGACACGCACCCTCCCCTTGCTAAGGGTAGGTAGGGATGGATTTTTTTTAACAATTGGTATCACACATATTAATTGTGGCATTTTGTGGAAGCGAATACGCATTAAAGATTTGCTATAATTATTAGTAAATCGAGATCGTAAAATGCGTGAGTAATTGAAAAGTTACACCTAACTATCTCAAAAACTTACCCAATATTTTTGAGTTTTTTCGTCAAACTCACATCGATCTGACAACGCGATCGCAGTTAGTAACGACTAGAATCTGATGACAAAATGGTAGCGAACACTTTAAGTGCTATTTGTGCCTTGAAATTTCACTGCTCAACGTTTTGTCAGTAATCAGACTTAACAGTTAAAAGAATTAACCATCTTAACTCATAAATCTTATTCTCTGCCCACAGTTTAAATACTGTGGACTAGTGTTAAATTTACTTAAGTGATAATATTACAGAAGTATTTCATAAATTAATTTTGTATTAAGATACTTGTAAGGGTATTCAACAAAGCAGTCAAGCAACTAAGCACCAAAGGTATCCAAAGCATAGGTCGCGCGATGGCTAACTGCCGCAAAGATCGGCAAATCTAGCAGCAAGCAGTTATTAATAACCTCACTCAAGCTCTGAATGGTCAGTAAATTAAGAAGTAGTATACGCCACATGAGCCAGAACCCTCTAGTCAGAAAAACACTCCGAAGTCGCTTTGAAACTGTCAAAGTGATAGGAAGCGGAGAATCTGGTAATACTTACTTAGTAGGGGGTGCTATACGTAACAGACATCGCTCCTCTTTCAACAGAAAAACACTTCGGAATCGCTTTGAGATTGTCAAACAGTTAGGAAGTGGCGGTTCTGGTGATACCTACTTGGCCATTGACTTGGATTTACCAGGACAACCTCATTGTGTAGTCAAACATTTTCATCCAAAAGATTCTAACCCAGCTGTTCTACCCATTGCTAAAAAGCTATTCGATCGGGAAGCAGAAGTTTTATACCAGCTAGGCAACAACCACGAGCAAATTCCGAGACTGTTTGCTCATTTTAATGAAGACGGGGATTTCTATTTAGTTCAGGAATATATTGACGGTCATGCCTTGACTCAAGAAATTGTCCCAGGTCAGCGTCTCAACGAGAATACAGTCGTAAATTTATTAAAAGACATCCTAGAAGTACTGGCTTTCGTCCACCAACACGATATTATTCACCGAGATATTAAGCCTCAAAACTTAATGCGGCGGTACTCCGATCGAAAGATTGTGCTAATTGATTTTGGGAGTATTAAGAAAATTGGTGCTTTGGGAGCAGGCTTAACAATTGCGGTTGGGACTCCTGGCTATATGCCAAGCGAACAGGCTAAGGGAAAGCCAAAACTTTGCAGCGATATTTATGCAGTCGGGATGATTGGCATCCAAGCTTTAACAGGTTTAATGCCTGAGCAATTACCAGAAGATCCCACTACTGGAGAAGTTATCTGGCGCGACAAGGCAGAGGTAAGTGATGCTCTGGCAAATATTTTAGATACAATGGTTCGCGATCGCTACAACCAGCGTTATCAGTCTGCCACAGAAGCTTTACAAGCACTTAATTCTGATGTAGCGTTATCAGAGTCATCACAATCTGCTGACATCAACTACAAAGCTGATGATACTTATTTGCTAACTTATAGAAACTTTATTTTGCTACTGGGCATTGGTCTTGGTGCAACTACGAGTTTGATAGTAATAGTTTTAATCTATACATTTATTAATACGGGGACATCGCTTCCAAACCAACCTACTCCACTAAAGAGTTTTATAGAAAGATTGAGTTCCCGTTATTAACTAATACAAGTAGTCTACTAGCTAAATCAGCAGCTAATAAAAGAATCTGTCAAAGCAATTGCACCATTGCAAAAACTACCAAAGAGTAAATTTAATTTCACTAAATTAGAAAAGTTAATTATCTAGCAGCAATCATCAAACTGGCTATTAACTAGCTATTACAAATTTACTGTAAATTTAAATATTTCAAGATTACTGTAGGATAAATACCTAGATATTCCTGTAAGATAAATACAATGAAACAATATTTAAAAAAATGGACAATACAAATCAAAGAAAAGCTTTAATTAACAGCGAAATCTCCCTCTTTCTTAGAGGTTTGATTATTGGTAAAGTTCTCACACTTATGGTTATTGGCGGATTACTTTGGTGGTTATTGAAGCCAAATATATTGCCCCGCAACAGCGTTAATTCCTCTAATCAAAATTTCAATCGCGTCTCTAAGAATGAATCAACTTTTCAGACAGTTGCTGATGTTCCCCCTGCATCATTCAACTACGGAGGTAGTACCGCTTGGGCATCTATTCGGCAATTGGTAGATTCTCAGATCCAGAGCGATCGCCCGGAACTACGATTACGCTACGTAAACCCTGTTAATGGTAGTCCTGGTTCTAGCTCTGGCATTCGGATGTTGCTTGATGGGAAAATAGACTTTGCTCAGTCTTCCCGTCCCCTCACAGATGAAGAACAAGCTATGGCAAAAGAGCGAGGTTTTACCCTTGAGGAACGCCAAGTGGGTAAAGATGGGATAGCAGTGGTAGTCAACCCATCACTCAATGTGCCTGGTTTAACTGTTGACCAATTGCAGCAAATTTATTTAGGTAAAATTACTAACTGGAATCAAGTCGGCGGGCCAAATCTACCCATTACAGCTTTTTCGCAACGACCAGAAGACGCAGATACAGTAATATTTCCTAACAATAGCGGCTTAAAAGGGCAAGCATTTGGCTCTAATGTGCAATATGTCTACTCTGCTACAGAGGCAGTGCGCCAACTCAGTAAAACTCCTGGTGGTGTGTATTATGCTTCTGCCCGTTCGGTAGTCTTTCAATGTAGCGTGAAAGCTTTGCCATTGGGTCAGAGTTCCGATCGGCTAATTACCCCTTATCAAACGCCGATGGTTTCGCCTGAACAGTGTCCGCGTCAGCGCAACCAACTAAATACTCAGGCGATCGAAAATGGCAGCTATCCGATGATTGCGAATTTGTTTGTGATTATTAAGCAGAATAAAGGACGGGAACAGCAGATTGGAAATGCTTATGCCAATCTTTTATCAACCGATCAGGGACAAAGGGCAATTGAGAAAGCTGGTTTTGTTGGCGTTCGCTAGTAGATTTGCAGGACAATTGAGCAAGCTTTCCAGAGATACCCGACTTGTTTAAGAGGTCGGGTATCTAAAAGTATAGACTGTGTGCGATCGCGGCTAGAACTGGGAACTACCAGCTTGCAGAATCTGTTGAGCAATCAGGTTTAGTTCGGGAAAAATAGGTGATACGATGCGGTCATTGCCTCTAAGTTGAGTAACTCGGTATTCACCGTCAACTAATTGGTAGATAGAGATAGTAGGTTGTCTAGGATTACCGATAAACTTTTTACCACCGATAGCTAAATAATCAACAATCCAATATTCTTTTATCCCTATTTGTTCATATTCACCTAGCTTTTTATAATAATCATCCCGCCAGTTAGTACTAATAACTTCAATCACTAAAGGGATAGAATCGGCAAACTCAACCGTAGAATATTTCTGCCAAAGTAGCTCTAATTTTAAAGCAGGACGGTTGAGTAATAGCAAGTCTGGAGAATAGCAAGACTGACTAATAGCAGATTTCACTAATGCTGTTTTTGGGATGAAATAAGGTAGACCATTGCGAACGTACTCAACTGCAATTTTTTCAACCAAAAACCCGATAATATCTTCATGGTCTCCTACTGATTGTGCCATTTCAACAATCACGCCATCATGTAATTCATACCTTCCACCTTCAGGAAGCCAAGCTGCAAAATCTTCAAAGGTTACTAATTTGGGTATAGCTTGAGTCATAAATTGCCTACCTTAAGTCATTGTTATTAGGTTTTTCATCACAGATCGTTCAAATCGCTACTTCCTTTTAATTATTCTGCATTGCTGCGGCAAGTTTATCTAAATTTTGACGAACAGTAACACTACGAATATGATTTACACCCCACACTCGTTCGCAAATATCCAAAGCTTGCAAATAAAGCGGTTCAGCTTCACAATAACGTCCAGTTTCACGATAAATTTCTGCCAGATTATTGAGACTTTCGGCAACATTGGGATGATTTTCTCCCAATAGGTGCTTATCAAGTTCTAAGGCTTTTATACATAAGGGTTCCGCTTCATTGTAACGTCCCTGCTCTCTGTACATATAACCAAGAGCATAGATCGTATCTGCTAATAGCGGATGCGCTTTTTGTAATACACGCTGCTTGAGTTCTAATGATTCTAAAAATAAAGATTCCGCTTCACTGTAGCGTCCTTGAGCGCGGTATATTAAACCTAAATTGTGCAAATCTGTGGCAACATCAGGATTTTCTTCTCCCAAAAATCGCTTATCTAATTCTATTGCTTGTTGCGACAAAGGTTCGGCTTCACTGTAACGTCCTTGATGATAATAAAGTAGCGCTAAATTATTTAGTATCAGAGCAAAAGAAAGATGATTTTCACCCAGCAAACGTTTTTCGAGTTCTAATGATTGCAAATACAGAGGTTCTGCTTCGTCATAACGTCCTTGTTCATCATATAGTAATGCCAAATTGTTCAGACTAGCGGCAACATCGGCATGGTTTTCTCCTAACAATCCTTTCCTCAGTTCTAAAGCTTGTTGATATAGGAGTTCTGCTTTACTATATTGTCCAGTAGATTTGTAAAGTCCTGCCAAATTATTCAGGCTAGTAGCAAAAGCAGGATGATTTTCTCCTAACAAGCGTTTTCTCAGTTCTAAAGCTTGTTTATATAAGGGTTCGGCTTCACTGTAGTTTCCTGTTGCACGATATATTCCTGCTAAATTGTTGAGGCTATTAGCTAAGTCTATCTGCAAACCTAATTCATTTTGTAGCTCACTCGCTTTCCGCAAATATTTAATTGCTAATTCCTGTTCTTCTTGATAGTTTTGAGATTCACCCCGATCTAATCTGCTGTGGTAAATATCGCCCAATCTTGAGTATAAAGTAGCCAAGGTGGGGTCTTTAGTTCCCCGTTCTTGTTCTACTTTCTCGATTAACCTTTGTAAATCTTGAATGGGTAAGAAAAAGCGATTAGTTTCATTAGTATCTGTGCTAGCTAATTCTGTGTCTCGAAAAACAAAGCGGATATTTTCTAATTCTTTACCAGGAATAGCATTTGTCTTTTGAGATTCAAACCGAAATACACCGTTGCGCCAACTCCAAAAATCAGGAGCTTTTTTAATTAAGTTGACTAAAATTTGATTAGTTACCCAAAGCACGATCGCAAATGGAAATTCGCGCAATCCTTCCCTTGTCCACTGTAAGTAACCAAACAATTTCTCCTGTTCCGATTGCTCATTTCCCAATCTGAGAAAATACAATTGTTCAGCACCCGTCACAGTGATTACCGCCGGGTTCTGCTGACGGAGATATTCTTCTTGTTGTACCAGTTGGTTAATAGCAGCTTTGAGACTAGGTTCTTGACGTGCTAGAGTTACTCGATATACACCGAAGGCGGGTTGTAGTTCAGCTTCATATTGAGCAATAATCCGATCGCGAAAGCTAGCATCATCGCAAACTGCAATCAGTAAATTTAATCCCCGCTTTTGAGCTTCAATAGAAACAATTAAATCATCATACGCATCTTGATTTTCTCCTTCATCAAATAATTCCTCATTTAACATTAATGGCTCCCTGTCTTCTCAAGCTTTCGATAATAATTGGATGAACATCATACCAAGTTTCATCAGTGCGATATTCTAGAACATACAGCCCATGTAACAAATCTAAAAACTCTGCTTGTTTCGGGTCGTTGGGCATAAATTGTTCATAAACGCTCTGCAAAATATCGATATCAGTTTTTCCTAAGCGTATCGAAAAATCATTGCGAATTTTATTGATTGCTTGCAGAAGAATTTTATCATCAATAATAACTTCGGCTGAGGGGTTTCGCCGGATAGTTCGCAAACATATACGACAACATTCTTTAGAAATCCGAATTAATTCTCGCAATACGCCACCACTGTAAATCACAATTTTTTCAGCAGTTTCTACCGCGATTAATTCACTGGGAATCCGCTTTTGTAAAACTTCACCGAGAATCTTTGTTGCTTCCCGACGAGGTTGGGCATTCGGTAAGCGATTTTTACCTTTATCAAATATTTTTAATACAGGCATTGCCACAACTTGATCGTTGGTTTCAGTAGCAATTATTGTGCTAATAAATGTTTCTCGAAGGACTGCGATCGGGATAGTGTAGATAATTTGAAAGTTAGGTTGACAAAGAGCTTTAATGTTATCTCGATAAATTTCGTTAACTCTGCCTAAATCCAGTTTATCTAAATCATCAATAATTACTAAAACGTTTTGTTTAGTTGCAGCTTGAATTAAAGCAGCTATTTCGTTAATTCTCGCAACTAAATCTGATAACTTGCGTTCAAATTCTTGCTTAATTTCATCCCGAACGCTTGCATCAGCTTTTAATTTAGAGCTAATCAATTTTAAGAGGTCAAAACCTATACTAGCTTCTGCTTGCAAATTTAATTCTTCAGTGCGAGTGCGGGTAGCAAACCACTTATAAAGAGCTTCTTTAGTCGATTGTGGAATATCAACTCGGCGGGCTTCTGCCTCTGTCATTAAATTAACTGCGATCGCAAACAGTATATTAATATGATTAACTGCCGACATTTCAATTTTATCGGCAATAGAAAACAGAACTACAAAATATTTATCTTGAATTTGTCGGCTAAACTCAGCTAACAAAGTAGACTTACCACATCCTCGATGTCCTGTAAAGACTATTTTGCCATCTCCATTAGGACTATCTTCTACTAATTGGTTCAGGTCTGCAATCAAATCATCACCATATTCGACTCGAAATCTTTCCATTTCGTTCCGTTCCATTAACGGAAACAGTTCGAGATTACTGTATGCTTCTTGAAAGGAGTTTAATAAGTCTTGAGACATTGGATAGTGCTGTTAACGTGCTAACTATTCATATAATGGCTCATGATTTTTGAAGCACAAGTTTAGGTCATGTCTAGGATAGAGTATGCCTATATAACTTCTCAAATCCCGTTAATAAATAACTACTAAGTGAGTGATATGTTATGTCTGAAAAAGAGATGCCATAATTCCCAAATTTCAACCTATCAATGAGTAACAGAGGTTAATAATCAATAAGACTGAATGATAGATTATACATTCGATAATTCAGACTGAATGATAGATTATACAAATAACATCCTAAAAGTTACTTAACATATAAATAAAATAAAATTTTCAGTTATAAAAATAAATTTTTAGTGTGCTTAATCTCATCCCCCTCTAGCCGAAATGACTACGGTGTAGACACAAGTCTGAAATAGCTGATTACCCCACCCTAACCCTCCCCTTATAAAGGGGAGGGAACTAGATTTCTTTTCTTGTTTCCCCCCTTTACAAGGGGGGATTAAGGGGGGTAATTCGACTTGTGTATACAGCGTAGCCCCAAAAGATGGAGAGGCTTTGATTCTTGCTCCCCTTCCCTGCAAACTGGGGGTTAAGTTTAAAAGAAAGTTGCACGCGGCGCTAAAAAGCATTATTTTAATTCCGCCTTGCGGTAATAGTCGCAACCCCACGGATAAATCTGTGGAGTTGTTCTGTTGAACTAATTAAGCGTTATGGAATTATTTAAACAATCTTTCATCAAACCAGCTTTTGCGACTTCAAAACTAGCTTTTGCGACATCAAAACTAGCTTTTGCGACATCAAAACCTGCTTTTGCGACTTCAAAACTAGCTTTTGTGACATCAAAACCTGCTTTTGTGACTTTAAAACCTGCTTTTGTGACTTCAAAACCTGCTTGTGCGACTTCAAAACCTGCTTTTCTCAACGAATTTCAGCAAATATACCCGCATCTATCTAGTTAGCTAATGCCATCCATGCTTTTATAATTCTGTAACTTCACTGTGGCTAGTGCATCCGCTTGTTGCGTATTTTGATGATATATAAATAACTCAGTGTATAACATCCGGGTTATTTATAAATTAATCGAAACAGGAAAACTATATGACGCAACGCAAACGAAACTCCATGTCGCTGACCAAAGCTGAACGACGGATTGAAGGAATGCAGACAATTAACCCTGAGTTAGACTTTAGTAATGGGTTTTCAATTGCTACTTACAACACTAAAGTAGTTGAGTTAAGAGAGAAGCTAGCCGCTTATAATCAAGCACAAGCAGTAGTAAATAAGACACACAACGCATTGATAGAAGCAGAACGAGAGTTGAATACTTATTCTGAGCAAATGCTGTTAAACGTTGCATCTCACTATGGCAAAAATAGTGATGAATATGAGATGGCTGGTGGAACGCGCAGGTCAGACCGCAAGAAACCACGCCCAGTAGTAAACCAAATAGTGACATCTGTGAAGTAATTGTTTGGACTCGCCGCTTCTTTAGATAAGGGTGCGTTGACCTTTGTGACAACGCACTATTAAATAATTCGTAATTCGTAATTCGTAATGGGCTACGCCCCGCTACGCTAACGTAATTCGTAATTAAGTTTTATGACGGGGATTTAGATTCGATATTTGATGGCGAGATTGAAAAACACTGCCTTATCAATTTACAACATAGATGGTTTGATATTTTCCCCTTACCTGCTATTCTGATTCCAAGCTATGGGGTTATGAGGTATACAAATCTTGCCAACTGCTGAACAAGGCATCAGGTGTGTCATACTATGTCAATCTTTGACCAATACATTCACTCCTATTTACATTATCCGCCTCAATGAACAAACAGGTAATGTGTTTATTTTGGCAGGATATAACATAGAGATAGAAATCTATCGCAATGGTCTTTAGAGGTTCTTGTGATTGAGCCAGACTTTAGCAGCATGAGCAAAACCGAGTTAAGAGCCTTCGTCATTGCTCACCCCGACAACAAAGCAGCGTTTCGTGCTTTTGTTGACCGCTTTACATCTGAAGCGTCTCCAGAGACTTTTGACATCCCAAAATCGAATGCTGAGATTGAAGAAGTTGAAATTTTGATTAAACAAAAATTAGAACAATTAAAAATGAGCTAGATTTTAGAAGTTTCTTTTAAATGTCGCAGAATTAATTGAGTCGAACAACTGTTCGGTTTTGCAACCTACCAAGCTATCCGACTCGATTTTATATTCGGAGGTTGTCGCCTTCCTCGCTGGTTCAGGTCTGGACTCCCTGGTGTATGCTCGATAAATTCCCATTTCTCAACTATGACTTTGGGGAGTACTCACGCCACAGCCACCGCCACCACGCGAAAACCAACATTGTTGTTACGATTCGCGCGCGCTGATGTTGCGATCGGCAGAACGGCAAACCCTGGCATAGGAGATCCAACTACCGCTACGCAGCAGCTAAAATCGACCTGCCCCATGCTTAAACTCTCAAACTAAGTGAGAAATTTGATTAAATGTAGTGTATGATGGTTTTGATATCAAGACACCAGTTTTTGAAAAAAATTTTTTGATCCGCCTGTGGCGGAGACTGAATAAGAAGTGCAGAGGGCAAAAGGGGAAGAGTATAAAGTGCAAATAATCCTCACGCCACAGCCACCAACACCACCCGAAAACCAACATCGTTGTTAAGATCCGCGCGCGCGTGCCCACAGCGATCGGCAGAACGGCAACCCCCAGCGCGATTGAGCCAACTACCGCCACGCAGCGGCATAATGTTATTATCTTTACCAGTCAGCCATGCAGTACCATCTTTTGGCGCATCCTGGTAATTGTCGTTATATACATCTTGACACCACTCAAGTATATTACCATGCATATCGTATAAACCGAAAGAGTTTGGTGGAAATATTCCTACATTTGTTGTTTCATTACGAAATTTACCTTTTGGAGCAGAACCGTAGGGATAGTCACCGTTGTAGTTAACTAAATCTGTGGTAATCGTTTCACCAAAATAAAATGGGGTCTTGGTTCCAGCACGACAAGCATATTCCCATTCGGCTTCACTGGGTAGTCGATAAGTTTTTCCTGTTTTCTGGCTCAATTTTTTACAAAATTTTACTGCATCATCCCAACTCACGGTTTCTACAGGTCGTTTCTCACCTTTGAAGTTGGAAGGATTACTACCGATAATTGCTTGATACTGTGCCTGGGTAATTTCATATTTACCCATGAAGAACCCAGGTACTTTTACCTGATGCTGTGGACTTTCATCTTCATCTCTCTGTGCTTCTCCTCCAGGTGAACCCATCATAAAAGTTCCCCCTGGTATCCACAGCATATCCAAAGTGGTATTATTCCCTAAGTCTTCAATAAAGTCTTTTGGTTTCTGTTTTATTTCTGGTGTAGATGCTGGTGTATAAGGTGTTCCTGCTGAATAATCAGTTTCTCCTGAATCAGACCACAAAAGGCGCGGTAATACAATTGTCAAACCCAACCCAGCAACTGCAAACCCAGTAGTTTGAATTACACGTCGTCGTGACCAGTTAGGTAATATTAGTTTTTTTGATGTCGTTGTAGATGTTACAAATTGTCCCGCACCAGAAGTTTGAGTATTAGTAACAGGGGATGATGAGGTTGGCTTAGAAGATGGAATTTGAGAAGGTTTACTTATAGGTGTATTTGTGACTGACTTAGATGCTTGTGGAATTGTTTGCTGAGGTAAATCAGGAATTGCAGAACTATTTCGCAACCGTTCAATTCTTTGTAAACTTTTCACCGCCTCCATATCTTGCCCTGAAGCCGCAGCTAATACCCGAATCCATAATTGCTCTGCTAAATCTAAATTCCTGTTTACTTCTGCTTGATAAGCATCATTTTTCAACGTGGCGATATCATTTAGAGTTGCATATCTTGGCACAAGTATTAGGTGGGATTTATTCACAGGTTCAGCAATCACATAAGGCGTTTGCCTTGTATTCTTATGCTGGCTAACCAGTTCAGGCACACGAAACCTGAGATACTGATCCAATCGTTCGACAGTAGCGCATTTACCTTGAATTCCTAACCCTTCTAGTAATGCCTTGGTAAAAGCACCTTGTTGTAAAGCATTAATTTCATAAGAATATTCCTGGGGAATACAAGAAAAAATGCTGATAACTCCTTGTTGACGTGCTTCATCTGCGGTTTGTCGCCCAATTCCTTCACCTGTTTTTTTGCCTTCATTGCGACAAGCATCCAGAATCAAGACAACGTTATCAGCACCGCAGCGACGCAGACGTTCAGTGACAAAGTTAATCGCAATTGCTGTGTTTTCAATATCCTCTGGATCGCCATCACAGGGCATGAGATAATCACGGTCAGCGTATCTTATCCCATGACCACTGAAGAAAAACCAGAAATTATCCCCTGCTCCCATAAAGGGTTTCTCAAATAACTGTCGTAAGACTCGCAGTAAGTTAGTGCGAGTTGGACGAGTCGATTTTCCAGCAAGTTCAGGGGAGTCATCAGAGAAGAAGAATATCCGCTCAAATCCGGCTTCATTGCCCAGAAACTCTTGCATTAACTGTGCATCCCGCTTGGCATAGTTTAGCGGTTGCAGATAATCATACTGGTTAATTCCGATCGCGATCGCCCAATTTTTTGCCATCTCATTATGGTTCTTGGCGCTTGAACTTCAGCTTAATTGCTCCTTTAGTCCCAGCTTTTGCACCATTGCCAATTAATTTAACTTCTCCATCTGCACTAATTTCTACCGACAATTCAATTTCATCTAGCTGCATCTTGGAGTTGACTTTTGCTTGCTGTTGGGCTTGACTAAACAAATTACCCACAACTTTGAGAAAGTGAGTCATATTTTGCTCTAATGTTTGAGCGCTAACCTTAACCGCATCTCCTACGCCTTTGCTACCAATACTTTCCCTGATAGTTTCGTCTCCCCAACCGCGTGTATTACCACTCCCGCCTTTAGCACCATCAGGAATTGCTATTTGCGGCGTTTCATCGGTAACAATCCAAATGCCGTCGTCTTGAGGTGTTTCTGACATATTACTTTAAATATTTAGATGAAATTTTCCCATAAATACAGATACAACGGTAGAGATAGCGATTCCGATTATTAAGAAATTTCAGTTACCCTGAAATTTCACTGAATATCTTGGATATTGTACCAAATACCATAGAGATGCCGAAATGTTTTACAGTCAGCTTCTTTTTGCCTCATTGAGATACTTCAAAACCAGCTTTACCCATTAGCAGTTAATAATTTAAAAGAATGCATCAATCAGAAAGAAGAAGACGGTTCTCAATTTATACGTAGAATATATTGCTACGAAGTTATTTGGAAGTGCGCCCAAAGTATGCTCTACCTAGCTTTTTATCAAGCTTGGCATCAACAAGAGAAAGTCAAAGATGGAGAGTAGGAAAAAAAATACTTCCTCCAGCCAAAACATAAGCGAAATGTAGAAGCAGCAATCCCTTGCAAAGACGCGATTCATCCCATCTCGTAAGCGTCTCGTAAATCTATCACGTCCGATCTTTCCGCAATCCAGGGAATGCGTCGCCCCTAGTAAAACAGATATCGTAAACAGAATGAAAATGCGTAGGCGTAGCCCGCCGCAGGCATCGCCTTTACGGTTTATATACCTCACTGCGATGAGCGATCGCTACAACAAGCACTTGCACAACTTCATCGTCTATAGAATAAATGACTCTGTAATCCCCGATTCGGTAGCGATAGTAGCCTGTATAATCTCCCTTCAGGGCTTTAATGTTGGGGTGCGATCGAGGAGTTTGTTCTAGCTGCTGCAAACATCGGGCAATTTTCTTAGCAAGGGCTTTGTCAGCATTGACATAAACTTCCTGGACATCGGGATGAAGAATAACTTCATACATCAGAGCGAAGAGTTCTCCAGGGGGCGTATTGGGCTTTAGGCGTTACTTGATTTTGCTTAACTCGCTCTAACAATCCAGGAATTGCCAAAAGTTCTTGGGTTGCAGCTTCGCTTTCAGCATTTGCCAAATAAGCAGCAAAATCAGTCAGCACTTGTAATCGTTCTGGAGATAGTTGCTGGAGTAAGTCATTAAGCTGTTGCTGTAACTCTGCAACAGAAATTAAATCTGCTGATGATCCATCATCCATCGGAGAATTATGGGTAGTATTCATTGCCTACTTCAGAATTTTCAGGTTTAGTTTTTATTATGCCGCAATCATGGAGATGATAGAAGCAACTAGCTTTTATGCTTCACTTTTAACCTCAGTCCCCTGCTATAATTGAAAACTATTTATTGTTGCATTTTCTATTGACGGGTATAACGATGTTTCACCCCAATGGGGAAATATTCAAAATCACCCATTGGCGCTAATGTAACCTGTGGTGTTTGATATTCTGCCGGAACATAATTAGCAAACTCGCTATTTAGACGTAACAATTGTGAAAGAATCGAAGAAGCGATCGCAAGTCTTTGAGCTTCACTACCCTCTACCCCGACTGCTAATTCCACAACTACAGACAAAAATCGGTTTTTATCTGCATCTTCTTTCACCTGCAACACGAATTTACCCGTCACCCATTCTTGAATTCCTGGTTGCTCTAATCCCACCGTTACATTTTCGGGATAGATATTTGCACCAAAGTAAGAAACTGTAAAGTTGGAACGTCCAAAGACATAAACAAAAGGTAGCTGATGAATACCTCTTGGTGATTGTTGACTGTCAGAACGCAAATTTTCAAGTGGATTAAATCCCCATTCTGCTAAAAATTGCAGCATTGCATCATAACTAATTATCCCGCCAGTATCCAATATGTCATAACGCACTAAGGGAATACCGTTATCTCCCGAAAACAGCAATCCACCATCGTGAGCTTCAAAAAAGCGAGTGAAAGGATCGTATTGTACTAGTGTGGGTAAACGCGATTCTCCAAATAAAGCTCTGGCTGCATCGGGATTTTCTGCTAAAAAACGGCGAATACAGATACTTAACGGTGTTTCATTACCCAAAACTCCCGCATCCGCAGTACCGTAAAGTGATGCAAAATCATAACAAGGATTTCGCGAACCAACTCTTTGAGCAACCAAACTCCGCCATTCTTCACTAAATACTTCTCCCGCCATCACTAATTTAATCTGATATTGCTGCCACTCCATACCACGAGCGATACCAGTATCAATCACATCTTTTAAAAATGGCGGGTATCCCAATAACACGACTTGCTCAAAACCTGAACCAAGTTCTTGGACAACTCGCAAGATTTCTTCTTTATTATTACCAGGAGTAATTACAGTGATGGGATAACCTTTGCTAGCAAGATAACGACAGCAATTAGTAGTAAACATCCCACCTACCCAAGTGCCTAAAGTGAAACAAATCACTGCTAGGGTACGTCTGGTATCTGCATAGAAACTATCGTGAAAAATCTGTTCAAAACGTGTGGCGATTTGGAGTTCATCTGTGAAAAAACGAGGCCAAAATGTCGGTTTACCAGTAGAACCTGATGAAGCAGCTATCATGTCGCACTCTTGGAGTTGTCCGTTGCGGCACAAGTCAGCTAGAGGATAACGCAGTATATAATTTTGTTTAGCGATCGCTGGTAGTTTTTGAAACTCCTCTAAGGTTTGAATAGTCGCGGGATTAATTTCCCTTTCTGCTAAAAACGCCTTGTAGGCTGGTACATTCGCCGCCACATCGTGAAATAAACTCAAAGCTGCCGAAGTTTGAGTGTTGAGATGCCTTTGCAGTAGAGTTTCTAGGGGGGTAGACAAAAAATCTTCAAATGCTTTAATTACTTGCTGATGTCTTGATTTGCCGTTCATGACACTTGCTTATTTATCCTGAAGTAGAACCAACACCGTTTAAAATAATTCGTAATTCGTAATACTCGCCTTCATGCGAGAAGCAAGCTACGTAATTCGTAGAATATCCGAAAATGAGGGTATGTGCGTTGTAGTCATTAAATAAAACCTTAATTTATCCTTCAGCACCATGCAGCTCTATTGCAGTAAACAACACACAAATAATGGTAGTAACCGCTTTTGTACCCATTGTGGCGAACCATTACCTCTTGCTGTGGGACAGGTTGTGGATAATCGCTATCAAATTATCCGTCATTTAGGACAGGGCGGCTTTGGACGCACCTATTTGGCGGAAGATATCAATAAATCTCATCAAACCTGTGTGCTGAAGGAATTTGCACCCCAAGTACAAGAAAATCAAGATTTACAAAAAGCTAAAGAGTTATTTGAGAGAGAAGCGAATGTCTTAAAAAAACTCCAGCATCCACAGATTCCGCGTTTTCACGCCTCGCTACAAGTGAAAATAGGCACTAAAGATTTTTTCTTTTTAGTGCAAGATTATGTGGATGGTGATAACTACTACCAGTTATTAGAACAGCGTGAAAGTCAAGGAAAAACCTTTAGTGAAGAGGAAGTAATCATCCTCCTGCAACAAATTTTACCTGTATTATCATACATCCACTCACGAGATGTAATTCACCGTGATATCTCTCCCGATAATCTCATCTGGCGGCGTTCTGATAATCTACCAGTGCTAATTGATTTTGGTGGCGTCAAGCAATTGCCAGCTTCTCAAGGTTTTTGGCGCACCAAGTTGGCTGAAAATAATACTCTGCTGGGTAAAAAAGGTTACGCTCCAGAAGAACAGCTACGGCAGGGAAAGGCATTTTTTAGTAGCGATCTATACTCTTTAGCAGTAACATCACTGGTGTTACTCACAGGTAAAGAACCGCAGAAACTATACGACAGCTATCAGGGAATTTGGGGATGGGGAAAGGAAATCCAAGTTAGTCCCAAATTAGAGGCGGTGTTAAAAAAGATGTTGGCTTATCGACCGAGCGATCGCTACCAACGAGCCGAGCAAATCCTCAGAGATTTACCATCGCCAACTGCAACTAAATCTTCAGGTAATTATATTACCACCAAGATCAAGACGATGGTAGTTGCTCCGGGAAGACAACGCGCCAGTGCTGTTATGAGCAGATTTCAGAGGCAAACACAAGCAATTGTTAAACCAGCATCTTTCCCTGTTTGGATTCGCCCTTTTGTGATGAGTTTAGGAGGAACGGCTTTAGTTGTTTTAACTGGCGCAGGTGCTTGGGCGGTAGTAAATGCAGTGATTAAGAGTGTAACTTCAATTACTATCCCATCAATTTCATTACCGCAAATCCCCCAGTTTCCCAATCCCAGCGGTAAACCAGCAGGCGACAAAGGAAAAAATAGCGATCTCCAGAAACTTATCAATCGTCGTCAAGAGCTAGAAATTACTGAAGGATTTTTTATTCGCACAGTAGATGATTTATTTTATACAAAAAAACCAGAATTAAAGGGACGTAGCCTGACATCTAAACCTGAAGATGCTGGTTTACGAGATGAATGGTCTGATATTGCCGATAATTTATTAGATAAACTAGAACAGGCTGACCTCAGTACAGCAGCTCGTCGGAAATTAGGTAACTATAGTCAAAAAGATTACGATACATTGAGACAACAAGCGCGATCGGGGCAGTTTGGCAACTATACAATCGATCAGTTGACTAAAGACACAAATGAAAAATTCGATCGCTTGTTTCCCGATCAGCAGCGTAAGAAACTCAATCAACAGACTTTTGGTCAAATTTGGTATGCGATCGCAGCCGATCGAGTCAGTAAAGTACAATCTGGCAAATAAAGCAACTGGGGATTGGGAACTGGGGACTGGGAACTGGGGAAGAGTAACAAATGACAAATGACAAATGACAAATGACAAATAACAAATGACAAAAATATATTGTTCTAAAGGACATGAAAATTCCCCAGGTAGTCGCTTTTGTCTCCAGTGTGGCGAAAATTTGTTGGATGCGCCCATGAGTTATAGTATCCAACCAGGAATGACTTTAGGCGATCGCTATGCGATCGTGCGTCAAATTGGCCAAGGTGGCTTCGGACGCACTTATTTAGCTGAAGATATCAACCGTTTCCGCGAACTTTGTGTTTTAAAAGAATTTTCCCCCCAAGTTCAAACCGCTTACGTTGTCCAAAAAGCTGAAGAACTTTTCGAGAGAGAAGCGAGTGTTCTTTATAAACTGCAACATCCCCAAATTCCCCGCTTCCGAGAACTGCTGCGGCTGAATTTAGGGGGCAAAGAATATCTGTTTTTGGTGCAAGATTATGTAGAAGGGGAAACTTACAATTCTTTGTTAAATACCCGGATACAACAGGGTTTGCGCTTTACAGAGGCGGAAATACGCCAATTGTTCCAGCAAATTTTACCAGTGTTGGAATACATTCACTCACTAGGAGTAATTCATCGAGATATTTCTCCAGATAACTTAATGCTTCGGACTGTTGATAAACTGCCAGTTTTAATTGATTTTGGTGGTGTCAAACAAGTAGTAGCAACCGTAGCTTCCGAATATTACCAACCCGGTATGGTTGCACCTCCGCCAGCACCAACCTTATTAGGCAAAATCGGATTTGCACCCCCAGAACAAATGCAAACTGGGTTAGTATCTCCCCACAGCGACTTGTATGCTTTAGCAGCAACAATGTTGGTTTTACTGACAGGAAAACAACCCCAAGAATTAATTGATACCTATACTCTCAGTTGGCAATGGCGACGGGAAGTTAATCTGAGTCAAAATTTGGCACAGGTATTAGATAAAATGCTATCGGCTAGACCAAGCGATCGCTATCAATCAGCCCGTCAAGTACTCCAAGCCCTCAACTCACCCCCAGCAAACTATCCGCCAACTCAATATCCCACTCCACCACAACCCACAGCCGCCACCGTCGCCGTCTCTCCACCTCCCCCACCTTCCCCAACCCCTCCATATCCTTCATATCCCTCATCTTCCCCCTCTTCCTCCTGGTGGACGCCAACAAAAACCTTTCTGGTGGCGGCGCTAGTCGCTGGTAGTGTGGGATTAATTTGGTGGGGATTGAATGGCAGACGAGATGTTGGGCAAGTCGATCCTAATCCTACAGCCAGTCCCGTTCCAACTAGCGAACAACCAACCGATCCTTTAGCGCAATATTCGCCAGCAGAACGAGAACGCAAAGAAAGATTAAGCGATCGCCGTCAACAGTTGGGTATTGACTCTAACTTCTACGTGAACTTGGTGAATCAAGTTTTTTGGGACAGAAATCCTAGTTTACGGGGACGTACTCTCAGCAATGGCCCTGAAGATGAGAGTTTGCGCGCAGAATGGGATAAAACAGCTTCGGAATTACTAGAAAAGCTTGCACCACTGAGTAATAATGCCCGCCAAAAACTAGGAACTTACACAACTGCTGAACGCGATCGCTGGAAAGTCGAAGTTAACAAAATCAATGTTGGTAGCCGTTCTTTGTATGATTTGGGAGATACTGCATTCTTAAGTGTATTTCCTGAGCAGCGAGGTAAAAGTTTCCAAGGTCAGTCCATTGGACAAGTTTGGTATGGATTTGTTAGCGATCGACTCAGTGCAATCCTTGACGGTAGCGCTTTCCAGAAACTTGTCTTCGATCCTGGGGCTACTGGCAAAACAGTCAATGGTACTCTCCAATCTGGTGGTGGGAAAGTATTCATTGCTGGACTTGCCAAAAACCAATCTCTAGACTTGAAGCTAGAAGCAAATTCCCAAGTCTTGTTATCAGTCTATTCACCCTCTGGCAAAATTCGATTTTTAGAAGATTCTACCAAGCGTAGTTTGTCAACTAAATTACCAGAAAATGGATTTTATGAGTTTGTCGTGGTTTCTACAGCAACAAAGCCAGTAGATTATCAACTCACTATTACAGCCGAAAATCCCACAGTTCCCCCACCACCAACACCCACGCCCACGGAAACATCAACGCCTACACCAACACCCACGCCCACGCCAACGCCAACTCCTACACCAACTCCCACAGAAACCGCCACTCCTACACCGACACCAACGCAGGAGACAACGCCTCAGTAGAGAGTCATCCTCTGCATCTATCTGGAGTGGAGTGTCTCTACGTGAATTGAAGAAGAATGAAGAATTCAGAATTCAGCAATCTTTGAGTGAGGGATTCAAACCCGCCACTCAATTGTTGCACCACCAAATCTACGATTTGGTGGGGGTCTTAAACCCATCTATTCAGCGTTCGATTGAGCGCTCACGCCGAAGTCCGCTAGTCGCACAGAATTCATGCTGAATTCTGACTTCTGACTCCTGAATTCTGTTTTGATAAAATTTATGGGAAGCATGCCAATGCAAGCAAAAATACACAGGACTGGCACAAAAACCTAATTTTCCGATCCCAAATAACTATATAAAATCTGATGTTGAAACTTAACTTAACAACGATACCACCTTCATTTGAAAAATCTCGCAACGTTCACCAAAAAGAACAGTAGTTTTAAACAATATTTAATTAAATTTTACACCTATTTTTTCATGTCTTAATCAATCGCATTTATTGCCTTTTTAAGATTTGTTAAAGATATTGATATAACCTTGTACTTCATGATATGTAAGTAAGTACAGCGTGGGTTCAAAAAGATTTAGAAAAAGAACCAAAATATTTCAGCTAATTTCTTACCATTTGGGTAATCATCAATTAAGGAATTTTCAGGAAATTGATTATCTAATTTTGTGGAGTATGCGTCTCGTTCGCCCACAAGCAAAGATGGACTTTTCGGGTCAGCCTACAATAAATAGTTGGATATTTTTTTCTTTAGAAGTTCCTAACCAAATAATTAATGTTTTCTAACTTAGAGATTACTTAAATGGCAAGTAATCTACAATGAATAGTTCTTTGACTGAGGCTGAACTTACGTATTAGTGAAAAACTCAGGAGAGATAATATGGCATTTAAATTAGGCACTACAGGTTCTGAAACGATAAGTGGGACTCCGGTGAATGACACGCTAGACGGTGGTTTCGGCAATGATACCCTCAATGGTGGCAACGGCGATGATAGTCTACAAGGCGGGCCAGGCAATGACGTACTCAATGGCGGGTCTGGAAACGATATCCTCATCGGTGCTTGGCCTGGTAGTTCGCTTCCACCTGGATTAGGGGAAACTGATCAGTTGACTGGCGGGGCTGGGGTAGATAGATTTATCCTGGGCGACGCTGAAAATGTTTTCTACGACGATACCAACACTACAAATCCTGGTTTTGGGGACTTGGCTACTATTATTGACTTCGACTCTAGCCAAGATCGAATTGAACTCAAAGGACCTCCACAGGACTACCGCCTGCAAGTTGCTGGAAACAGCACACGAATATTCTTAGACAAACCGACAGGAGAGCAAGATGAGATCATAGGTGTTGTCCAGGGGAGAAAAAATCTCAGACTTGACAGTGATGACTTCTTGTTCTATGAGCGGGAAAATGCTGGAGAAGCTACAAACGGCACACTGGGCAGCGCTGAAAGGTTAGGTTCCTTATCATCAGGCTCAAACGTTAATCTTTCAGCCCAGTTAACAGCAGTTCAACCGGGGGGTGGTCCTGGTTTCGACTTTTTTACATTTTCTTTAGCAAATCCAGGAACTGTCACTATCAGGACAGTGACATCGGGAGATACAGTTCTCGGACTGTTTAACAGTGCTGGGAAGTTAGTGACCAGTAACGACGATGGTGGCGGTGGCAATTCGTCATTAATCACCAGTTTTCTGGGTGCAGGTACGTACTCCATCTCAGTGAGTGACTTTCCTTTCTTGCCTCAAGATGGCGGAAGTTTCTCTGGTAGCGGCTTTAACCCTCTTTCTTATACGTTACAAGTCAGTTTGGCATAAGAACGTTGTCAACTTAAAAAAGTACTGACATCAGAGGGCAGATTCAAGGATACTTTTCTTCCTAGCTAGGGGAACACGGTAACGTGTCCCCCTTACCCGACAAGAGACTATTTACAAGTCCGGGCTATTTTATGAGTCCGAATTCAGAACTCAGGAGTCAGAATAAAGCCATGAATTCTGTATGCCAATTTTTGTAATGCAGAGGCATTTAATCAAAGTCTGTCGGTAAATCTGGTTGGCGATAATGTTGGAAAAGTCGGGTGATTTGCGTTGGTGTCACACGTCCAATAGAAAGTTCTGGTAACGCACCTTCAGGAAAAAAACCTACTTCTTCAGTTTCAATACTTGATGATGGAGAACCACCAATAAGTTCGCAGTGAAAAAACAGTTTGTAGACATAAAATGGTAATGGTGAATGTCCCTGTTTGTTTCTGTCATAGACTGCTAAAAGTTTGATAGCGCGTGCTTGATATCCCGATTCTTCATATACTTCTTTTACAACTGCCTCACTGGGCGACTCACCAACATCAGCCCATCCACCAGGTAAAGTCCAGCAGCCGTCTACTCGTTCTTTGACTAACAATATAGTATCGTCACGAAAAATTGCTCCTCGCACATCAACTTTGGGAGTTGCATATCCGACTTCACGGCTAAATAAATCGAGGATATAGCTGTGTTCTACATTTGAGTAACTCGCCATGATTTCCGTGGCGAGCGCTCGTAATTGTTTGTAACGTTCTATATCAAAAGGGTTTTCAGAATAGGTTAGACCATTTTGAGCGATCGCTTGTAAATTTTGCGCCCATTCCAGCCATTTAGGTTGCATATATTTTTCTCATGTTGAGGATTGGGCATGGGGCATGGGGCATTGGGCATGGGGTATTGGGCATTGGGCATGGGGCATGGGGTATTGGGAAGTGACAAGGAAGAAACTTGCTCAATATTTCTCCCTTATCCCCCTAGTCCCCAGTCCCCAGTCCCCAGTCCCCAGTCCCCAGTCCCTACTTAAGCATCATCTAAAGCTGCAATTCCAGGCAATACCTTCCCTTCAAGTAACTCCAAGCTAGCGCCGCCGCCGGTGGAGATGTGGCTCATTTGGTCGGCTAAACCAACCTTTTCCACAGCCGCTACCGAGTCACCACCGCCGATAATGGTAGTTGTGCCAGTTTTACCGATTTCAGCGAGAGTATGAGCGATCGCTTCCGTACCTGCGGCAAACTTATCAAACTCAAACACACCCATCGGCCCGTTCCAAATTACCGTTTTGGTATCTGCAAGGGCATCTTGGAAAACTTTTACTGAGTCTGGCCCAATATCCAAACCCATACCATCATCGGGGATGTTCTCAATGCTGACGGTTTTCGCATTAGCATCAGGAGCAAACTTATCTGCTGATACTATATCTGTAGGTAACAAGAAGGTAACACCCCGTTCTTTAGCCTTCGCTTCCAAAGACTTCGCTAGTTCTAGCTTGTCCTCTTCTACCAATGACTTGCCAACACTCAAACCACGGGCTTTGTAGAAGGTGAAAATCATCCCACCACCGATGATTAGCTTGTCGCACTTCTCCAGCAGTGTTTCAATCACACCAATTTTACTGGAAACTTTGGAACCGCCAATAATTGCCGCCAAAGGACGTTGGGGATTTTCAATGGCGTTTTGCAGATATTCCAATTCCTTCTCAACTAAATATCCAGCTACGGAAGGACTGAGGAATTTTGTCACACCTTCAGTAGAAGCATGGGCGCGGTGTGCAGTACCAAAAGCATCATTTACATAAAAATCAGCATTAGCTGCCAATTTTTTGGCAAATTCTGGCTCGTTTTTCTCTTCTTCTGGGTAAAAACGGACATTTTCGAGTAACAGCACTTGGCCATTTTGCAGGGCGCCAACTTTAGCTGCAACTTCATCGCCAATGGAGTCATCAGTTTTAATAACTTCTTGCCCCAGTAACTCCGACAGACGCTTGGCAACGGGAGTTAGGCGTAATTTGTCATCTACACCCTTGGGACGGCCAAAATGACTTGCGAGAATGACTTTAGCACCCTTCTGCGTCAAATCTTGGATGGTTGGTAGAGCGGCGCGAATGCGAGTATCGTCGGTAATGTTGCCTTGGTCGTCCACAGGCACATTAAAGTCAACCCGCACTAAGGCACGTTTCCCAGAGATATCAGCCGAAGATAAACTTGCTAAACTTTTTTTGGACACACCAAACTCTCCTGATTGCCTTTTTGTTATTGTTTTGAAAGTAGAACCATCAAGATTTTACCGGAGTCAGGGGTACCCAAGTGACAGATATATTTAAGACGGTATTATTTCCTATCGATCAAAGCCGGGAAACGCGGGAAGCTGCTGATGTTGTTACCAACGTAGTCAAAAAGTACAGCAGTCGCTTGGTGCTGCTGTCTGTGGTAGAAGAACCACCAAAAGACGCGCCTAGTGCAGACGATCCGATGGTGTCGCCAGAGGTAGTTGCAAAACTGCTGGAAAATGCCCAATCTTTATTTTCTGGGCAAGGAATTCAATCTGAAACCTTGGAAAGGAAAGGCAAACCAGCTTTTACGATCTGCGATGTCGCTGATGAAATTGGGGCAGATTTAATTATCATGGGCTGTCGGGGGCTAGGTTTGACTGAAGAGGGAGCGGATGATAGCGTTACCACTCGCGTGATTAACCTTTCTCCTTGCCCAGTGCTGATTGTGCCTTAGCAGTGTGTTGTGGAATACTGGTATTTAGTGCGATCGCTAATAAAAAGTTCTGCGGTTGTTGTAAAAAGGGGGCTGAGGAAGGTTGTTCTAGATTTAGTAGTGCTAAATAAAGGCATCAAGTTTTAGCCTTAAGCAAGCATTATTCTCCTACCTCCTGCCCCCTGCCTCCTTAAACCTTAGCATTCTGAATTTTTTGATTATCTAATTTTCTGATTCCTCCAAAAAAAATTAACCAAACTACTACTACAATCCAGTGAATTAAAACGATCGCAAATAAAGATCCTGTGAGGGTATATGCAACAGTACAGATAATTCCCAAAAATGCAGCTAAAACAAGAAAAACACGATCAAAAAATGTAGGAATTCCAGCTTTAAAAAATGTTTTAGCATTCAAGGGATGATACAAAACAAATAATAATAAACTCACTATTGCCCACAAAGACCATTGGAACCAACTGGTAATTTCGCTAGGATGAGGAAGCAAAAAAACGCGAAAAAAGAGTTCTTCCACAATTGCAGGTAAAAATAAGCAACGTAATATTAGCAAGCATTTATTAGTCCAATTTGCAGACCAAAGTTCTATCTGTAAAAATCCAAATTTCCAACCATAAGGTAGAGCAAGAATACTATAAATTATCAACAGTACAACAATAACTAACCAATCTTTAAACCTCGGAACTACTAAGGACGCTAAAGTGCGATTTAAAAGAATTGAAAGTGGTGAAATATTGGTAAAAGGAATCTTAATTTGTCCTAAAAGTGCTGTTGGGGCAATGGGTGTAATATTAGATTCCCAACCACCAACTTGATTAGTTCGCAATACTTGCATAGTTGCGCCATGTTTTAAAAATATTGCGGCTAGGTCGTCGTGTGCAAGTCTTGGCATTATTGTTCGCCATGTTGTCAAACCAGCCCAAATACTACGATCTTGAAATGGTTCCGTCGTTTTTCCTCTACCCGTACCTGCAAGTATACCTGCTTGACTTTGCCAATCAGCGCGAACTATACCCAAGGGTGCTAATTGTTGTTCCAAAGATTGACCTAATTCAACTAGTTGCTGAAAGCGTAATGTTTGCGGGTGATTGGGGTTGGTGCGTATCCAAGTTTGAATTTGAGGAGTTGTAGTAACTTGGTTTTTAATTGCTAATATCGCAGCATAAAGTGCTTGGCTTGAGTCTTGAACGCATGAGGTAGCAGGTGATACCATTGCGCCACCAGTTCCATCACCAACTCGATAACGTGCCATTGTTATCTGTAATTGTTGCTGAAATTGTTTTAAAGGCGAAAGTTTAACACCATCAAAATTATAATCCTGCGTTACAGGGTCGAATTCGATCAGAATATCTGATACTGGACGTGTTGCCAGCCAACCACGTTGTAAATTACCCATATAATCAGCCCATGTATGCGTTCCGGCAATAATTCCATCGGGGTTATGGGCATAAATTTGGTGGTATTTAGTCTCAAAGCGTAATTCGTTAGTAAACTCGTCACGGACAACTTCTGCAATTCCAAAAGCAAAATGTCCGGTGATAGTATAAGGTACTCCTAATGGTTCAGCTTTACGTCCGCCAATTCCACCAAATAGGTGTAGGACAATAGCCTTATTACCTTCTTGCCATTTTGATATAGATTGATTATGTGAATTTTGTATTTCTACAGGCTTTAATAATACAGTATTGAATTTACCTTTATTTTTCTCAGTATTTTGCCAATTTACATCTTGGATGTAATTTAGCCCTAATTCCTTACCAGTAATAATTTGACGGGGTTGAATTTGCAACAGAGAACGAGGTGCAAGTGCGCGTACCGTAAATACGCCCTTTGCATCGGCAGCACCATAAATATACCACCCATCTTCACCCGCAGGCGATCGCTCGATTTTCTGCGAACTTGAAGGAGCAAAATTTCGCGAATCTATTACTTGTTGGGGAATGCGAATAGTTTCTTCAATCCGATTAAATTGATTTGCATTAGGATTATAATGTTGTACTAAAAAATAATCGTTAAACTGCTTTTGATTTGAAAATAAACTACTTTTATATTGAGATTCAATCGGTTTAATTATTTTTACCAACCCATAAAATCTACCAGTTGCCAAAACAGGTTCGCGTTCAATTTGCAAAATAGATTTTTCTTGATTTGCATCAATGATTGTAGTTGAATCTAAAACAACAATTGTTTCATCATCAGGATTTGCACCAGCCAAAGAGCGTAAAATGCCTACCTGACGAACTCCATTTAGTCGAAAAGGATGAATATTTCCTTGTTTTTGGCTTTTAATTACTTCAGGAGTGAAATTTATATCTCGCGTTACAACTCGTTCTAAAGCCAGCAAATTTTTATTCTTTTTCCAATCCAAACGTACAATTTGACCAACCAAATTTTGTGCTGTAGGTGGTGCATATTGTACTTCCATCCATACCCAATCTAAACCATCTTGTAATTGCTGTTTTGTTGGTAAAATTAACCTTCCTACCCAATCGCCAATAGGTTTATAAAGGTTTGTAGATGGAATTTGGGCAATGGGATAAAAAGCAGATTGATTAAAGTTTTGTTGAATATGGATTGCGTAATTACTTTTTTGTACTAACTGAGGTTGGGTTGGGGAGAGTTGGCACAACGCAATTACTGCAATGAACACTAGCAGTAAAAATTTCGTAAATCGTAACCTTGCTTTTCGACTTAATCCCCGGAAAATCATATATTATCAGCAAGTTTTATTTGCTGATAATCTTACTATAAATACACAATTTTGACTTTTTGCTCTAATTTAGGGCTATTTCATTCTAAATGTAGGCGATATATAAGACATCTGGTGAAATTAAATATGCTTTATCTAGAATCTTTGTAGAGACGTAGTAATGCTACGTCTCTATATTCTTTTTCAGCAAATATCTAATGACAAACAGAAAATTCTGAGCGTGGAAAATCAGCGCTTAGAACTTTAGAGACAAAGCTTGCATATTTACACGCTTTGCCTAACAGCTTAAAAACGATAGTTGCGATCGCGCACCCACATACTAACTGGCACTGCCTTTCCTTGTGGATCTACTTTCGCCTTGACCACAATGGGTGGTACTTGTCCTCTGCGGGCGCGTTGGGCTTGTAAGTCGTTGCGAATCTGCTGCCGTTGGTTTTCTGGGATGTAATATGTTTCCAAGCCGTAGTTAACAGAACCATCCTGATAAACACCTTTTAAGGCTGCCTGATTGGCTCTAAGAGTTGTGGGGCGATCGCTACTTACTCGTAACGGTCTCCAAGCCCTAGGAACACCGCGACCAGAAGATAATTGCTCTTGCAAAGTCACGTAAATATTGGTTCCTTCAGGCAATCTTCTGCCACTTCCACGACCTCTGCTGACTAATGTTTGCCAACCAGGTAGTCTGCTCAAATTTGAGGTACGGGATATGTTGTAGTCTAAGGCTAAGGTGTTACCTTCTAGCACATTGTTAGGATCTACAGGTACGGTTTGCAAAATCACCGTCTTACCTGTGACATCTGTATAAACCGCTTGGGCTGGTACTGCCATAATTAGCCCTGTTTGCAGCGCCAGGGGAGCTAGTAACCGCCAAAAAGGTAAGGGCTTATTCGATTTTTGTTCAGTAGCAATCAAGTAATCCCGAAAAGTCACCTTATTGGAAAATTCGGCTTCGGGAGACAAGGGTTTATTTTTAGATTCAGAAGAAGTATTACTCATGAGCGTAGTCCTAAAAAGCAGAGGTCTTGAGGAGGTTAAAAGTAACGAGATTAGGACTGACGCAGAGAAACTTTAAAAATTTTGACGCACAGAGATTTCTCAATTTTTGATTTTGGATTTTGGATTTTAGATTTTTTATTCAATCCAAAATTTAAAATTCAAAATCTAAAATTTGCCCTACTTTTTACTTGTAGAGCTACCACCAGGTAGGCGGCGTTCAAACCAAAGTCCAGCGCTAATTAAAGCAGAACCGCACAGGATATAGACTAGCGACTTAAAAAGTAAGTCGGTGTCGTACTCCTGCACGCGACTGATAATTTGCAGTGTTACTAACAGCATACCGCCCCAAAAGGAACTTCTGTTGCTTAATTTCAATCCTTCTTGAATTAGTCCCCAGGCTAATGTTGCAAGAAGTACATTGAAAATAAAAATGCCAAGTTCATCAATCCGGCTGATAGTTTGATGCCAAAAAGGTACTATTGCAATAAAGACCAGAAATGTACTAATGACAGCAGTTGTGAAAATCACTTCGCGGCGCGGAGGATTATTTCTTTGGCGCAGTAGAAACAACCATTGTAATACCGCCAAGCCGCTGAGAATCCCCAAATCGATAATTGGCAGAGACTCAAATAAGTTTGTCAAATTCGTTGGCTGATTATAACTATAATTTGGAGATTCCCAGACCCAACGAAAAGACAGAACGTAAAAGACAACGCCGAAGCTTACTAACGCTAAATTACGGGCTAGATATTGAAATAACCTGTAATTTATGGTTGGAAACAGTAAATCATCATAACTCCAGAATAATGCAGGTGGGAGTGCAAAAGCAAAAGATGCCACCCAAGGGGCTATATCAGCATAATTTAGCAGTGGCAGTGGATTAAGGTTAGCTTGTAAGGAACTAGCAAAAACAAAGGCTGCTAGACCAAAAATCCAACGCGATCGACAGAAGTATGCTAAAGGTACAAATACCAGCCATGCCAACAAAGGCAAATGCTGCACTACTAGCCGCGACCAAGTTAACTCTCCTGTTACGTACCAGAAGTCTTCTAGTCCAGTCCAATAGCCGATTTCTACGAGGACAATTGATAGAATTCCTAAAGAATTTAAGGACAAACTGAAGGCCATGACTACAACACCGAATCCCCAAGCGAGAAACAGTTGAGAAACTGAACCGACAATATTGAACATCTGGGCCATCAGCAGTAAATTTGCACCGAAGATGAAGGCACTTAAAATTAGCAACCCTTCTCCCAGTAGGCGTTTGCTTCGTTCTGGCTTCTTCCCTTCAGGTGGCCTCCAGTTGTAAAATCCAGCGATCGCGATCGCAAAAAACAAACTCATCATCAGAATAATTTTGACTTCTCGCGATCCCCCCTGCCAGTTTCCTGATACAAAGGTAATTATGCCTAAGCATAAAAGGATGCTACCGATAGCGATCGCTATTGCTTTATTGCGATCGCGTGCAGCAGCTTCCAGGTTTTTAAATTGATAACGTTCTGCTATCTGCTCATACTGCGAAGAACTAATTAATCCTTCATCCCTCCATAATTGTGCTTGTTTGCGTAATTTGTCCTGAAAACTATCTAAAAACATGACCTTCTCCGGTGCAGTGGGGTAGCTTGGCCATTGCGTTCCCAATGGCGGTCATTATATTTTGAGTATGAAGCCAAAAGCCTTAATTACATTGTTCTTGTGTAACAGTTTGATTTTGATTTAGATACAATGGACTAATTCGTAATTCGTAATTCGTAATTCGTAATTCGTAATTTATAATATTGATGGAAAAACCTTCTAATTTATTACTTAAAGTTTCGCGGCGTTTGTTCGCTAATCTAGATGAACAAGAAAAATTTATTGAGGCTTTAATGAATCCTCAGCCTTTTTCACCTAGTATTCTTTGGTGTCAAGAAAAGCCAGATATTTCACCTTTGGCAGTGCAAACACCAACGTCTTGGCAACCACAATTTATAGACCGTTTATCTCTGGGAGAAAAACCTGGTAAGCATCCCTTGCATGAAAAAGGATATTTCTATTGTTTAGATTTTTCTTCGGTGTTTGCAGCTAGTACTTTGTTAGCTATTCCTGAGTCAGTGCGTTTAGTTTTTGATATGTGTGCCGCACCAGGAGGTAAAAGTATCTTCGCTTGGAGAGCTTTAAAACCTGAATTGCTCATCAGTAATGAAGTAATTGGCAAACGTCTGGGAATGCTAATTTCTAATTTGAAGCGTTGCCAGGTTAGCCCTAGCGCGGTAGTTAATCGAGATTCGAGCATATTTGCTGAAATGTTTCCCGGCTCTAGCAATCTAGTCATCGTAGATGCTCCGTGTACTGGACAATCTTTACTTGCCAAAGGTGAAAAAGCACCCGGATGTTTTCACCCAACTGCTATTAACAAGAGTGCAAATCGGCAAAAGCGCATTATAGCTAACTCCGCTAAAATTGTTTCACCACAAGGCTATCTGGCTTATATGACTTGCACATATTCGCCCGAAGAAAATGAGCAAGTTTGTGAATGGTTTTTAGAACGGTTTCCCTCTTTTAAAGCAATAGAAATTAGTAATTTAGCTAAATATCAATCACATTTAACCACGATGCCTTGTTATCGGATATTTCCTCAAGATAGGTTAGGTGCTGGTGCATTTACAGTCCTGTTTAAAAATACTAATGAAGATGAAGATGAGCCTAAAGAAGCGGATTTAAATACAATATCTTCTCTATATATCTACCAAAATTTGAAAAATTCAAATTCTATTATGTCCGTATAATTAGTTATGACTTAGTTGGGAATTATATTTGATTAATCGTAACCCTTCTAGTCTGAGAGCTTCAGGATAGAGAGCTTTGTAAATATTGCAATTTGGAGATTGAATATCGTAACGACCTGTAGCTTTAAAGGTTGCTAGAGAACAACCACCTGTACACCAATATTTCCACTCACATGTACGACAGCCTTCTTTTTCTTCAACTGACAAATTTTGAATACCTGCTTTATCTTGCCGCACAATAGTTAAAGGATCTTGAGTTTTAGAGGCAGAGATAGTTTTATGTAGCTGCATCTGGCATTTAGCAATTTGCCCTTTGTAATCAAATACGAGATAGCTTTGCCCAACTCCACAAGTTCGTTTATGAGGAGATGCTAAATTAGCACGATCGATCAATGAACCTAGCAAGCTGCGATTAGGTAATTTCAATTCGATAACTTTGAATGCTGCCAACATTCCCTCAATTAATCGAGATTCTTCTAGTTGCAAGTCTTCATAAGAAGCTGACAGTTCGTTTTCTCGATAGAAATTTAAACTAAAGGGTAGATTATATTCTAATATCCATTCCAGAAGATCGGGTAATCCTTCTGCATTCCGCCCACTAATTGTAATCGAAATATCTGGTATTAACCCATTTTGCAAAGTAATCTTAATACCTCGTTCAACATCTGCAAACGATCCCTTTTTGCTTGTATAAGAACGTTGAATATTGTGGAAATTTGATAATCCATCTAGTGAAATCATTAGACGCAGATTTAATATTTGTAGCATCTCAATAATTTCAGGCGTAATCAATGTTCCATTACTGAGAACAACTCCATCTAATATAATGTCTGTTTCTTTGCTAAGGGATTGAGCGTACAAATGGAGATCCTTAATTAAAGGAGAGCATAGTAATGCCTCTCCTCCTGCATATTTCAGTTTGACGCGGCGGTAATTATTTAAGGTTGCAGAGCGAAATGTAGATTCAATAGCTGCTTTACCTATATCGATTGACATATCTTTTGCTTCGTGCGGAAGATAGCAATAGTCACATCTTAAATTACAGCGATCGGTGATATGCAACCATGCTGTTAAAGTCTCTGGTATTTCATTTAAGTCAAATGATGAATAATTATTGGGTGCTATTAAACGTGCTTGGTATAGTTCTTGAATAGCTGTCTGTAAGTCTATTGGGTCAATCTCAGAATACTCTATTGCAATCTCATCTAATTTATGAGGATTTGTAAATTTTTCAAGTAAAAATGTCGCTGATTGATTCAGAACTGCTACTTGATGATAAGTACCAAAACAGATAGAATAAGTATCATCTAAATTCATCATCTGCGAGTTAGGAACTCTCACAAATTCTGTGTCCAACATCCCCAGAGGTAATCGGATATTTGAGCTTAATTCTGTTAAAGGGGATAAGTCACAGGCACAATCTCCTCCATCACAATCGCATTGCCCAGTTGGTACGTAGGTAGAATTAAGAGAAACTAAAATTTGGGGTCGATCAATTTTTTTACTAAGCATGAGAAGATGGCTGTTTTGTGGCACGTATTCTGGTCAAAAACATTTGTTGATCGCACCATTCCTTGAGAGCTTTATGATCTTTCCACTGAGATTTTAGTTGCTGAATCAGAGTTTTAGAAAGTTCTATAGGCAATCGTTCAATTTTCTTTTGGAGCAGATTTAGCTCATGTTTAATCGAATACGGGCCGAAACCTCCATGTTGAAAGATTTGGGGTATTCCTTGAGCATATTTACTAAAAGCAAAATTGTAGTTAGCTTGTTGAAATGCAACATCACCTTCTATGCGTAACATGCGGCCAAAGTATAGTGTGTGGATATTTTGATATGATTGAAAGCGATCGCTAAGTTCTTGTGCATAATCGGAAATATACTCGTAGGCTTTTGCATAATAATCAAACTCAGCTTTACCTACCAGGCTATCGATGGCATACCGCATGTCATTGTACTCTAAACTAGTCTGATAAGAGCGATCGTTGAGTTTTAAAGCTTGGTTTTGTAGCGTGCGATCGCCTGTTTGAAACCCAAGATGCCAATAGACACTAGCAATTTGGTGCAAAATTCCAGGTAATTCCTCTTCAAGTCCATATTTCTCTGCGAGTTTTAGACTTTTTTCTAAAGCATTTTGAGCAAGACTTAGCACATTGAGATCCCATTGCACCTGTGTCACATCCCAAACAGCTTCATTTACTACCTCAGCACTAAACCACTGATTTAAGCCTAACTGAAAGTATGCCCTACACAGTATTTGATTATCGTTTTCTTCATTGTCACAACGGCTTAATGCTCGTTCAAGTAGTTGTTTCGCTTTAACATAATTACCATTATCTACCAAAATAGTAGCAGAGGCAATTTCGGCGTTGGCTATTTCGCGTTCGCTCTCAACACTCGACCACATATCAATAGCAGCTTTAAAACATTGTTCAGCCTTGACATAATCTTTTTGTTGTCCGTATAAAAATCCCAAATTATTCTGAATGCTAGCCATAACTTGAGTTAAACCTTTGTCAGGAGTATCAATTTCCATAGCAGCCTCCCAACCTAGTTTGTAATATTTCTCAGCTTCCTGAAAGTTGTTGAGTTGTCTATGCAGATAACCAACTAGGTTAGCTACAGCAGGAATAGCGTATGATAGCTTTTTGCCTTGAACTAGGGATAAACACTCTTGCTGATATTTTAAAGCTTCTTCATAAAGGTGTAACTTGGTATTTAGCATTCCCAAGACATTGTAAATATCCGCTTGATGAGAAGAATTAGAAGATTGATCGGATAGCATTCCCTCCAACTTTACTAGTTCATTTTCTTTTGTACTCTTATCTTTAAGAGCATGAACAATCTTTGATTCAAAAATAATCATTTTAAATTTTTGATCGGGATTTATTTCTGTTTCAAACTGTTTGGCAATTGCCAACAATTGATTTACAAAGCCAAATTTTTTGGATTGGCGGCGTATCCTATCAGTAACTTCGTGCCAAGTTTCAAAGCCTGTTATCGGATCGGCATATAAAGCATTCCAGAGCCATCGCGTAGTATTGAATTCTCGCCGTTGCTTAACTTCTTCAATCAGAAACTCGATACTAGCAACTTGATGAGAATCATCACAATAACGTTGAACCTCCAATATCCTTTTTTGTGGCCCTAAATCATAATCTTTTTGCTCAAAATATTTAGCAGCAATCCGACTATCTCGTTTTCTCCATTCCAAATCGGGGTCAATATCTGCCCATACATATTTTTCAACTAAGTCTCGCACAATATCATGTAATGATATTTGAGAACCACCGATTACTGGTTTGATAAAAAAGTAGCTTTGTGCATCAAGAAATAATCTTTGAGCATCTTCTGTAGATAGTTCTAATAAATTAGCAATATCACAGCTATCTAATGGGTAGATACGTGAAAGTAACAGAGTTAGCCGATCCATTGATGTCCGAAGCTGTGTAATATGTCGAACCATCTCAGCTTCAAATCCACCAGTTTTTTCTAACCTGCTGGGAATAGTTTCTATATTTTCACTTTCTAACCAATCTGGTATGACTTCCCGATAAGCATACTCTACTCCAAATTCAATCATGATCGGGCTACCACCAGAAAGAACTATGATCTTTTTAACCAATTCTTGTCCGAGAGTAAAGTGAAGTTGTTCCTCCTTGCAACGAATGTATGTTTGTACATCCTCATGAGTAAATTCATTTAATTCTAAATAAGTTAATTCTTCTTCTTTGAATGATTTTTCTAAAATTTGATGAGCAATATTAGGACGACCTGCTAAAATAAATACAGCATTCTCTAGTTGATGGCATAAATTGCCAATACACTCCCAAACTTGCTCTCTGACATCTGCTTGTCCTAACTTTTCAACCGTATCAATTAGAAAGACTAGTCTCTGTTGGCTGGATTTGCGATTAATTTCATCGACCAAGAACTTTTCAAGTTGTCTGCGTTCTTGTTCGTATGCACTTTGACTGAGGCGGTTTTCATCTTCTCGCAGTTGTCGTAACCGCAGCAACCATTCTTTATATGTATGGTCGTATAATTGTTTGGCGATTTGAGTGTATAAATCTTCTGCATCATTAAAAACAGGGATATCGCAATCAATAATTTCACTTGTGCCAATTTGAACTTGGTTTAGACGAGATTTTAATGCATGAAGCAACCAAGTTTTGCCAATTCCACCTCTACCCTCTACTAAAACTACACGCAGTTTATTAGATTCCTGAACAAGGGAAATAATTCGATTTAGATGTTCTGCACGACCAACAAACTCTAATTTATTTAGTTCAGACATAATAGACTCCTATTTAATTGTTAGTTATTTTGAATGGCTTCATCAAGCTTTTGAATTAAATCTCGATAGGGTGCGTCATTATATTCATCATTGTGTAGATAGTAATTGACAAGAAACTGAAATTCCCAGTCATTTTCTACTTCAGATTTAAGGGTATAAATAAATTCATGAAATTGCTCTCGATCTGTATTGCGAAATATTCCCAGAGTTTCCTCAACGGTTTTATCAAAGAAATCATTACGGAGTTCTTGTCGATAAGCCAGACTATTTGGGCCATAATTGATGAATCCAGCGTGTTTCTGAAGACTTTGAAAAAAATATTGCATAGACCAAGTACCCGCAACAGCAGAATTATTCTTTGATTTCAGTTCGTGAATATATTCCCAACAGATTTGAGCCGCTTCAGTACAAAGTTCTTGAAAGTTATCAGGCGAGGTTTCTCGGAGCAGACCAATAACTAACAGCCGCCGTGTCATCCCATCTTTAATAATCGTTTTATCACGAGTAAAAATAGATGTCTTTGTCAGTTCAGCATTTAATTTAAAACTATCGTCACTGAAAGGTAACTTAAATCTCCGAACAGCTTCCTTTAATATCCAAGTTCCATTGAGTATAGGAAATATACTCAATTTTTCAATAGATTCGTATAGATGATTATTTTCTTTTGTCAAGCTTTCTTTAATCTGATCTCTACACTTTTTGAGGTTTTTTTCCCATAATTGGTTTCCATAACTGTTTAAAAGCCAGCTAACTGTGTAACAACCATCTCGATAAACTTTTAGTGCTTCAGCGATTCCCCCTGGATGTCCACCAGTTAAATACAATAAGTGTCCTGCTAGTAAAGCAAGACTTTCAGAAGTCATCTCTATAGGCTTGAGATATTTTGTTGCTGTATCCTGAATTACTTCCCAGTTAAAAGGAGAGAGTATTAGTTTAGGAAAAGTCCGATCTAATGGAAGATCGATCAAACAACGAGCTGCTATCACAACTCGAAGTCTCCGCGAATTATCTTTAAAAAACTGTAATTCTTTTAAACATTTTTCAATTCTCCAGGCAAATTCTTTAAAGTCATTAAAAAGTTCATTTAAACGTTGCTTTTGTGGGGCACATCCATCCAGATCGATTAGCAGCACAATACCTTTTTTGCCCTGTGATTGCCATTTAGCCCAATTTCTATGCAATAGTGAACCTAAACGTTCTCCCCAACTTAAATCATGTCCTTCCAGAAGCTTAAGTTGCAGAGAATTTGCTAATCGGTTTTCTAAGTTTTCAATAGTTTCAAAACCAGAGATGGGAGCGTAAGCACAACACCATTGCAATTCTTGAAACCGTCCCAGTATTTGTTTGAGAAATTCTGTTTTTCCATAACCTTCAGGTGCTGTCACCAGACGATAAGGAGGAGAATTAATTGCTGTAATTTCATTAATTGCAGCATCGCGATTAGTAAATGGTATTTTATCCGGCTCAAGCTCTAGAGATTGTTGATTGAGCTGGTTTAATTCTGATTCAGCTTTTTCTATTTCATCGAATTTTTCTTTAAGTTGTCTTTGTAATTTACTTTTATCTACCTCATTAAGCATCCACCCTATTTGATTACTAAGACTTTCAATCTCAGTTTTTAAATTGGCTATTAACTGTTCTAGATAGTTTTTTCGTAAATCTACAGAGCTTTTCATTTTATTTAGGTATTAAATTAATGGTTTATGGTATTAAGTTCGCTTTCTACTCGCTCTAGTTCTTGTAAGATATTATCAATTTGGCGTTGGATGATATTGCGATCGCTCGCACTAAGTGTATAGTTGAGTTGATTGTAAGCCGCCTCATAATCACTACTTAGAACGTCAAAGCGTTGTTGCAAAGTTTTGATTTTGAGTTGTTGAACTCTACTAGGAATATTCTGGATATGCGCACGAGATGAAATAGACAAGCCGATTTCATCCCATGCTTCAATCAATACATCCGCAGGAATCATGAAAGCAGTTTTGATATCTTCTCGCCGCTTCTCTGCCGCTACTGCCATCCCAACCACTCCTACAAGAGTTTCATCCCATATCAGCGCACCACTAAAACCCGGTTCTATTCTGTAGCCGGTGACTTTACTATCTTCCAGTTGCACCCATCCCTTTCCTTGGCAATCTCGCAACACGCCTGTGGCCCAAACGCCATCATTATGTCCGTTAGGAAAACCGAATATGCGGAAAGGATGCTGCCAAATATTGTTAGCTCTTATTAGTTGGATAGCTTGAGTTTCTTTAGGCAACTGCTCTTCTATTTGTAACCCGGCAATATCTTCAGGCTCAGAGGTTGATGCATTGCTAACGACAGGTTGCCAAAAAACAACTTTAGCTTTTAGTTGTTGTCCTGATGCAATTAGGGGGAAATCTAAATAAATATCATTATTAGGAGCTTCAACTATATCCTCTGGTAAAGATAGGGCTGAGGTAACAACATGAGCGCACGTCAGGATGTAATTTCGAGTTCGTCCAGAGACTAAAAAACCTACACCAACTACCGCACCATTGGCATGAAAAATCCGGGCGATCGCTGACCTAAAAGTTTGAATATAATTATCTGTATTCGCTACCATACTATGCCTTGTCTTGCTTCCATTTCAAGGTAATTTCGTAGTTAGCTTCACCACTTACAGAGGTAAAAATTGCACCCGCCGCCGCATTTAATTTAATCCCAAACTTAACCTCTACCTCATTGGCAGGTGTATTAAGCTGACTCAGTTTGGTGATAATTGCTGAAGCGACAGGTTGTATTTGATCTAATACATCTTCAAATTTCTTTTTAGCTTCAACTACCATTTGCCCTGTATCTGGTCTAGCAACACGTACAAGAGCATTGCTATTTTCTGGTTCATCAACTTCAGCTAAAAACTTCGTGCCATCTTTGAGAGAAAACTCTGCGATCTGTTTCTGATTCATAGTGAAACCTGTGATTTGAAACTAATAGTTTAATGTGTTGACCATCAAAAGAGTTGGCAGAAAATTTTGTAATCTTATTCACATTTGATGGTTAACTCGTTAAATACTTCTCCAACAATTCATTACTTTCTCCCATTTCATTCAGCTTTTGCCAATACTCTCCCCACCCATCATTTATTGATTGACAGCTGACTAGAATCTGTCTCATTAATTTTGCGGGGTTGCGAAATCCCCGACTTATTCCAGAAGTCGAGGATCTCGTAGTCCTTATCTATCAGAATTAATAACATCAACTCTAGTAATCCATTAAGCTAACTTTGCCTGCTACGTAGTAAACACTTAAGTGATTAACACAGGACTAAGGTCTTGACTACAAACTGATTTACCCAGCATCTTTGACTTGATAGCCTTATAGAAATTTGTGAAGTTTCTAAATAAACCGACCAACTTCCTGCTGCTTGGGCATTACAGGCTGCTTGACTGTCATGTAATAGATTTAATAATTGTTATATTAGTTATATATGTAGCTTTAGTTCAATTAGTAATTATACTGACTTAGCGAGAAAATTGCTTGAATCTAACTAAGTAGGCAAGAATAATAGAACCTATATTACACAATGTAAATTTAATTAAACTTTCTCGTAGTAACGCTATGTAAAGCCTGAAAATCCTAATACATTCGATCGATGCGCGCCTTATGATTATCGACTCATGCCATGTCCGGCTAGTGCTGGATGCTATGGACGAAGTTTAGGAATCCTTGCAGGAGTTACGAACAAAAATATCCCCGACTTTTTCAAGAAGTCGGGGATTTCAAGCTGTCGAAATGAGAATGAATATGTGTTGAAGAATTAATTGAATTGCTGGTTTTCGGAAGTACCAAGGAAAAATTCCTCGCGAATAGTCTATCAATTTGGAGAACAGTTAGCGCAAAAATCAGGGCTGAATTTGCAGTATTGGCTACCTGTCAATTGGTAAGCTGTACAATAAGGGAAACTTGTAAGTGGAATTTTGGCTGCTTGTAATTTGGAACCATTCGCCAATGTTTCAGTAAGTTTGGTTTTATCAGCCAAAAGGATAGCTAAAATCTTCGGTAACGCTATGCAAGCAACAATATTGAGCAACGTTAGTATTATGCCGTCGATAAAATTCATAGGTAATCATCTCCTGTGAAATATAGGTGATCGCTGTTCTTAGATGCAAACACAATCATTGCTTGCACTCTATGTAAATTAACTTTAACATAAATTTTTGTAAATATAAACGTGGAATTCCTGGAATTATCATACACAGAAGGGAATGTGGATAATAAGGATGGTTATTGTAGCAAAATAACAAAATAAGCTGGAAAATAATCAGTTTAAAATCTTTAAGTAAGGTGTTATGTCAACAACCCAAACCGCGTCTTCTTTTTTATCTAACATCAGCGAGCGAGAACGTGAGGCATTAAAGCGGTTGGTAGATTACACAAATGTGGAATCGCTACCAGAAATTTGGCCTTTGGCAGCTCAAAGATTTGGTGATGTTGTCGCCCTCCGCAATCCTCATGCTAAACCAGAAGTAGCGATTACTTATACCCAGTTGGTAGAGAAAATGCAATTATTTGCTGCTGGGTTACAAGCGTTAGGAGTAAAGGTAGGCGATCGCATTTCCTTAATTGCTGACAACAGTCCTCGCTGGTTCATTGCCGATCAAGGCATCATGACTGCTGGAGGCGTTGATGCGGTGCGTAGTTCTCAAGCCGAAAAAGAAGAACTGTTGTTTATCATCGCCAATAGCGGCAGTACAGCGATCGTCGTTGAAGATTTAAAAACACTTAAAAAACTCCAAGATCGCCTCAAAGATTTACCAATTCAAGTGGTAATCTTACTCTCCGATGAAGCACCACCAACAGACGAAACCCTAAAGGTACTCAACTTTTCGCAGTTTCTCGAAATCGGGAAAAATCATAATTTTGTGCCAGTCAAGCAAAATCGTGACGCTCTGGCAACCCTAATTTATACCTCTGGCACTACGGGTAAACCCAAGGGTGTAATGCTGTCTTATAGTAACTTGATGCACCAAGTAATCAGTTTTGGCACAGTATTGCAACCAAATTCCGGCGATATCGTTCTCAGTATTCTACCTTCGTGGCACAGTTATGAACGAACTGTTGAATATTACCTACTATCTCAAGGTTGTACGCAAGTTTATACCAACTTGCGCTCCGTAAAAGGGGATTTGAGACAATTTAAACCCAATTACATGGTCGGTGTACCCCGCCTGTGGGAGTCGATTTATGAAGGAGTGCAAAAGCAGTTCCGCGAACAACCAGCAAATAAGCAACGCCTAATTAAATTTTTATTGGGCATTAGCGACAAATATATCAAAGCCCAGCGAACTGCTCAGGGATTGGATTTAAATAATCTTCATGCTTCAGCCGCCGAACGATTAACAGCTAAGATCCAAGCATCAGCTTTATTACCCCTCCATGCCTTGGGAGAACGACTGGTTTACGCCAAAGTTCGGGAAGCCACAGGAGGACAAGTTAAGCAGATGATTAGCGGCGGCGGTGCGCTTCCCAGACACATAGATAATTTCTTTGAAATTATTGGCGTCCAGATTTTACAAGGCTATGGCTTGACAGAAACTTCTCCTGTCACCCATGTACGGCGTCCTTGGCGGAATTTGATTGGCGCATCAGGGCTACCACTCCCGGCTACAGAAGCTAAAATCGTCGATCCGGAGACAAAAGCGCCTTTACCAATAGAGAAGCGAGGCTTAGTATTGTTGAGAGGCCCGCAGATTATGCAAGGCTATTATCAAAACCCCGAAGCGACAGCGAAAGCAATTGACGCGGAAGGTTGGTTTGATAGCGGCGATTTGGGTTGGCTGACACCACAAGACGACTTAGTGCTGACTGGCAGGTCTAAGGATACGATTGTATTGACTAACGGGGAAAACATCGAGCCACAGCCGATCGAAGATGCGTGTTTGCGATCGCCATACATCGATCAAATTATGCTCATCGGTCAAGATCGGCGCAGCCTGGGAGCCTTAATTGTCCCCAATGTCGAAGCCTTAGAAAAATGGGCAGCAAGTCAGAATCTAACGCTGGATACGCTGGGCGATCGGATGACTTCCTCAGATAGTCAAAAAATTGACTTGGAGAGTAGAATGATCCAGGATTTATTTCGCCAAGAATTGAATCGGGAAGTCCAAAATCGTCCAGGCTATCGACCGGATGACCGCATCGGAACGTTTAAACTCATCCTGGAACCGTTTTCTATTGAAAATGGCTTGATGACACAAACACTAAAAGTTCGCCGACATGTCGTCACGGAACGCTATCGCGATATTATTGACGGCATGTTTGCCTGATCATTCCACCTGCTAACTGTAAAGAGTGAACGTGAAATATTTATGGATGTCTCCAAATCTAATTTGCTTCTGAAACGCGTCGTTAACGTCAAAGTTATTGTGACTCCCCTGTGGAAAGAGGAAGTACAACAGCAGCTGCAAGCGCAAATTAATCAACTCGACCAGCAACTGCAACAGCTAGACGTTGAAGGACAAAGAGCGATCGCGGCAATTCAAAAGCAGAGTCTGCAACCACCTGGCCCCCAGACCCTCCAACAAATTGACAATATCCAACTCCAAGTCAATCAAAAGAAAAGTGAATTTTTGGAGCAAAAAAATCAGTTGCTGCAAAACCTCCAGCAAGTGCAATTTCTCCAGCAAGATCAGGAAGTCAACCAATTCCAAATGGAAGGCTTTTTCCGAGTAGAAATCGGTGATAACCTGATTAGCAAAATGCAAGTCGAAATCGTTCTGCGCGATGGCGTTGTAGAAGAAATTCGCGGCGACATTTAAATTTGTCATTTGTCATTTGTCATTTGTCCGTTGTCATTTGTTTTGTGACCAATACAATACTTCGACTACGCTCAGTACAAGTGACCAATGACTAATGACAGATGTGATTTAACTTAGTGTGACGGCTCCCAGCCCAACATTCCACCTGGGAGCCAGCCCAAACGATTTGCCACACTGGAGGTGAACTAATAAAAAGCGATCGCCCAAAGGTTGTCATCTCTGCTCGATATTTAACTGTCCCAACTGAATTATTACCCCGCTTGATTTGCGTAATCGTCACTAACGCCTGATTTGGTTGGGGATAAACTACCTCTATCTTTTGCGATCCTCCCACTGCTATCTCCTCAAAGGCATTCAGGGCAAGGGTAGTAGGATTACTGCCTTGGAGAGATGAGTTAAGTTTTTCTAAAGGTATAGTTTGATAATCGGAACGCTCTGAGAAGGCTGCAACTTCCTGAGACTGATGTATTGCTCCCACCTGCTGGGTTTGCCCATCACTAGTCTCAACAATCGGTGCAGATTGCTGGTGCTGGATAATATAAACTCCAGCACCAACCGTAGCAGAGATACCTAATATCACAATCAAAAAGAATTTCAGCTTTGCCGACATAAAAGTAAACAGGAATTTCAAATAGGTTTATTACCAATTTTGAATTCTAGATTGAACTACATCCCATATCCTCTATCCGTGAGAAGCTCGTGTATCTTAAGTAGTGGTTATGAGAAATATTAAATAGCAAGGGAACAGGGAACAGATGTATACTAAGTTTTTTCAAAAATCAAATACAAGTCCTATAGACCTCTAAGCTATATTTAGGTTCCTAGAGTTATTAGTGAATAACCAATGCCCCATGCCCAATGACGCCACTTGCTCCACTTGGTGAGCGAGTCCGGTCTTGTTGTTTCAACAAAGAGGAACTCGCGAACCCGAAGGGGGAGACCCCAAGACCGCAGTGGCTCCCCAATGCCCCATGCCCCATGCCCAACCTAAAATATAAACAGTCTAAAACTCTCCCACCAAGATACAATTCGATCTGATAAAAACTGTTAAAGTCCATAAACCATTGATTTCCAAACCACCCTATGAGCATTCACGAAGTATTTATGCCGGCGCTGAGTTCCACCATGACGGAAGGCAAAATTGTCTCCTGGGTGAAATCGCCAGGGGACAAAGTGGAAAAAGGCGAAACAGTGGTGGTTGTAGAGTCAGATAAGGCAGATATGGATGTAGAAACCTTCTATGAAGGATTTCTTGCCCATATCATAGTTGAAGCTGGTGAAACTGCCCCGGTAGGATCTGCGATCGCCTTTATCGCCGAAACGG
Organism: Nostoc sp. DedQUE08; assembly: GCF_034530895.1. NCBI lineage: Bacteria > Bacillati > Cyanobacteriota > Cyanophyceae > Nostocales > Nostocaceae > Nostoc > Nostoc sp. DedQUE08. The sequence continues at coordinate 77,533 of NZ_JAVRCD010000034.1, forward strand.
AAGCTGAAATTGAACAGGCGAAATCTCAGGCTAATTCTGGTGGCGCGGCTGCTACTCCTACCTCTTCCCCTGAACCAGTTGCTGCCACAGCCTCAGTCCCCACACCTGCCTTAGCGTCTCAAAACGGTTCTAACCACAAAGAAGGAAGGCTTGTAGCTTCACCTCGTGCCCGTAAGTTAGCCAAAGAACTCAAAGTTGATTTGACTACACTCCAAGGTAGTGGCCCCCACGGACGCATTGTCGCCGAAGATGTAGAAGCATTGTCTAATAAAGGCAAGCAACCTGCACCTGCCCCAGTTGCCCCAGCTGCACCTGTACCAACCAGCGCCCCAGTTGCACCCCCAGCACCTCGGACACCAGCACCCGCACCCGTGGTAGCGGCTGTTCCTGGTCAAACCGTACCTTTAACTACCTTCCAAAATGCCGTAGTGCGGAACATGGTAGCCACCATATCCGTGCCCGTCTTCCGTGTAGGTTATACAATTACCACCGATGGATTAGACAAACTTTATAAACAAATTAAATCCAAAGGTGTGACAATGACAGCGCTACTAGCGAAAGCTGTAGCAGTGACATTGCAAAAACACCCATTGTTAAATGCTAGCTACTCAGAGCAGGGTATTGTTTATCATTCTGATATCAACATTTCTGTAGCAGTGGCGATGGATGATGGCGGATTAATTACACCTGTGCTGCAAAATGCAGACACAGTGGATATTTATTCTCTATCGCGTACTTGGAAGTCTTTGGTAGAACGTGCCAGGACAAAACAACTACAGCCCCAAGAATATAACAGTGGTACTTTCACCCTGTCCAATTTGGGGATGTTTGGCGTAGATAAATTTGATGCGATTTTGCCACCTGGACAAGGCTCAATTTTAGCGATCGGGGCATCCCGTCCGCAAGTAGTAGCAACACCCGACGGTTTATTTGGCGTGCGGCAACAAATGCAAGTCAATATTACTTCTGACCATCGCATTATTTACGGTGCCCATGCTGCGGCGTTCTTGCAAGATTTAGCAAAATTGATTGAGACAAATCCTCAGTCTTTGACACTGTAATTTTGAAAAAACACCAAATTTAAATGTTAGCGCTATCAGCGAGCAGCAGTTTTTCGTAGAGTAGCGCTAACAATAAACAATACCTAAATTTAAATTTTTTATGGACAAACTATGTGGCGATATCACGTCTCTACATGAGTTCATGTTCAAAGTGATATCAAAGTGACATACGACAACACCCTAAAATATCTAGTTGAGGAGTATCCAGAAGATTTTATCCGCTACTTACTCGCATCTGAAGCAACGGATATCCAGATTCTCAAAACAGAATTAAATCAAGAACCAATCCGTGCCGATTCTGTAACCTTTTTGCAAACTGCCAATCAAATACTGCATTTAGAGTTTCAAACCTTACCAGCATCCACTCCACCCTTACCACTGCGGATGTTGGACTATTGGGTGCGGCTATATCGACAATACAATTGCGATATCGAGCAGATAGTGATTTTTCTTAAACCGACAACTTCAGAAGCTGTCTTTGTAGATCAATTTACTGCCCACAATACTAGCCACCGTTACCGCGTCATCCGAATTTGGGAACAAGAACCAGAACCTTTATTGTTATCTCCTGGTTTATTACCTCTGGCAACTTTGGCGCGAACGGATTCTCCTCAAAGTCTACTTCAACAGGTAGCAGTTCAGGTGAGTATGATTGAAGAAGAAGCCACCAAACAGAGTATCTCGGTATGTACCCAACTTCTAGCAGGGTTGGTATTCGAGCCAGAACTAATTCGTCAGTTTTTGAGGAGAGAAGATATGAGAGAATCTGCCATTTATCAAGAAATTCTCGAAGAAGGACTTCAAGAAGGGAGACAACGAGGCATTGAACAAGGTATTGAACAAGGTATTGAACAAGGTATTGAACAAGGTATTGAACAAGGAAGACAATCAGAACTAAGGCTAGTGATGCGTCTATTAACTCGTCGGCTTGGTTCAATTAATTCTCAGTTACAATCTCGGTTGCAAGAGTTGTCCTTAGCTCAATTAGAAAACTTGGGTGAAGTATTACTAGATTTCGCCAGTGAGGCTGATTTGATGAATTGGCTTAATACAATAGAAAGTTAGAGTTTGCTTTAAAGCTTTTTACCAGTTACAAAAAAAGTCAAATTTTCGTACCAAGCTCCTTGTTCAGTTGCTTCTGCTTCAGTTTTTTGACTATATTCTGCTTTTAATTGTGCCATTTGCTCTGATGAAACCTGTAACAAGGGGTTTTCTCTAGGATGAAACCATCCACCATTCCATTCTTTAGCTTGCTCTAAATTGCGGTAGAAACCTAGTTGTTGGGTCTTCACTTCAATATTTTGAAAACCAGCTTCTGCAAGCAGATGATGGCATTTTTCGGGTGTACCTGTTGGCTCATTGATGCTTGTCAGCGAAATGCCATGTTTGTCACAGATTTCGATTATAAGTGGCGCTCCACAAGATTCCTCAGAGCAACAAGAAAAACCCACAGTTCCCCCTGGCTTTAGAAAACGATACCATTTACGTAGAGCAGCAGGAATATCTTTAAAATAAACTATTGCTGTAGAGCAAAAAATAACATCGAAACTCTCATCATTGAAGTTGATATACTCAGCGTCGGCTTCAATAAGCTCGATATTTTGTAAACCTAATTCATCAATTTTCTGTTGTGCTTGAGCTAGCATCACTGAAGAAAAATCTACTCCAGTGACTTTTCCTTCGGAACCAATAATTTGTGAAATAGCAATGGCAATGATACCTGTGCCAGTTGCCATATCCAATACTTTTTGTCCCTTTTGCAGTTGAACTAAATCTAGTAGAGGCAGAGCACGATGAATTGTATAATCGTTGTCATAGCTAGTTCTGCTATCGAAGAAATCAATTACTCTTTTCTTATACTGTTGTTCGTATTGGCTATTTTGCATGATATTCTCAATTTTAACTGGACAATTATGAGAATAAATTGTGAGTGAAACTTCTGTCTTCTGAAAACTTGCTTTCAAAATGTTTAAATCTTGCAAAATCCTAAAATTTATATCATTTCTCTATATGCTTTGGGTGTGATTCCTATATGCTTCCGAAAAAGGGTGGTAAAGTTACTTTGGCTAGAACAGCCAACTTGAAGTGCAATTTCGAGAAGAGATAATTGAGTATAAGTGAGTAAGAATTTAGCTCGCTCAATCCGGCATTGAATAACGTATTGATGTGGAGAAAGACCCATTAAACGTTTAAACCAACGACAGAATGAATAAGAATTCATATTCACTAGACTAGCCAATTCTACCAGCGTTAATTCTAGTGCTATGTTGTCATAAATATAATCAATTACCTCCCGTAATTGACGCTTGGAAAGATTAACCTCAAATGCAATTAGTTGCTGTGTTCCAGAATAAGTCTTGAGGAGATGGGCTGCTAGAGCAGTAGCAACTGATTCACCATATAGTTTACCAGATGGACATCCGGCTTCAAGCTCTGCTTTGAGTGCCATTCCCAGATGAAGAATTTGGCGATCGCAGACTCCGCGCTGTGGGATAATTTCAATAGTGCGATAGCTCTCAACAATCAGCTCATCTGCTATTCTCTTAAATAGACTGGAATCAAAAGAAATTAGGAGAAATTTTATTTCCTGGTGCCAACGTGCTTGAGTCGGAATCCCCTTTGGAGTGACATTAACCAAACCTCTCCTCATCTGCGTACTATGTAACCTTCCACCTGCTAGCCGCCAGTCTATTTGACATGAATTACCAAGCCAAATATTAATGCTGTGCTGCTGTAAACAAAGCTCTGGACATTCAAATGCGGGTAAATAATGCTGTTCAAGCACAATCCCGTTCCAGCCATTAGTGCTTGATAAAATAGGAGGTTTGCTGCTCATCGGCACAAGATTTCCGCTTGCCACATGAATGGCTGAGAGTTGTTCAGATTTCATGTTGCCTACTCACTTATGAGCTACTACAAAAAAGATGGTAATCTAATGCGTGACAAAATTACACTATTAATTTATTTTCGCTAGCCCTCTCTGATAGCTCTATTTGTTCAGTCGCACTTAAAACAATCATTTCTTCCTCAGCGTACCTCTGCGCTTACCTCAGCGTCCCTTTGCGTTTAAAAAAATAAAAAAGGTGGGCATTACCCACCCGACAAACTTATCCCTTCACACAAAGAACTTGCTTGAGAGTCGCTACAACCTCAACCAAATCCGCTTGATTTGCCATAACTTGCTCTATCGGCTTATAAGCACCAGGAATCTCATCTAACACACCCTCATCTTTGCGGCATTCTACGCCATTTGTTTGCTCTATTAAATCATCAAGTGTATAGACATTTTTTGCCTTATTTCTAGACATCAAACGCCCTGCACCGTGAGAGCAAGAACAGAAGCTGTGGGCATTACCTTTACCCTTAACAATGAAAGACTTTGCCCCCATCGAACCAGGAATAATCCCATAATCTTCAGTCTGGGCGCGGACTGCACCCTTACGAGTAACGTATACATCCTCGTCAAAATGCACTTCTTTTTCGGCGTAATTATGATGACAATTAACCTGCAATAAAGGTTTAGTTGCTTTCCCACCTGCTAAATGCTTCTCGACAATATGCTTAAAACGCGCCATCATCACATCGCGGTTGACACGCGCATAGTTTTGTGACCATTGCAAATCGTGCCAGTATGCTTTAAATTCTGGCGTTCCAGCGACAAAGTGAGCCAAATCGGGATCAGGCAATTTATTACCTGCCATTTTTGCTAATTCTCTGGCTGTGTGAATATGACACTGGGCGAGTTTATTGCCAATGTTACGCGAACCAGAATGCAGCATCAGCCAAACTTGATTCTCTGTATCAAGGCACACTTCAATAAAGTGATTTCCTCCACCCAGAGAACCCATCTGTTTCATCGCTTTACCTTGTAGGTCTTGCACGCCGCGATGCAAGTCTTTAAAATCATCCCAGTGTTGCCAATTGCTAACAGATTTTTCAACGTCTTTATTTTCGTTGAATCCAGTCGGAATTGCTGCTTCAATATCCAGGCGGATTTTCTTTAGTTTACCTTCTAGTTGTTCGGCGGTAAATGCTGTTTTGATCGCGCTCATACCGCAACCAATATCCACACCGACAGCAGCTGGAATAATTGCCTCTTTGGTTGCAATTACAGAACCCACTAAAGCACCTTTTCCTAAGTGAACGTCTGGCATTAATGCCACGTGCTTAAATACAAATGGTAATGATGCCACATTCTTGGCCATCTTGGTTTCTTCTGGGCCCAAAGAGTGATTTGCCCAAGATAAGACGGGTGCTGGTGTGGTAATTTCTAATTTTTCGTAGGGCATAATTTTTTCTATTTTGGATTTTAAATTTTAGATTTTGGATTTGGTATAGGGCAGTGACACTTATCGGTATGACATATAACCCATTACCTTGTTAGTTGTAGCAATTTATATGTTGTATTGTCTTTCATTTGGCTCCCTGAATTTTCGTGAAGCTGAAGAACTTACTTTTAGGAGTTACGTTTTGTATTATAAATGTAACAAAAAAGATTACAATCGTCAATCTATCACCACAGGGAGAAAGCAAATGTTTTCCCAATGTATTAAAATTTGTAAAGAAAATCACTGTGTTTAAATAATTCCTTAAAGTTCCGACACAATATGGCAGTGCGTCAAGATACAATCTGGGAACGTTTTTTATCCCCTGTAGTGCGTCTTTTGATTGATGAAGATGGGTTACGGCGTTACGCTGATAGTATTGACTGGGAGAAAGAGTGCGATCGCTATCGACGAGATGATGTCATAATTCCGTCGTACTACAGCAGTCAAAACTTTCACGGTATTACTGGCGGATATCTCACTTACGATGCAGCAGTTACTTACGATCCGGTTACTCAATACGTTCTACCGCCTAATGAAGGTATTGTCCGTCAAGCTTTAGTTGATGCCGTCCAGGTAAAACCACGACGCATACTCGATTTAGGTTGCGGTACTGGTTCCACTACTTTAATGTTAAAGCAGGCTTTCCCCGAAGCGGAAGTAATTGGTTTGGATTTATCACCTTATATGCTGGTAAGGGCGGAAGATAAAGCTAGAAATGCTGGCTTGGAGATAGTCTGGCGACACGGAAGTGCTGAAAAAACTGGTTTGAGGGATGCAACATTTGACTTAGTAACAGCTTCTTTGCTATTCCACGAAACACCAGATGCGGTGTCTCTAGCAATTTTACGAGAAAGCTTCCGGTTGCTGGTAACTGGAGGACAAGTATTAATTCTAGATGGAAATCAGAAGACTCTGCGTCAGTTAGAATGGCTCAATGACGTTTTTGAGGAGCCATATATTCGTGAGTATGCTGCTAGTAGTACAGAAGCGAATATGGGTGCAGCCGGATTTGAAGCGGTGCGATCGCAAGATGTATGGTGGATAAATCAGGTAACTAGCGGCATAAAACCGATCGCAACTGAAAATGTTCGTCATTATACTCCCACATCAGTAGATAATAATGATTTGGAGGGACTTGGTTCTCCAGCATTTGGCATAACGGCATGAGTTTAAAGGCAGTTCTCTTTGATTTTAATGGTGTCATTATCAACGATGAGCCAATCCACCTGCAACTGATCGATGAAATTCTCATTCAAGAAAATCTCCAACCCCAAAAGGTGAGTGAGCGTCAAGCTTCTCTTGGACGCACAGATCGCGCTTGTTTTGGGCAACTACTTGCTAATCGTGGTAGAGTAGGCGATGAAAAGTATTTAACTCAGTTGTTGTACCGCAAAGCAGAAGCCTATGTGGTGGAATTAGAGAAAATAGAGAAACTGCCTTTATATCCAGGTGTAGAAGATTTAATATTTCAGGTGCGATCGCGGAATCTGAAATTAGGGTTAGTCAGTGGCGCGATTCGCAAAGAAATAGAACTGGTACTCAATCGCGCCAAACTAGCCCAACATTTTAAAATTATCGTTGCGGGTGATGACATCACCAACAGTAAACCAGAACCCGATGGTTATTTACTGGCCGTGAAACGTCTGAATCAAGAATATCCCGAATTGAATCTTCAACCACACGAGTGTCTGGCGATTGAAGATACACCAGCCGGGATTGCAGCAGCGAAGCGAGCGCAAATGCAAGTTGTAGGTGTAGCGAATACTTACCCATTCCACATGCTCCAGCGCTGCTGTAATTGGACTGTTGATTATCTCAGTGATTTGGAACTCGAACGGGTGCAGAAGGCTTATTCCCAAAAAGAACCTCAACCATCGATAACTGAATGTTAGAATACTATATGGTGATAGTGTATTGAGTTAATGAGTAATATTACTCTTGACTTGACACCGACTAAGGGGAATTAGCTCAGTTGGTAGAGTGCTGCGATCGCACCGCAGAGGCCATCGGTTCGAATCCGTTATTCTCCATTTGTACATTAAATAATTGTTTATTGCCTATAATATTTACCTATAATATCAAGTCCGGCTAATTAGTTATAATTCCTGAATCTATCCAAAAAGCCCAAAAGCTCCTCTCCTCTGCACCCCTGCTGCTCTAATGATAAGTCTTTAACCGGGCATGATATAACCTAGAAGAATATAAAGAATTCACAAAACTCAGTAATTATATATATATACATTTTTGGCGAATCATGTGAAGAGTATGACAAAGATGACTATTTAAGTATGGACATCTAAGTAAGATATTGACTATGTAGTTATTTTGAGATAATTAAAATGTTCTCTATTCTCAACCTAGACACTCACGGAGAATAGTCCACAAGGAGGGCATAAAAATCTTTTTCCCAATCAACAGTTAATTATTAACTATTTTGAGCTAGTAGGACTTAAGCGCTGGTATAAAATCAAATATTGATAAAACAGTAAAAATAGCAAATTTACAACTTAAAATTACTGAAAAAATAAATTTAGGTAGGTAGAAAGTAGTGGCAAATATCAATGGCACTAACGGTAATGATACCCTCAATGGGACAACCAGTGATGACCTGATTAATGGTTTAGCAGGTAACGATAAAATATATGGTAACGGAGGAAACGACACCCTCAACGGTGATACTGGTGACGATTACTTGAGTACTACTAATGATTCATCAGGCGCTAACCTGGTTTTTGGGGGTGATGGTAATGATACTCTTTTTGCCTTTGGCTTTAATGTTGATAGTACCTTCAACGGTGGCAAGGGGAATGACACCTTCTATAATGATGAGTTGGGTAAGGTAAGTAATACTATTAATAACTTGACGATTGGTGGCGGCGGCAAGGATAAATTTGTTTATACTATCGGCGAGAACAGTTATGATACCATTGTCATCGCTGATTTCAGTGGCATTGGTAAAGGTTTAAACCCATCAGCGGCGGTAATTGCCGAATTGGATACCTTGCAATTTACAGGATCTGAGCTATTAACTGCGAGAAATTTACAATTAACTCAAAATGGTAACGACCTAGAAATCAGCTTTGAAGGTGTGGTTGGTGACAAATCTGTGGTTTTGCAAAACTTTGCCTTGGAAAACCTAGATAATTTAGCCCAGGTCGGTAATATCATATTTTATGGACAAACTAGCATTACAGACAGCTTTGATGTCTTTAATGCCAGCTCCACCCAAAACACTATCTTCAATAAAAATACAGTCACTTTTCTTAACGACCTCTCCAATAACGTTGACGGCTTTGACAACTCAGATGATGTCATAAATGGTCAAAAGGGCGATGACATCATTGATGGCTTGAGTGGTAACGATCTTTTGAGAGGTGGTACGGGGAATGACTTGCTTATTGGTGGTGCAGGAAATGATACCCTTTTTTGTGATACAGGCAATGACACCGTCAACGGTGGTGCAGGTGACGATGTTTTGAATGTTAGCGTCTATTCAAAAGGCGATCACTTGTTGTTTGGGGGTGATGGGAATGATTCTCTATTTGCTTCTAATGACTACATCGTCGATAATACCCCAGGGAATGATACTCTCAACGGTGGCAATGGGAATGACACCTTCTATAGTCATTTTGGTGATACTAATTATTCTAATACTGCTATCTTGACGACTGGTGGCAGCGGCAAGGATAAATTTGTTTTCCAGTCGTCTGAGGCGTTGTATCGAAGTGGCAGTATTATTACTATCACCGATTTTGTCAGCATTGGTAAAGGCTTAAACCCATCAGCAGCGGTGATTGCCGAATTGGATACCTTGCAATTTACAGGATATGAGCAATTAGCTGCGAAAAATCTGCTGTTAACTCAAAATGGTAACAATACAGAAATCAGCTTTGAAGGGTTGTTTGGTAGCAAAGTGATCTTGCAAAACTTTGCCCTGGAAAACCTAGACAATCTAGCCCAAGTAGGTAATATTCTATTTGATGGTCAAACTAGCATTACCGACAGCTTTGATGTCTTCAATGCCAACTCCACCCAAAGCAGCATTTTCAATAAAAACACAGTTACCTTCCTTAACGACCTCGACAACAATGTCAACGGCTTTGACAAATCAGATGATGTAATTAATGGTCAGGCGGGTGATGATATCATTGATGGCTTGAGTGGCAACGACTTGCTGCGGGGTGATGCGGGCAATGATACTCTCATTGGTGGTACTGGTGACGACGTTCTATCGGATAATTCCGATTTAACAGGCAATAATTTGCTCTCTGGGGACGATGGCAATGATTATCTCTCTACCACTAGCTCAAATGGCTACTACATATTATATGACTATGTATCTGGCAATAACACCCTTAAGGGTGGTGCTGGTAGCGATACCTTGCTTGCTGACATTTCAAAAGGCAATAATTTGCTCTCTGGGGACGATGGCAATGATTATCTCTCTGCCTCTGGCTACTATAGCTATGAAGGGCCATTTTTTAAAGTTTATGGCAATAATACCCTCAACGGCGGCGCTGGTAACGATTCCTTGATTGTTGATTATTCAGAAGGCGATAACCTGCTGTCTGGAGGTGATGGCAATGATTTGCTCTCTGCCTCTGGCACATCATTAGACTACTCTGGCACAAAAGATACTACCTCTTCTGGCAATAACACCCTCAATGGTGGCGCTGGTAACGATTCCTTGAATATTAACTTTTCATTAGGTGATAATCTGCTGTCTGGGGGCAATGGCAATGATTTTCTCTCTGCATTGATTGCTTTAGGGAATAATACTCTTGATGGTGGCAATGGCAATGACATCCTCACAAGTGGGAAGGGTAATGATACCCTTTATGGAGGAGATGGTAATGATGTCTTTACTTTCAACAGTTACAATGAGGGACTTGATATTCTTTATGACTTCAACGCTACGAATGAACTGATTCAGGTCTCGGCTGCTGGTTTTGGTGGCGGATTATCAACTTCTTCACTTAAGACAAGTCAGTTTACAATCGGAACATCTGCAACAACAAGCAATCAACGATTTATTTATGACTTTATTACAGGTGCATTGTATTTTGACCTTGATGGCAGTGCATCTGGGTTTAGTCAGGTAAAGTTTGCACAACTATCAGCTGGATTGTCAATAACCGAAAACAATTTTGTGGTTGTTTAATCTTTATTAGCGCATTAGCTCTCTGCCATTACTAGGCAGCACAGAATGGTAGCTGCTATTCTAGGCATCTTTTGTGCTGTTTTAAGCACAAATAGCAAATTAATAACTGAAATTACTAAAAAAATCGATTTAGGTAGGTAGAAAGTTATGGCAAATATCAATGGCACTAACGGTAACAATACACTCACTGGGACAACCTCTGATGACCTGATTAATGGTTTAGCAGGTAATGATACCCTAAATGCTGAAGGAGGCAACGACACTCTTTCTGGTGGTTTTGGTAACGATTGGCTTTATACTCTCTCTTCTACTGGGAATAACAGCCTTAGTGGAGATGCAGGGAATGACGTGCTTAATATTTCCGACTCTACTGGCAACAATACGCTTTCAGGCGGAGATGGCAATGACATATTCGGATTAACAGCTTTAAAGGCTAACTCCTCTTCCTTTTTCACAGTAGATGGGGGTACAGGTGACGATACCTTGTTCGGTGGTGATTACGCCGATGCTACTAAAAAAATCACCTCAAGTTTCGATGCCACTACTAACATTGGCTTGATTACGATTGGTATGAGTCAAATTAGCTACAAAAATATCGAACGATTAAATCTCACAGGTACAGTTTATGATGACTATCTAGTAGGTACCAATGGCGACGATTTTTTGTCTGGGGGAGGTAATGGCAATGATACGATTATTGGCAGTGCAGGCAACGATACCTTGGATGATAGAGGGAGTTTCATATCCTCAAGCTCAACAGGGAGTAATCTGCTCTATGGTGGCGCAGGTAACGATTACTTGAATGACTCTGGTGGCTATTACTCAGTCTTAGGTAATAAAACTCTTGATGGTGGCACAGGTGACGATACTTTGAATATTAACGGTTCAAGAGGCGATAACCTCCTCTCTGGGGGCGATGGCAATGATTTTCTCTCCGGCTCTAGCGGCGGTCGCGGCTTCGGAAAAGATTTTTCTAACGCCTATGAAATTTATAACACTGCTGGCAATAACACTCTCAACGGTGGTGTTGGTAACGATACTTTGAATATTGACTATTCAACAGGCGATAATCTGCTTTCTGGGGACGATGGCAATGATTTTCTCTCCTCCATAACCGCTTTAGGGAATAATACCCTTGATGGAGGCAATGGCAATGATACCATTAAAGGTGGCAATGGCAATGATATCTTGACAGGTGGGTCTGGTAATGATGTCACCTATGGAAATAGAGGTACTGATACCTTTGCTTTTAATAGTTACGACAATTTTAGCGTTAACACTATTTATGACTTTAACGCAATTAATGAATTGATTCAGGTATCATCTAGTTTTGGCGGTGGGTTATCATCGGGTTCACTTGAGAAAAGTCAGTTTATCATCGGAACATCTGCAACAACGATCGCTCAACGATTTATCTACAATAGTGCTACAGGTGGACTGTTCTTTGACAAAGATGGTAGTGCGTCTGGGTTTACTCAGGTAAAATTTGCCCAACTATCATCTGGATTGTCACCAACCGAAAACAATTTTGTGGTTGTTTAATCTTTATTGGTGCTTTGCGATCGCTAAACAGCAAGGTTGGCGAGTTGCTATGATTGCTCAATGCAAGTCATTTTGGTAATCCATAGCGATTATTGTACAGATAATATCAAGTTCGGATAATTACTTATAATAAAGGTGGAATCGTTGCAGTGCATA
>NZ_JAVRCD010000035.1:0-87665 GCF_034530895.1 Nostoc sp. DedQUE08
GTTCAAATACTCGTTAACGGAGTAAAAAGGTGGATTCATCCGGTTCAAATACTCGTTAACGGAGTAAAAAGGTGGATTCATCCAGTTCAAACATTCGTTAACGGAGATAAAAGGTGGATTCATCCAGTTCAAATACTCGTTGACGGAGATAAAAGGTGGATTCATCCAGTTCAAATACTCGTTAACGGAGATAAAAGGTGGATTCATCCAGCTCAAACACTCGTTAACGGAGTAAAAAGGTTCGCGCGTGATGTGCTACTTCTTCCACTCCCTCTTTCTCTCACGATTTTTTTATGAGGCGAGTCTCCTTCTGGGTGCATCAAGAACAACTTCCGCGACTGAAAAATCACGTTTAATTTTCAAGCTGTTGAGATAAGCGATCGGATCGTCGGCGTTAAAGGGAGTACCATCGAACAGTTTGATCGGTTGGCGAATATAGCTGATATCCAAACCTAATTCTCGTGCGGCGGTACTGAAAACACGCACGCGACACACCCGTTCCACAACTTCTACCCAATTTCTGGGGAAGGGAGTATCACCCCAACGCGCCAATTGACTCATAATCCAAATTTGTTCGGTGCGACTGGGGCGGTTAATGGCGGACTCAGAATAAAACTGGTGATGGGCATAATCCCGCAACGGATGGTTTAAATCACAACTGAGACTATCTGGATCTTCGAGTTGAATATATTCTAAATCAGTGCTGACGTAATCTCGCCCTGCTAAAATTTGCCGAATTTCTTCGGTATTTTCGGGATTTGCACAATACTGACAAGCTTCTAACAAAGCTTTAGTCAAAGCAATATGCGTATTTGGATAATTTTCTGCCCAATCTTCCCGCACACCAAGAACTTTACCGGGGTGTCCCAGCCAAACTTCTAAGTCGGTAGCGATGGTAAAACCGACACCTTCCACAGCCGCGCGGTAGTTCCAAGGTTCGCCGACGCAGTAACCATCAATGCTTCCAGCTTTTAAGTCAGCTACCATCTGCGCTGGGGGAATGGTCTTCATATCCACATCGCTATCGGGGTCAATTCCACCAGCCGCTAGCCAGTAACGCAATAGCAAGTTGTGCATAGAAGCGGGATGCACTACCCCCATTGTATGCCGTTGTTCGTGGGTGAGAATCAGATGATTTCTGAAGTCTGATAAGGTTTGCACGCCTTGGTCGTAAAAGCGTTTTGCCAAGGTGATGGCGTTACCGTTGCGAGTCATGGTGAGGGCGGTGACAACGGGTAGAGGTTGGTTATTATGTCCTCCCAAAGAAAGCCACATCGGCATCCCTGAAGGCATTTGAGCCGCATCCAAATAACCGCCACTGATGCCATCTTCTATACCCCGCCAGCTACTTTCGCGCACCAGGTTAACTTCATCTAAACCGTGCTTGACAAAGAAGCCTTTTTCTTTAGCAACTGCTAAGGGGGCGCAAGCTGTCAGAGGTAAAAAGCCAATTTCTAGGTTAACTTTTTCTAATCCATGACGGGCAACGTCGGCAGTTTTCCGCGCCCGAATTTTCTTGATCCGTTTCTGCTGATTGAGGAAGTAAATCATCTCACTCCGCAAGCTGTAGTAGCTGGGATGTTCTACTACTTCCATCCGCTTCCGGGGTCTGGGAATATCCACTTCTAAAATGTCGCCGATTTTAGATTCGGGGCCGTTGGTTAACATCACGATTCTGTCAGATAACAGCACTGCTTCATCGACATCATGTGTTACCATCACGGCGGTAACTTGATTTTCTTCGCAGATTTGCATGAGTTGTTCTTGCAAATTGCCGCGTGTGAGTGCATCTAATGCACCAAATGGTTCATCTAGCAAGAGTAATTTAGGACGAATCGCTAAAGCGCGGGCGATCGCAACTCGCTGCTTTTGTCCGCCAGATAACATTCCCGGTTGTTTATCAGCATGGGGACGCAAACCCACCATATTTATATGTTTTTCGACAATGGCTTGGCGTTCGGCTGCGGGTGAACCTTTCATTACTGAGTCCACAGCGAGGGCAATATTTTCTCTTACCGTCCGCCAAGGTAATAGCGAGTAATTTTGGAACACCACCATTCTGTCTGGGCCGGGTTTGGTGATTCTTTGTCCTTCGAGAGTGACAATACCTTCAGTTGGCAAATCCAAACCCGCAATCATATTTAACAGTGTGGATTTACCGCAACCGGAGTGACCAATCAAAGAAATGAATTCTCCTTTTTTAATTTGGAGGTCGATTCCTTTGAGGGCAATATATTTGCCACCACCAGTTAATTCAAAAACTTTTTCAATTTGATCGACAGCTACGAACATACTCATTTGTCCTTTGTCATTTGTCATTTGTCATTTGTCTTTCGTCATTAGTCTTTTATCCTTGGTATGTGGTCATTAGTCCTTAATTTTTTACAAATGACCAATGACTAATGACTAATGACTAATGACTATTTTTGCTCTGCTGGTAAAATCTTGTTTTGCAGCCAGCCCATCGCTTTATCTAGAAGCAACCCAACAACGCCGATATAAACTAGAGCTAAAATTACTTCGCTGACGTTGTTATTTTGATAGGCATCCCAGATAAAAAAGCCGATGCCGACAATACCGGACATGACGATTTCGGCGGCGATAATCGCTAACCAAGCTAAACCGATCGCAATTCTCAATCCAGTAAAGATGTAGGGTAATGCCGCAGGAATCAAGATATTGGTGAAATATTCTTTGCGGCTAAGTTGGAGAACTTTGGCGACGTTGTTGTAATCTTGGGGAATTTGGGTAACGCCGACAGCAGTGTTAATTAAGATGGGCCAAATGGCGGTGATGAAAATTACGAATAAGGCGGCGGGTTCGTTTTGTCGTAAAGCTGCTAAAGAAATCGGAACCCAAGCTAGAGGTGGTACTGTCCGCAGTAGTTGAAAGATGGGGTCTAAAGCTTTGGACATGGTTTTATTAACCCCAATCAAAATGCCCAAGGCAATACCAACGATCGCAGCTAGGGTATAACTGATGGCAACTCGTTGCAGACTAGCGAGAATCTGCCAAAATAGACCTTTATCAATGCCACCTCGGTCATAAAATGGCCAGAAAATTAGAACCCAAGTGTCTTGGATAACTTGTATTGGCCCTGGTAATGTGGCTCCCGGAATCCAAGCGAAGAGTTGCCAGAGAATGAGGAAGATGGCGATCGCGATCGTTGGTGGTATCAGGTCAGGAAATTGCTTTTTCAGGCTGGAGATAAAGCTATTATTCAATCTAGGGCTTGCAGGGCGTTTTTGGGCGAGTGTCATGATGCTGTATTCTCCTGAAATTTTATTTGTTATTTGTCCTTTGTCCTTTGTCATTTGTCCTTTGTCAGTTACTAATGACCAATGACCAATGACCAATGACCAATGACTAAACACTGACTTTTTTGATTTTCAAACTCTTTAAATATTCTTCTGGCTTTTCAGGGTCAAATTTGATGCCATCAAAAAACTCTTCTACACCACGGGATGTATTTGTAGGAATATCAGCAGTAGCAATACCAGCTTCTTTGGCAGCTTCTTTCCAAATATCTTCACGGTTGACTTTGTTGATAAGTTCTCTAGCCTTAGCAGCATTATTGTCTACGTAATCTTTTGGCAAGAATCCCCAACGAACGTTTTCAGCGATGAACCATAAATCGTGACTCTTATATGGATAAGAAACATTACCTTTTCCATCTTTCCAATAGTAAGCAGCCATTGATTTATCATCAATTTTGCGACCATCGCCCATGTCATATTTGCCTTGGTATGGATCTGCGAGAATTTCTGGTGACGAAAGATTGAAATAATTTCGTCCAGCGAGAATTTGAGCCGCTTCTTTGCGATTATCAAAATTATCTAACCACTGTTGGGCTTCCATAATTCCTTTTAAAATTGCTTTGGTAGCCTTGGGATTTTTATCAACCCAATCGCCTCTCATAGCAAGATATTCTTCAGGATGATTTTTCCAAATTTCTGCGGTTAATGCTGCTACATAGCCGATTTTGTCTTGCACCAAGCGATAAGGCCAGGGGTCGCCTGTACTAAAGGCATCCATTGTTCCTGTTTTCATGTTGGCCACAGTTTGCGCTGCTGGTACTGTGAGCAATTTGACATCTGCATCCGGGTCTAAGCCGCCTGCTGCTAACCAGTAGCGAATCCACAAATCTTGGTTGACATGGGGAAAGGTAAATGCAGCTGTGAAAGGAGTTGAAGATTTTAATTCCTTGAATAAAGACTTAGCGCTAGCGAGTTGTAAGCTAATACCTTTGCCTTGGTGCTTGTTTGCGATCGCAATTCCATTTCCATGCGTAATTAATTGACATAATACATACATGGGAATTTTTTGATTCCCCTTAGTAATTAAACCTTCTGTAATTAAATGTGGCATTGGCATCTGCCATTGACCGCCATCTATACCACCACCAGCAGAACCAATTTCTACGTTGTCTCTGGCTGCACCCCAAGAAGCTTGTTTGGAAAGGTCAACATTAGTCATCCCATACTTGGCAAAAAAGCCTTTTTCTTTCGCAATAATTAAAGGAGCCGCTTCTACAATGGGAATATATCCCAGCTTCACTGTAGTAGTTTCTGGTGTTTGTTCGGGGCTAATATTAGCAACCAACTGAGCAGTTGGCTGTGCTTGAGAGCTTCCACCAGTCAGGTTTTCAGGAGGATTACCCAAACAGCCTTTGAGCAATACAGCACTCGCAGATACTCCGGCTGTGAAGATGAATTTGCGGCGAGAAATTTGGTTAAAAAATTCTGTCATAAATATCTCCTGAAAACGTAAATGTTATTTTTTATAGCTATGACAATTTAGGCAAAAAATCTTGGTTTCTTGCATTATTAATGATTAATCAAGCTATATTTTGCCAAGCGATCGCAGCCATCTCATTAATGAAATAGCTAGCTATATAAAAACTCGGTTAAATTATTGGCTCTGCTTTTCTAGTGTGATGCAGAGGTATCATTCACCTTGTTGAAATCAGTTTACAGCCTTTGAAGCCGAAATTGTTAACTTGGAGTCGAGATTATTAAATAAATATTAGATTGGATGTATAAGGAAAAGTTTATCTATTTTAGTTAACTATAGGAAGAATTTCTAATATATAAACTCTTATTTATGATGAGTATTATGTTTACCTTATGATTTCCTGTCTTCACTTCTTTTGTAACTTAATTTTAATAGTTATTTGTTATATATAAGTTTTTATTTATCACAACCATTATGTTATCCCTATAATTTAGGAGCGCACTGCGGTGAGAGTGAGATGGTAAGGCTGGGAAAGTTGAAGACCTAAGCAAATACCTCAAATAGGTGTATTTATTATCTTGCGATCGCAACTATCTGCCGTTTTCAAACACCACGAAGAAACTATCTCTTCCTTCTAAGTTCTATATGCTTCTTAGGCATTTTCCCCGTCCAGCCACAGCATAAGAAACTGTAAGACTATTCTGATACCAATTTAATTAATGATTGCAACACATCCTTGGCTAAAGACGCGATGAATCGCGTCTCTACAAGGCAAACAATTGGAGTAGTTCAGGTAGTGTATTCGGCGTTAATTTTCACGTAGTCATAACTCAAATCACAACCCCAAGCTTTACCTACACCATAACCATTGCCAACGTTAACGGAGATTGACACTGTATCTTCTTGAAGATAAGCACCCATTGATGCTTTTTTCAAATAAGCACTTGCTGCTGCACGGTCAAATTGCAGAGGTTGTCCATTTTCTAACATTAAGAAATTCCCTAGCTTAATTTGCAGGTTTTCTTGCTCAAATGGCACACCTGCACGTCCGGCGGCGGCGGCGATGCGTCCCCAATTTGGATCGCGTCCAAAGATTGCAGATTTAACTAAGGATGAACCGGCGATGGTTTTGGCTATTTGTCGGGCTGAAATTTCATCATGGGCCCCTGTTACTTCTACTTCTATTAAACAGGTTGCACCTTCACCATCACGAGCGATCGCTTTGGCTAAATGCTGACAAACTGCTGTTAACATCGCCTCTAATTTCTCTGCTTCTGCGCCCCATTCTGTAATTGCTGGGGTGCGAGATTGACCGTTTGCCAAGGCAATTAAGCTGTCGTTGGTGCTGGTGTCACCATCCACAGTGATGGAATTAAAGCTTCTATCAGCTGCCCTTGCTAACATCTGTTGCCAAAGGTGAGGCGAAACCACAGCATCACAAGTCACAAACGCCAGCATGGTTGCCATATTGGGGTGAATCATGCCGGAACCTTTGGCAATGCCGCCAATTCTTACCGGGCGATCGCTTATAGTTGTCTGTAGAGCAATGGATTTTGTTACCAAGTCTGTAGTAATAATCGCCCCAGCAGCAGCATCTGAACCTGTTGCTGATAGTGCTGCTACTACTTTAGGAATTCCACTTCGCAAAGCATCCATCTTAATTCTTTGACCAATCACACCAGTGGAAGCCAATAACACAGATTCAGACGAGATGTTCAGGGCTTGGGCTACTGCTAGAGCAGATTCTAGGGTATCAAGGTTGCCTTGAGTTCCTGTCGCGGCGTTTGCTTGTCCAGCATTGCAGAGGATGGCACGAGCGCTTTGTTTGGCTTGCAAGCGTTGGCGACAATATTCTACGCAGGCAGCTTTCACTTGGCTGGTGGTAAATACACCAGCTGCGATCGCTTCCACCTCTGAGAATATCAAAGCTAAATCGGGCAACCCCGAAGGTTTCAATCCTGCGGTAATTCCCGCCGCCTGATACCCCCTTGGTGCTGTGATACCACCTGTGATTTTTTGCCAATCTGCCATCATTCTTCCTTTACAACTATCAGGTTAGATAGGTCAATATGTACTTTACAAAAGTGCCTTGGAAAAGTTCTCAGTGCTGAGTTAGGAGTTAAGAGTTATTAGTTTTGCCCTACTTCCCCAGTCCCCAGTCCTTTTTATTGTGAGTTTATTTGCTGAAGGCAATAATAATGCACCAGTTGGCGATTGGCATAATTGTTTTTACCTTTCTTATGACGAAAAACTAAAACAAAAAAAAGAGAGTTACTTGGGTTGCTCTGTAGATCGTTAGGATACATCTACTTACTAATCTCTCTCATTTACTTTTTAAGGGTTAATACTTATTTATTGAGGCGATTTCTAAAAATTTTGAAATTTATCCGTAAATACCACGAAAATAAAATAAAA
The DNA here is from genome assembly GCF_034530895.1 of Nostoc sp. DedQUE08. Lineage (NCBI taxonomy): Bacteria > Bacillati > Cyanobacteriota > Cyanophyceae > Nostocales > Nostocaceae > Nostoc > Nostoc sp. DedQUE08. The sequence continues at coordinate 7,150 of NZ_JAVRCD010000035.1, forward strand.
AAGAGAGCTACTTAGGCAGCTCTCCAGATCATCAGGGTGCATCTACTTACCACAGCATATCATTTTACGTATGAGGGTTGTCACCAGCTTTTATATGAAGATTGTGTGAAGCAAGACCGGGAAAATACTTAGTCGGGAAATTGGGAATTGGGCATGGGGGATTGGGCATAAGAGGCAGAGGGGCGGGGTGCTGCTCTTGCTGAGGGGAAAACTCTTCTCCCCTGCTCCCCTGCTCCCCTGCCCCTCTGCTCCTCCTACTTCCTCACCCAGCAAAGCTAGCTTGACCGAAACTCTAAACGTTCAGTTTTTTCTCGACCAATTCGTTAGTCAGCTTAGGATCGGCACGTTTGTCTGTCTTTTTGAGAACTTGTCCGACAAAGAAGCCTTTGAGGTTGGTGTTACCGTTGCGATATTTTTCTAGTTCTTTGGGATTGGCGGCTATGACTTCATCGACAATGGGTTCCAGTACACTAGGATCGGTGATTAACTCAAGACCAGCAAAGGCTTTTTCAGGAGAAATACCACTAAGCAAATCTGGCAACTTTTGTTTAGCTTGAGCATTGCTAATTTTACCCGTTTCAATGCGAGTGATAATATCTGCTAAATTGGTGGGAGTCAGCCCGATTTGACTAATAGTGAGTTTTTGCTTATTGAGGTGTGCGGCAATATCTTGAGTAATCCAGTTGGCAGCAGCTTTGGGATTTGCTCCAGATGCGATCGCAGTTTCAAAATATTCGGCTATTGAACGATCTTCTGTTAACACTCGCGCATCGTAAGCGGAAAGCCCCAACTCATTTTCATAATGATGGCGTTTTTGGGCTGGTAATTCTGGTAGTTCGCTACGCCATTGCTCTAATTGTGCATTTGACACCTCAATTGGTGCTAAATCTGGTTCGGGGAAGTAGCGGTAATCACTAGAACCTTCTTTCACGCGCATACTACTTGTGCATTGAGCGCCTTCTTGCCACAGCCGAGTTTCTTGGATAATGCGATCGCCTGCTTCGATGGCAGCGATTTGGCGTTCAATTTCGTAGTCAATCGCCCGTTGGATGGCGCTGAAGGAGTTCATGTTTTTAATTTCTACCTTGGTGCCAAACTCCTTTCGTCCCACTGGACGCACAGAAATGTTGACATCGCAACGCAGAGATCCTTGTTCCATGTTGCCGTCACTCACGCCGAGATACCGGACAATCCGACGCAATTCTTCGGCATATTCAGCCGCTTCTAGTCCAGAACGCAGATCGGGTTCGGAAACAATTTCTACTAATGGGATACCTGCGCGATTGTAGTCTACCAGAGAATAGGAAGAACCGGAGAGGCGATCGCTACCTGCGTGTACCAATTTTCCCGCATCTTCTTCCATGTGCAGACGCGTAATGCCAATGCGTTTGCGAATTGGATTACCCTCAGCATCTACCAACTCAATTTCTAACCAACCGTGTTCTGCGATCGGTAGATCGTATTGAGAAATTTGGTAATTTTTCGGTAAATCTGGATAAAAATACTGCTTACGGTCAAATTTGCTATATTTAGCGATTTGACAATTTAGTGCCAAACCAGCTTTGACGGCGTATTCTAATACTTTTTGATTGAGTACAGGTAAAACCCCAGGTAAACCCATACAAACCGGGTCAATGTTAGTATTGGGGTCAGAGCCGAATGCCGTAGAGCTATTAGAGAAAATCTTGGTATTGGTACTCAGTTGACAATGGGTTTCTAGACCAATAATCGCTTCATACTCAGTTTTTACAGTCGTAGCAGTGGTCATAATATCAATAATTTGGGCATAATCCTTGTAGTGGTACTATTGTAGCGGCGTATTGAGTTGCTCTGAAGACGGTTATTTGGGTGAGCAATGCTTACCTTTTGGGTTTGAAAAGGGAGATGCACATCTAAAGTGAAGAAAATCTTAATCATTGGTTCTGGAGGTGCTGGTAAATCTACCCTAGCCCGCGAATTGGGAACCATCTTAAGTTTAGAAGTGATTCACTTGGATGCTTGGTACTGGAATCCTGGTTGGGTTGAGACTCCAAAAACTGAATGGCAAAGTATTATCCAAGACCTAACCCGACGAGAATCTTGGATTATGGATGGTAATTATGGCGCTACTCTCGACCTTCGTTTGTCGGTTGCAGATACGGTAATTTTTTTGGACTTTCCCCGGCTTTTATGTTTATCGCGAGTAATTAAACGTCGCTTTATATATGCAGGACAATCTCGATTTGATATGGCATCAGATTGTCTTGAAAGATTGAATTGGGAATTTCTCAAGTATATCTGGTCATACCCAATTACTCATCGCCCTGGAATTTTAGAAAAACTTAGTCAAGTAACACCGAACCAGCAAGTTATTATTCTCTGCAAACCACTAGAAGTCAGAGAGTTTTTGCAAAAGATTTCTCAATATTAAAATTTACTCAATTGATTTTTATTAAAATTATCTGAAAGAATATTGCATTTACTAGCAAAGAAACGCTATAGGTAGAGTGGATCTTGCTATTTATGTGCTAACCAATTACCAGTACCCAAGGATAAATTACTATAATAAGGTATTAAATTGGCAAATTTATGTCAGGGATCAAATAAAATTATGATTGATGTCAAAACAGCAGTAAATGCTGCCTATGGATACATAAAATCCATACAAGACATGATGGGTTCTTCATTAGGAGATTTGAGACTTGAAGAAGTTGAACTTTCTGAGGATAAAAGCTTCTGGTTGATTACTCTAGGGTTTGATATTCCTAAAAAAGCTCCTAAAAGCCGATTGGAAGACTTAATTCCTTCTTCTCTTGCTTCTACCCCTGTGTTGTATGAACGAGAATATAAACTTTTTAAAGTGAATTCTCAAACTGGCGAAGTAGAAGCAATGAAAATTAGACAAGTATGAAAGATATGATTAATTCCCTAATTCGTCGTTATCACCAAAAGGGAATTTTAATTGATACAAATATCCTACTTCTTTACTTTGTTGGGACGGTCAATCGAGAAAGAATAACCCGATTTAATCGAACGCAGCAATTCCTACCAGAAGATTACGATCTTCTGGTAGGAATCATTAGCAAATTTCGGAAACTTGTAACAACCCCAAATATTTTGACTGAAGTCTCTAACTTTGTCGATAAACTTGTTGAACCTGAACGTTCTCAGTGCTTTACAATATTTGCTCTATTTGTTCAAAATGCTGATATGTTGGATGAATACTATATAAAGAGTTTAGATGCTGTTAATACTGAAAAATTTATCAAATTTGGACTTACTGACAGTGGAATCCTAACTTTATCTAAAGGTAAGTATCTTGTCCTAACTGATGACTTCAAGCTAGCAAATTATCTTCCGAGTGTAGAAGTCGACGTGATTAACTTTAACAATATTCGTGTCTTTAACTGGAAGTAAAAATATGAAATTATTTTGGAAGCGTTAATTTCTATAATTTTTATGAAGCGTTAATTTCTATAATTTTTATATAGAAATTAAAAAATGCCTGGGAGTGTTGCCGTGTTTCCACCCCAGACATTTTTTATTCTTAACTTGCTCCTCACACACAAATAGATAATATCACTACTTCTATCAAATGGCAAGTATATTGAGTGACATTTTCAAAACTGCATAAGCAATCCAATTTCTGACAAATTAAAAAGCGCTTGGGAGTGTTGCCGTGTTTCCACCCCAGGCGCTTTTTATTTTTAACTTGCTCCTCACACACGATTAGATAATATCATTGCTTCAATTATAAAGAAAGTATTTAGTGTGACACTTTGTAAACTGCACACCTAATAAGCAATGATTTAGTGTAAAAAGTGACGTACACCAGTTAATACCATCAGTAAGCCCAGTTCGTTGGCAGCAATGATAGAATCTTTATCGCGCAAACTTCCCCCAGGTTGGACAATGGCTGTAATTCCTGCGGCTGCGGCTGTTTTGACTGAATCATCAAAGGGGAAAAATCCATCGCTGGCGAGAGTCGCACCTTTGGCTTTTTCTCCAGCTTGTTCTAGAGCAATTTTAACTGAGCCGACGCGGTTCATTTGACCAGCACCTACTCCTAGTGTAGTGCGATCGCTTGTGACAACAATGGCATTCGATTTAACGTGTTTGCAAACTTTCCACGCAAACAGCAATTCCGCTAATTCGCTGTCGGTGGGTTGACGTTCGGTAACTATTTGCCATTGACTGGTGTCAGCAATTATATCATCGCTAGTTTGGACAAGAAAACCACCTGCGATCGCTTTCACTGTATCCTTAGGGCCACTGCTCAAATCAGCTAGAGTCAAAACCCGCACGTTAGACTTTTTGGCAAGGATTTCTTCAGCTTCTGCATCACAACTTGGTGCAACCACACACTCTAAAAATGTTTTAGTTAACTCGCTAGCTGTAGCCGCATCAATCGGACGGTTGAGTGCGACAATTCCACCAAAGGCAGAAGTAGAATCGGCGTTGAAAGCTTTTTGATACGCTTCGGAAATAGTATTTCCCAATGCCGTACCACAGGGATTTGTATGTTTGATAATCGTTGCTGCTGGGGTATCAGTGAATTCCGCAATAATTTGGCGTGCAGCTTCTAAATCAACTAAATTATTGTAACTAAGTTCTTTGCCTTGCAATTTTGTAGCAGCTGCCCATCCTGTTGGGGTAGTACCAGTTTGATACCAGCTGGCGGGTTGATGAGGGTTTTCGCCGTAACGCAGAGATTGCAATTGTGTGCCGCTAAGGGTGTACTGCTCTGCTTGGGCGAGATAAGATGCAATCGCGCGATCGTAGCTAGCAGTGTGCGAGAATCCTTTTAATGCCGCCTTTTGCCGAAACTCTAGGGATGCTTCGCCGTTATTTTGCCGCAATTCCTCTAAATACTCGTCATACTGTGCGGGATCGCATAATACAGCCAAATGGGCGAAATTTTTCGATGATGCCCGTAGCATAGCCGGGCCACCGATATCAATTTGTTCAACAGCTTCAGCTAATGTTACCCCTGGTTTAGCGATCGTTTCCTCAAAAGGATAAAGATTCACCACCACTAAATCAATCGGGCGAATTTGGTTATTTTCCAAATCTGTAATATCTTGAGGAACATCCCGCCGTGCCAAAATTCCGCCATGAATTCGGGGATGTAGCGTTTTAACTCGACCACCTAAAATTTCTGGCGAACCTGTGTAATCAGCAACCTTAGTAACTGGGAGTCCAGCATCTTTGAGTGCTTGGGCTGTTCCCCCACTGCTGATTAAATCAAAGTCGAATTCTTCAACCAAGCTACGGGCTAGGTCAATTAAACCAGTTTTGTTAGATACACTCAGCAGGGCTAGACGCGCCATTGATCGATTCCTTAAAAGTAGGCTAGAAGCGAAGGATCTCAAGTTTTGCATAAGCCTTGGTTCACTTCAAGACTATGAGGAATAATATTGATTCGTGTAATTTATATGCTTACATCCCCCACAGTTAGCACTGTCGAAAATGCTGAAAATAAGGACTAAGTAGGCTTAGTCTCTAATATTTGCGATCGCCTAAACTAAAAGTAAGCATCTTTTTCCACGTAACACTTATGGTTCAGTCTTCTAATCAACGCCTCACCCTAGAAGAATTTCTCGCACTTCCCGAAGGAGATATTACATACGAGTTTGTTAATGGTGAAGCTGTACCTAAATATAAAGATAATGGAATGTCACCAAAATTTTTTCATGGCTCGACTACTGGTGCTTTATTTATACTATTGTCTGCATGGGCACAAGCAAAAGGTCGAGTTGTGATTGAATGGGCAATTAAACTAACGCGAAATCAACAAGATTGGATGCCTGTAGCCGATCTGACCTATATTTCTTATAACCGTCTTCCTGCTGATTGGCTATTAGACGAAGCTTGTCCTGTCGCACCTGAATTAGTCATCGAAATCATTTCACCTGGTCAAACTTTTGGTGAAATTGCAGAAATTGCGACTGATTATCTGAAAGCTGATGTTTCTTGTGTTTGGGTGGTTGATACAAAAGCTAGAACTATAACTGTATTTGCAGCATCTTCCTTGCCGATTACTTATCGATTTCATCAAATAATTACTGATGATTTACTACCAGAATTGGAAATTACCCCTCACGCAATCTTTCAACAAGCTGGATTAATTCCCTAAAATTTGATTAGGAATCAACAGTTTTTAGCGATCGCTACTTTATGGCATCTAGCGAACTGAATCTTCTCAATACGATCCTACTTGAAGATGAAGCAGAGAACAAATAGTAAATGTAAAGCAGCAAATGCCACTAAATACTAAGTCTGCTTAAAGAGATAGGATCTATGTATAAAAGTAGAATTTTAGGAGTAAACCTCTGTCTTTACAAGCCATTACCGTTCCCACAGCAACTTCTCAACCCGCAGCAGGCTTAATTGTCACTTTGCATGGTTGGGGTGCTAATGCTGAGGATGTAGCATCTTTGTTACCATTGCTCAACTTACCCGATTACCAGTTTGTATTGCCCAATGCACCTTATCCTTATCCCTATTCCCCGATAGGGAGGGCATGGTATGAGCTGCGGGGGGAAAATATGTATCAAGGTTTGGCAGAAAGTCGGCAACTGCTAACAGATTTCTTGGAATCTTTAGAAAGTACCACTGGCATACCTTTGTCACGTACCATTTTGAGTGGATTTTCTCAAGGCGGAGCAATGACTTTAGATGTCGGCTCAAAATTGCCCTTAGCAGGTTTAGTTGTCATGAGTGGGTATTTACATCCTGACGCGCTAACGGCAGCTAAAAGTGGGATTGGGCCGACTTTAATCACTCACGGTAAATATGATGAAGTTGTGCCCCTGCAAGCTGCTTTGAAGGCACGAGAAACTCTCAAGTCTCTTGGAGTGGCGGTAGAATACCACGAATTTGATATGGGGCATGAAATAGATCCAAAAACGTTAGAGGTGCTACGAAATTTCGTTGTAAATACAATTGCTTAGTCAGGATTACGAATTTTTTATAAATTCTGGTACAAATTCTGACAATTTTCACGAACTTAATGACTTCTAATGAGTAATATATATTGGGTGGCTGCGAAAGAGCGCAACTTAACCCATGCTGAAGGCGAGTGCTGCATAAGGGAGGGGCAAGTATTATGACAACTCTAAGCATTTCCCAAAAAGAAATTGCTGCCATGAGTGCAGTAGAAGTAGAAGAACTAGCTACACGTCTGGAACTGGATAATTATAGTAATGCTTTTGAGGGTTTAAATGATTGGCATCTATTGCGAGCGATCGCATTTCAGCGTCCAGAGTTAGTTGAACCCTATATCTACCTCTTAGACTTGGAACCCTACGATGAAGCGTAACAATTTTTGATTTTAAATTTTAGATTTTAGATTGGGGTCAACTGGCTACAATCAGAGATTATCAGGGGTTAATGTCTCACTTGCTTAATCCGAAAGTACCAATGCAATCTCCTTTAAATCCAAAATCCAAAATCCAAAATCTAAAATTGAACAGGGTTCTCATTGGTGTAGGTGGCGGTATCGCCGCCTACAAAATCTGTGAACTAGTTTCGACGCTGTTTAAAACTGGGGTGGAAATCCGAGTCATCCTCACCCGTTCGGCGCAAAAATTTATCACGCCTCTGACAATATCCACCCTATCTCGTCATCCCGCCTACACAGATGATGATTTTTGGCAACCAACTCACTCTCGTCCGTTGCATATTGAGTTGGGTGAATGGGCAGATATTATGGTAATTGCCCCTTTGACAGCTAATACATTAGCAAAGCTAGCCTACGGGATGGCTGATAATTTACTCACAAATACTGTGTTGGCTTCTACTTGTCCCGTGCTGTTAGCACCCGCAATGAATACTGATATGTGGGAACAGCGATCGGTGCAGCGAAATTGGCAACAGCTATTAATCGATAGCCGATATCATGGGATGAATACAGCATCAGGATTGTTAGCGTGCGATCGCATCGGTGCTGGTAGATTAGCAGAACCTCCAGAAATTTTGGCTCACATCCAATCGCTGTTACACACTCAAGGTAAACGAGATTTAGTAGGTAAACGAGTCTTAATTAGTGCTGGGGGAACGCGAGAATTTCTTGACCCGGTGAGGTTTATTGGTAATCCTTCTACAGGTAAAATGGGATTGGCTTTAGCGCAAGCTGCATTTCACCGAGGGGCAAACGTCACCTTAGTACATGGCCCAGCTAATTGGGATGTACCATTGGGAGTACAAGCAATTCCCGTTGTTAGTGCAGACGAAATGCAGCACGTGATGGTGGAATGTTTACCCAATGCTGATGTAATTGTGATGTCAGCAGCCGTGGCAGATGTGAAGCCACGAGATTATAGTACAGAGAAATTGCCCAAGCGATCGCTCCCCCAAGCCTTACCCCTGGAACCCGTACCGGATATAGTTGCCCAGTTAGCACAACTCAAACAGCCGCATCAAAGATTAATTGGTTTTGCTGCACAAACTGGCGATATTGTCAAACCTGCATTAGAAAAGTTACACAATAAAAAACTCGATGCTATTGTTGCCAATCCTATCGATCGAGCTGATAGTGGTTTTGGTAGCGATAATAATCAAGCGATATTTTTAGATAGTCAAGGAAATCAGGTAAAAATTGCACCTTGTTCTAAATTAGAAATGGCGCATCAATTATTTGATTTTGTCATTACCGAATTTTAGATTTTTAATTTTGCAGAAAGTAGAGGTATAGCAACCGCCAAGATGGTTAGGACAAACGGTATAATCTCTGATTAAAGTCCGATTGGATACTGACTAAACATTCAGTACAAGAACAGATCGTGCCAAAACCCTACAGTTACGACTTACGTCAGAAGGTAATTCAGGCAATTGAGTTAGACGGGATGAACAAGAGTAAAGCGGCTCAAGTTTTTCAAATCAGTCGAAATACAATCAACCTTTGGCTTCAACGAAAAGTCAGCACGGGAGATTATAAAGCCTTACCAAATCAACCACTCTTGTAATGGTCGCAAAATTACTGACTGCTGCTATAGCATTGGGATTTAAACGCATCATGATTTTCTTTCGTTCTGTCAATGCAATTATAGAATTAGCATGAAAATTCACATATTAAGTGATTTGCATCTTGAATTTAAACCCTTTAATACTCCTGATATAAATGCGGATATTGTTGTTTTAGCTGGAGATATTGATTTAAGAGAAAGAGGAATAAAATGGGCAATTCAAAATATTCCCAATAAACCAGTGATATAGCAACCGCCAAGGCGGTTAAGCCGCTGTGTGAAGCACAGCTTCCATCGCATCTCTCAGACAGCCAAATTGAATTATTTGCTTACGAATTCGGCTTTTTAACCATGACCAACATCGCTCAATTTTGTGTTTTGATCGGGGGAATAAGATGGCAAGTATTTTAACTGACACCCGGCAGCTTCAATTAATTGAATAATCTGTCCACCTTTATGGAAGCTGGCATTATCTGCAATCACGATTTGACCGGGTTTTAATTGGGGGATTAAGCAAGTTTGCAACCAAGTTTCAAACACACTCCTATTACAAGATCCTTCTACCGTAAAGGGAGCAAATAACTGACCATTACATAGAGCGGCTATCATATTAATCCGTCCTTGTCTTCTGCCACTTTTTAGAGCATAAAAGCGCTTCCCTCTTTGATTCCAGCCATAGCTATAATCTTCTCTACTATCCATCCCAGCTTCATCTATATACACTATGTTCTCTGGTCTATACGTGGTTATCTCTTCAATAAATTTAAATCGTTTAACTTCATCTCTTTGTTGATAACCATAAGTTTTTTTTTTCGAGTGAACCCAATTTTATTTAACGCTCGTGATATAGTGCGATCGCTAATTTCTTCCGACCAGAGTTTGGCCATCTCTACTTGAGTTTTATCCCCATTAGCCTCGACAAAGGAAGTAAATTTTTCCCAGTCAGTAATTTTATGCCCATTGCCAGGTGGTTGATTCGGCAATGCTTGAAAATCTCCTGTTTCACGTTGCCGCTTGAGCCATAATCGAATAGTGTTACGACTAATGTTAAATATACGGCTTGCTTCAGTAATTTTTAAGCCATCAAGCAAGATTGCTTGGATCACTTTTTGCCGGAGGTCATAACTATAAGGTTTGGGCATAAGTTTCCCAGAGGTTGTACTGGAGCTTTCATCAAGGTCTACTTCCAGTTTATGGCTTAACCGCCTTGGCGGTTGCTATATATGTATTAGGTAATCATGAATACTATGGAAGTGCTTATCCAAGACTTGTTGAGAAACTGAAAGATTATTCATTAGGAACTAATGTTCATGTTCTAGAGAATGATTTAGTTACCATTGAGGATGTAAATTTTTTAGGTTGTACCTTATGGACTGATTTTAAACTGTTTGGTGAACCACGTATGGCAGGTGTAGAAGCTAGTCAAGTCATGAACGATTACAAGAAAATTAGATTAAGTCCTCAATACTCAAAGTTAAGAACTATTGACACAGCCCTAATTTGTAAAAAATCAGTTAATTGGTTAAAAAATACATTATCTGGCTTGTCTGGTAAAAATGTAATTATCAGTCATCATGCTCCTAGTGCAAAGTCTATACCTTTTCAATATAAAGAAGATATTTTAAGTGCTGCTTATGTTTCAAATCTTGATACTTTCGTTGAGGAGTCTGGAGCATTATTATGGATTCATGGCCACATTCACAATCAATTAGATTATCAAATCGGTTTGACTCGCGTTATTTGTAATCCGCGTGGTTATCCAGATGAACCAAATAATTACTTTAATCCAGGATTATCAGTGGAGATTTAATAAATAGTTCAGAAGACAGGAGAAACCCGCTTTCTACCTCAATACAGTTCAGTTAAAATGATGAAATTACTGAGCCATTAGCTGGATAACAAAAGCTATATTCAGCATTCAAGGATATGGGTGCATCTAGTTATTGATTATGAATCAGCTTACAACAAAATCTTGGCAAGAAGTTCGCGCTGCTTTCAAACAAATTTGGGGTTATGAAGATTTCCGTCCACCACAAGGAGAAATTGTCAGCAGTTTATTGGCACAAAAAGATGCACTGATTATTATGCCTACAGGTGGTGGTAAGTCAATTTGCTTTCAACTTCCTGCACTGCTACAAACAGGATTAACTTTAGTAGTTTCGCCCTTGGTGGCGTTGATGGAAAACCAAGTTCAGGAACTACGAGAAAGCCACCAAAAAGCAGCGCTTTTACATAGTGAATTGTCTTCATCTCAACGCCGTGCAACTCTGCAAGCTTTAGAACGTCAACAGCTAAGATTACTTTATTTATCGCCCGAAACTTTGCTCAGTGTCCCAGTGTGGGAAAGATTATGCCACCCGCAATTGCAAATTAATGGTTTGATTTTAGATGAAGCTCATTGTTTAGTGCAGTGGGGTGATACTTTTCGCCCAGCTTATCGCAGATTAGGGGCGGTGCGTCCGGCATTGCTCAAATCAAAACCACCAGGAACAAAAATCAGTATCGCCGCTTTTACCGCTACTGCTGACCCCTCAGCCCAAAAAACTATTCAAACAGTTTTACAATTACAGCAACCAGAGATTTTCCGCTTGAATCCTTACCGTCCGAATTTGCATCCCAGCGTTCGCATCGCTTGGACACCACGAGGTAGGAAACAACAATTATTAAAGTTTATTCAAAATAGACCGCAACAATCGGGATTAGTTTATGTTCGCACTCGGAGAGATAGCGAAGATTTAGCCCAATGGTTAGCAGAGATGGGTTACGCTACAGCTAGTTATCATGCGGGATTGGGTGCAACAGAACGCCGTGAAGTAGAAGCAAGCTGGTTAAGTGGCAAAATTCCCTTTGTTGTATGTACCTGTGCGTTTGGCATGGGGATAAATAAAAGCGATGTTCGCTGGGTAGCACATTTTCACGCGCCGCATCTGCTATCTGAATATGTGCAAGAAATTGGCCGCGCTGGAAGGGATGGGAAACCAGCAGAAGCGTTGACATTGGTGAGTGAACCTACAGGGTGGTTAGATTCAGGGGATAAGCAAAGACAGGAGTTTTTTCAAGAACAAATGCGATCGCAACAACAAATAGCGCAGCAACTTGTGAAAAAATTACCAAAACAGGGAGAAGTGAATGCAGTAACTCGACAATTTCCCGAAGGTGCAACGGCGCTAGCTTTACTCCATAGCAATGGTCAGCTAAACTGGCTCGATCCTTTCCATTACAGCATTGGGCAAAAAGCCGGAAATCAGCCACCGACGCAATTACACGCTGCTAAACAGATGCAGCAATACCTAACAACTAAGCAGTGTCGTTGGCAGTTTTTGTTAAATGCCTTTGGTTTTGATAAAGAAGCAGCTAACCTGCGTTGCGGACATTGCGACAATTGCCGCTAAACTACCCTTGCTTGCGATCGCAGAAGAGTTTCTCGGCAAATACTTAGGTGGAAGATTTGAACCTTTGGCAGATATTCCAGGTCATTCAGGAATAGTTAAATAAAGTCTCAAAATGGTGGTTAGTGTGATTCACCGACCACCTTAATATTTTTAATTACAGACGGATGTATTAATTCATCGGGTACTCGGTTTTGCTCAATGTATTCATTAATCTCTGCTTGATGATCGAGATAAAAACTCAAGGCATCAAATACTTGTGCTAGCGTCAAATGTGGCAAATGGTTCAGGATTTCTTCTGGCATAATCCCCAATCGCCACAAACCGACAATTGCACGAACAGATGTCCGAGTACCTATAATTATTGGCTCTCCACTCAAAATTTCCGGGTTGCGGGTAACGTAGCGCGAGGAGGTTTCAGCAAACATAGAATAAATGAAGGAAGCAGAACTGGCGTTGCCTTTAGTTTACCAGTAGTTATGGTCAGCAGGAGACTGGTGCGATCGCAATTGCGCCAGATTAAACCAATACTGCTTCTGTCTTCGGTTGACCTTAACATTATGGACAAATTTGAGAAAAAGTCAAGTTTTTAACCTCTGATTTTGTATAAACTCTTACTGCTAATTCCTCTGGTTGTCCTAGACAATCACCATAACATCCGTTAACAAAAGCAGTCCCCCGATCTCCAACTAACTCAAGAACAAAACGACCAGCTTCTCCTCCAGCAGAAAAATCAGTTTGCTGATAGTGTCTACCTTCTGCAAACCCCTGTGTTTGTATATGACCGATATAATTTTTGAGTTGTTTGCACTCATTCAATTGAGTAATTGCTTGTTTGTAATAAGAGTTATACTCTCTAAAACCTAGATAATTCCTATATTCAATTGGTATAATTAATCCGGGAGTTAATTTTGTGGTACAAGCTATACAGTAAGGAATTAAAATTACTATCAATAATGGAAGTATATTTTTTAAAATATGCTGGTTACGATATTTTTTTTGATTTTGGATTTTACAAGATATATAAATACAAACAAAAGGTAATATTAGTAAAAAACTACAAAGTAGATTAATTATAATAAATATATCTGTATATATCAATTTAGATGTTACTTTAAATGAGTTCCTCGGTGAATTTGCTTTTTTTAAAATACTATCAATCGTCAAAGTTATAATTAAAATTATTGGAGAGATAAACAGAAAAGCAGTCAGTAAATATAAAAATATAATAATGCTATTAATATTAATAGGTAGAATTATTAAATTAAGAATGCAACCTAGAAGTGCAGCAATAATAATTGCGGGAAAAGAAAAATCCTCACGCTTATCACGAAAAGTTAAAATAGACGCTGTACTGCAACATAGAGCGACAAATAATGCCATAGAAAAACTAAAAGGAAAATCGCCTGGGTTATCTAACCAAACTCCAACAAAATCATCTCTGAAAATAATACTTGGTAATACTAATAAAATCAGAAAGGGGAAACTAACCAGAAAGATTAAACTAGTAATAGCTGTGGCTGATGTTTTAGAGTTTAAATAGTTATAACTTTTATGCATTTCAAATTTTTCATCTATAAGAGTTAAGTGAAATATTTAATTAGTAATTAGGAAATTGCAAATAAATTACAGATTGCCTGTCTTGATTTTAAATTTAAACTAAGAAATGGCATCATCCGTATTGCTTTCTCCAGCTTTGAGTACTTGATCTGCGGTTAGCTGTAATTCTGGGAGAATCGTAGAAGCGATCGCACTGTTTCCTGTAAATCGGTTTCTTCATAAAACCCGTCAACTAATATCAGTACGGTAACTACATTTATTTGTGGATCGACAATCCAATATTCAGCAATTCCCCTTGCGGCATACTCGGAACGTTTGTAGCGATAGTCTCGATCTTCATTAGCTTTGCCAGGAGAAACAACTTCGACAACTAATGCTGGAGGAGGCATATCCAAAGTGATTGTAGATCGCGTTGCACCTTCTAAGGCTGTTGCAAGTTCATCCGTCAGCACAACTAAGTCAGGAATGCGAGTTGTCGCGCGAGAACCAGCAACAACAATTTCAACTTTGTTACTTAACCGATTAACTGGGACAAACTTGAGGAAATTGATCAGCAAAAAGAGAGATATCTGGACATTTTTCGGGCTTTCAGGTGGCATTGCAACTAACTCACCTGCCACCAGTTCATATTGGCTATCCGTGCCATCATCATACTTCAAATATTCCTCAAGTGTTAGGCGTTTGCCAGCGATCGCAGTCATTGAATTATTCAATCCTAAATCCAAAATTTGTCAGTAGGAAAATACTAGAACAGCATTTAAAACTCAGTACACTTCGTCATGAGTGCCAATATCAATTAGCAAAATTTCCTCTTCCCCAGATTCTATATTTTGCACGAAGTTAAAGACAATGCGACAATCATAGTCCACTGAACACGCCCAAGCTCCAGACAGTTTGCCTTTAAGTTTATGAGTCTGCAACAATGGATCAAATGGATCGGCGGTTAGTAGTGCTAACCGCTCTCCAATCCGCTCTTGTAATTCTGGCTGTCGTCGTACCAATCGCTTAAATGCTCGTTTAAACGATGATGCCAAAACTACAGTTATCACTTGCGTAACTCATCCATTATTTGAGTAACTGTACCACGGAACACTTTACCCGACTGGTATTCTGCTTGTGCTTGAGCGATATTAGCAGCAATTTCAGAACGCCGCCGTTCTGCCAACCGATGACTTATCAGATCGATTAATGTTTCTTGTTCATCTACTGATAAGTCTTCGATGCTTTCTAAAACTCGATCTAACCTGGAAACTGAAGTCATTATTTATTCTTACCTTGTTTGCAGTACATAACTATTACGTATGCCTAAAATTGCTGCAAAAACCGCAAATCACTAGCATACAAGCGACGAATATCATCGATTTGATGTAACACCATTGCAAAGCGTTCTACACCAAAACCGGCAGCAAACCCTGTATAAACTTCTGGGTCATAACCCACAGACTTAAGTACATTTGGATCGACCATACCGCAGCCCATCACCTCCAGCCAGCGCCCATTCCACTGCAAATCTACTTCAGCCGAAGGTTCGGTAAACGGGAAATAACTGGCGCGGAAACGAATTGGTAAATCGCCAAATATTGCTTGCAAAAATACCTTAATTGTGCCTTTGAGGTCTGTAAAAGTTAGTCCCTCATCAATGGCTAAAAGTTCTATTTGATGGAAAACTGCTGAGTGAGTCGCGTCTACATTATCTCGCCGATAAACTCGCCCTGGAGCCACGACCCGAATCGGTGGTTCTTCTCTTTCCATGTAACGAATTTGCACTGATGAGGTATGAGTCCGTAAAAGATTACCATCTGGCAAGTAGAAGGTATCCTGCATATCACGGGCGGGGTGATCTGGCGGGGTGTTGAGAGCCTCGAAATTATAATAATCTGTTTCCATCTCTGGCCCTTGAGCCACGGTGTAGCCCATACCGACAAAGATATCCAGCGCCCGGTCGATAATGCCGTTGAGAGGATGAATCCGACCTTGGGGGCTGTAAATTCCCGGCATAGTTACATCCAGAGTTTCCGCCTCTAGCAAAGCTTGAATTTGCGCGGCTTCTAAGGCAGCACGTTGCTGGTCTAGACTAGTTTGCAGGGATTCTTTGACTGTATTGGCGATCGCTCCAATTTTTGGTCGTTCCTCTGCACTCATTTGCCCCATACTTCGCAACAGTGCCCCCAGTTCCCCTTTTTTACCCAGATAGTTAACTCTGAGTTCCTCCAGACGTTCTAAGGTGTCGGCGGCTGCGATCGCTTTTTCTCCTTCTTGCCGCAGTGCTAAAAGTTGAGCTTCTAAATTGCTAGTCATTAGTTATTAGTCATTGGTCATTTGTCATTAGTCTATAGTCAAAAGCTGTGAACTGGTCGATAAATAAACTTACAGTTATACCATTAACATCAGCTAAAGGTGAGGGTTGAAACCAAACCTCTGTTTATCAGTTATAGACGATTGGGCTAGTACAGCGGTCGTGTAAATCCAGCTAACATCTCACTTAACCAGACTTGGAGATTGAGCAACTTGTCTTAAAAGTAGGCAAAATTCCGCCACACTCTCTAGTGAGTATAAATATTTTTTTGCTGATTGTGACCTCAGACATTGACAAATGGCTAATAACAAATAACTAATAACTAATGATCGATGACTAATGACCAATGACCAATGACCAATGACTAATGACCATGAAATTACTAATTAGCAACGATGATGGCATTTCTGCCTTGGGGATTCGTACCCTAGCCAACTATTTGGCAGAGGCTGGTCATGATGTGAGTGTAGTTTGTCCCGATCGGGAGCGATCGGCAACTGGACACGGGTTAACTTTACACCAACCGATTCGCGCCGAAATTGTTGAAGAGATTTTTCATCCTACTGTCAAAGCTTGGGCTTGTGATGGCACGCCTTCAGATTGCGTCAAATTGGCGCTGTGGGCTTTGCTGGAAACTCCCCCGGATTTAGTTCTCTCTGGTATTAATCAAGGTGCGAATTTGGGAACTGAAATTCTGTATTCTGGCACTGTTTCTGCGGCAATGGAAGGTCTAATTGAAGGCATACCCAGCGTAGCGCTGAGTCTGATGAGTCACACATCTAAAGATTTTCAAGCTGCTGCTAAGTTTGCCACAGTTCTCGTAGACCAGTTAGCCCAAAAACCGCTGCCAGATTTAATGTTGCTCAACGTCAATATTCCTGCGGTCAAATGGGAAGAAATTGCCGGAGTTGCTCTCACCCGTCAAGGCCTACGGCATTACATTGATGTGTTTAATAAACGAGTCGATCCTCGTGGAAAAACGTACTACTGGTTAACCGGAGAGGTAGTTGAGGATGTGGAACTCCCAAGCGGATTAAATCTGCCTCAAAATGTACCTACAGATGTGGAAGTTGTACGTAAAAACTACATCAGTATCACTCCATTACAATACAATCTTACTTACGCAACTGGATTAGATAAATTATCAGATTGGGAATTCAATTTTCCTGGAATCATTTGATTTATCAGGACAAAAATGGGGTTATTCAAATACATCACGAAAAATGTAGGCTATAACGTAGGGGCACTCTTGAAATAAGCGATACACATTCACCCCAAAACCTAAAAAGTTCTAACTGACGTCTTTCATTCACATTTACACAATCAGCCAGAAACAGGATATGCTGTTTTACCAAGAAATCCTTCCTCAAGCAAAATCAGTGAGACAGCATAAACTTCAACAAAAGAAGTAACAATTCTTTCATTTATCGCCCGCTCAGTCCAGCAAGCAACACCCATGTCTAGGATAGAGAATCAATTTACCGTACAATTTTGGGGCGTTCGTGGCAGCATCCCCAGCCCTGGGCCACACACTGTTCGTTACGGCGGTAATACCCCTTGCATATCAATGCAAGCGGGCGATAAACGCTTAGTTTTCGATGCTGGCACGGGACTACATGTTTTGGGGCAATCTCTGTTGCGCCAAATGCCGTTAGAAGCTCACATATTTTTTACTCACTCTCACTGGGATCACATGCAAGGTTTTCCCTTCTTTACGCCAGGGTTTGTAAAGGGGAATGACTTTCATATTTACGGCGCGATCGCACCTGATGGTTCTACCATAGAACAGCGCCTCAACGATCAAATGTTGCACCCGAACTTTCCCGTACCCTTGCAGATTATGCAAGCTAATTTAAATTTCTACGACATTCGGCCAGGGCAACCAATCCACATTGATGACCTTACCGTAGAAACAGCACCTTTAAACCATCCAGGTGAAGCTGTTGGATACCGCGTCAACTGGCGTGGTGGTGCAGCTACTTACATCACTGATACCGAACATTTTCCCGATCGACTCGATGACAATGTGTTGTGGTTAGCTCGTAATGCTGACATTCTGGTTTACGATTCTACCTACACAGACGAGGAATACCACTCGCCAAAATCCCCGAAAATTGGCTGGGGGCATTCTACTTGGCAAGAAGCTGTAAAAGTGGCACAAGCCGCTAACGTCAAAACTCTGGTGATTTACCACCACGACCCGGCGCACGATGACGACTTTTTGGATCGTGTCGGCAAAGAAGCCGCTGAAAAATTTCCTGGTGCGATTATGGCACGGGAAGGATTGGTACTTCAGGTTCCGACCTCAGTTGTCTTATCAGAATCTTTTCCTGTTAGCAAGTTTTCTACTTAAAGATTGCGATCGGAGGAATTGGAGATTTTAGATTAGATTGGTGATCAGAGGCTTTCAGCGCTCCTGAAGGCGGTTTACCATAGGGTAGCTTCCTGCTGAGAGCTAAAATAAACCTAAAATCTCAGAATCCACGTGCTAAATTTGTCTAAAAATGGGTGTTCTGTGCGGGTTGCTTTTTCTAGCGTTGGGCTACTAACGCCGACTGCTGTTGCCCTTGGCAAGTTTGATGGCGTTCATCTTGGTCATCAAAGGGTAATTCAACCAGTCTTGCACGCTGGTGGTCACTTATCAGTAGCTAGTAGTCCGCACTCAAAGGAAAATCAACTGACAAATCAAGAATATACTTATTCAACAGTTGTCACCTTTGACCCCCATCCACAGGAGTTCTTTACAGGGCAACCCCGAACTTTGTTAACGCCACTGGATGAAAAAGTCCAACAATTGCGATCGCTTGGGGTAGAACAACTGGTATTACTACCCTTTGACAAAGAATTGTCTGCGTTGACCCCCGAAGAATTTGTCGAAAAAATTCTCGTGCAACAACTACGATGCGAACGAATTAGCATTGGACAGGATTTTTGTTTTGGCGAAAAGCGCAGTGGTACTGCTCAAGATTTGCAATTACTCGCCGCCAAGCACAATATTCCCGTTACCATCGTTCCTTTACAAACTTATACAGGTGATTCGTCCACCCAAACCAGTTGCGTCAGTACTACTCCGACTCAGGATGCTCGCATTAGCACTTCATTGATCCGCCAAACCCTTGAGCAGGGAGACATCGAAAACGCAAATCTGTTACTAGGACGCCCTTACGCCCTTCTTGGTGATGTCGTTCAAGGTCAACAATTGGGCAGAACAATTGGCTTTCCCACCGCTAACCTCCAACTACCAAAAGAAAAGTTTTTGCCCCGCCAAGGAGTCTACGCTGTCCGTGTTTTCACTCTCAATGAAACAACAGATACCGCTCCTAGTGAGAACTTGGGTGTCATGAATATCGGTAATCGTCCAACTATAAACGGTACTTATTCATCTGCGGAAGTACATTTATTCGATTGGTCTGGCGATTTGTATGGCAAAAAACTGGTTGTGCAACTAGTTAAATTTTTGCGCCCCGAACAAAAATTTCCTTCTCTCGAAGCCCTGAAAACACAAATTCAACTTGACTGCGTTGTTGCTAGAGAAGTTTTGAGTGCTGGAGCGGAAAGTTAAAAGTTAGGAGTTAAGAGTTAGGAGTTTGGAGTCATTCAATTTTGGATTTTAGATTTTAGATTTTTATTTCAATCCAAAATTCAAAATTCAAAATCTAAAATTGGCAGAGTTACGAGTTCTAAGTGGGAACAATGTATTTAGGAAAATTGAGCATTGGGCATTAGGGAAGAATTCTTATAACTCCTGACTCCTAACTCCCAACTCCCCATTACACACTCCTCACTCCCCACAACGCATGAGAGAAAAAATCGACGCTTTAACACAAAATCTGGCTCTTACCATCGTTGGCAAAGCTGAGGCAATACGCTTAGTGCTAGTAGCATTGCTAGGTGGTGGCCATGCTCTCTTAGAAGATGTTCCTGGTGTTGGTAAAACCCTACTCGCTAAATCCTTAGCTCGCTCGCTGGATGGCAAGTTTCAACGGCTACAATGCACTCCCGATTTACTGCCAACTGATATTACCGGCACTAACATCTGGAACCCAAAAAGCGGCGAATTTACTTTTTTGCCTGGGCCAGTCTTTACCAATGTGTTATTAGCTGATGAAATTAACCGCGCCACACCCCGCACTCAGTCAGCTTTATTGGAAGTTATGGAGGAACATCAGGTAACAGTTGATGGTGTCTCTCGTGCAGTTCCTCAGCCCTTCTTTGTAATTGCTACTCAAAACCCTATCGAGTATCAAGGTACTTTTCCCCTGCCAGAAGCGCAAATGGATCGGTTTATGTTGTCGCTGAGTTTGGGCTATCCTTCTGAGGCAGAAGAACTCCTGATGCTACAAAATCTCCAAAATGGTATCAAAGTTGCTAATTTGCAGCCTTGTATTACCTTGGCAGAAGTGCAGGAATTGCGTTATCTCTGCTCTCAAGTAAAAGTAGCAACTTCCTTGCAACAATACATTCTCGAATTGGTACGGGCAACACGTCAAGACGAGGAAATCGCCCTTGGTGTCAGTCCCCGTGGCACATTAGCATTACAACGGGCTGCTCAAGCCTTAGCTTTTCTATTAGGGCGTGATTATGCCATTCCCGATGATGTGAAATTTCTTGTCCCTTATGTTCTGTGCCATCGACTTATTCCTAGAGGAGGGCGCAATTCAAGAACTGTTGTTGAGCGATTATTGCGATCGGTTTCTATTCCTTAATGCAAAGTGACTTCGACGATCTAAAAAACAGCTATCCAAGGTAGCGGTAACTGCATTTCTTGCGTTCCAGAACAAGCAGAAGCAGAAGAGCTTGACCCTGATGATACGCCCGTTGAGGAGATTAAAGCTAGTTTGAGGAGAGCCTTGCAGCAAGCCAAAACAGGGCAACGCTTGCCATTATCTCAAATGTGGGAGGGAATTGATGCCGAATGAACAGCTATCGGTATTCATCGATTTAACTCCTGAATATAAATAAAACTTGCGTGACCTTTCAAAAAAATTTCGCAATATTCGCTCTGATGTTCAACCAATTATTGAGCAATTACAATAAGGAAATATTGTAGGAGATAGAATTGCGGGCATTGGTGAGGAGTATGTTGTTTATAAAATGAGAGTTCGTAACAGTAGTATCCAAAAAGGTAAGAGTGCTGGATACCGATTGATTTATCAAGTTGAGTCACCTACAAGTATTTTGCTACTAACGATTTATTCAAAATCTGACCGAGAAGATATTGGTGCAAATGAAATCCGAGATATTGTGGCTGATTTTTATAGTGAGTCAGGTTAAAACTACTAGAATACTTTTCCTTGCATAGTCAGTGGTGTGCTGAATAGATATTTATATTACTGTTGTCAATATAAAACGATGTCTTGCTGACAAAACTACTTACACAAAATTTGAAACACTGTCAATACTGCGTAAGTCTTATGATTAGCACAAGCGCCACTTTTAAATATCTGGGAATGTGAGGAATGTCAATTTTTGTTAAGCGGAAAATCCGCGATGCCTACGGCGGGCTACGCCAACGCCAAGCGCTACAGCCAAGCGCCGAACGTGAGTTCAAACGCCAATTTTTCGGTTTACTTCTGGTAATTATAACGTGGAGTTTAGCTATGGGTTGGCTTCTAGCCTTGGCAACTAACGCCCAAAGTGCAACTCCTCCCGCTGAAATTGGCACTGTTGATGTAGTACCTGCACAATACCAATTGGGGCAAGAACTTTATTTAGAAAACTGCTCCAAATGTCACATTGCCATACCGCCAGCCGTTTTACCTACCCAAACTTGGAAAAATATCCTGCAAGACTCGCAGCACTACGGCGCACAACTCCAGCCTTTAGTCGATCCGCAACGCATCTTGGTGTGGAAATATCTTTCGACTTTCTCCCGCGTGCAGCTAGACGACGAAGAAACACCATATCGCCTCAACAACTCGCGTTATTTCAAAGCTTTGCATCCAGGAGTTGAGTTATCACGTCCCGTCCAGATTGGCAGCTGTGTCAGCTGTCATCCCAGTGCTAATGATTACAATTTCCGCCGCCTGACAGCAGAGTGGAAGTGAGGAGTGAGGAGTGAGAAGTGAGGAGTTGAAAAATTCATAACTTATAACTCATAACTCCTAACTCTTAACTCCTAACTCTATTCCCCCACACCCTCTCTGGCCCCATCTGGGGGCAAAATGATACTATGAAGAAAGAGTAAATATAAGATAAGAGTTAAAACCAATCAGTTTATTAAATGATTGGCTAGTTTTTATCCCGCTTTTGAGGTAATTCTCATTTCACACCCATCCACGACCAAGACGTTTGGGCTGGGTTAAATGTTTATAATCAATGCCGATCCTTTAATTCTCATCCCCCTTGATTCAGTTCTATAACCTGCCATGCTAAAACTTTTGTTGGGCGACCCCAACGCTCGTAAGCTTAAAAAATACCAACCTTCTGTTACTGAAATTAACCTTTTAGAGGAAGAAATTAAGGTTCTTTCCGATGATGAGTTAAAAGGTAAAACCGTCGAATTTAAACAACGGCTCGCTAAAGGCGAAACCCTAGATGACATATTGCCAGAAGCTTACGCCGTTGTTCGGGAAGCAGCACGGCGAGTATTAGGCTTGCGGCATTTTGATGTCCAACTCCTTGGTGGTATTATTTTGCACGTGGGGCAAATTGCCGAGATGAAAACTGGTGAAGGTAAAACACTAGTCGCTACCTTGCCAAGTTACTTAAACGCCCTTACTGGTAAAGGTGTACACGTCATCACCGTAAACGATTACCTAGCTCGTCGAGACGCTGAATGGATGGGACAGGTGCATCGCTTCTTGGGGCTGAGTGTGGGGCTAATTCAGTCAAGCATGACTCCTAGTGAACGTCAGAAAAACTACGACTGCGATATCACTTATGTTACCAACAGCGAGGTCGGCTTCGACTATCTGCGGGATAACATGGCGACATCAATGGCAGATGTGGTACAACGCCCGTTTAATTATTGCGTAATTGACGAGGTGGACTCGATTTTAGTTGATGAGGCGCGGACACCACTAATTATTTCTGGGCAGGTGGAAAGACCTACAGAAAAATATCTCCAAGCCGCTGAAATAGCATTCACACTCAAAAAAGACGAGCATTACGATGTGGATGAAAAAGCTCGCAACGTTCTATTGACAGATGAAGGGTTTGCCGAATCGGAAAATCTTTTGGGAGTCACAGATTTATTTGACCCAGAAGATCCTTGGGCGCACTTCATTTTCAATGCAATTAAAGCCAAGGAACTTTTCCTCAAAGATGTAAATTACATCGTCCGCAATGGTGAAGTAGTAATTGTGGATGAATTTACTGGTCGGGTGCTAGCCGGACGGCGTTGGAGTGATGGATTACACCAGGCGATTGAAGCAAAAGAACGCGTAGAGATTCAGCCAGAAACTCAAACTCTAGCGACAATTACTTACCAAAATATGTTCTTGCTGTATCCAAAACTCGGTGGAATGACAGGAACGGCAAAAACCGAAGAACCAGAATTTGAAAAAATTTACAAACTTGAAGTTGCGGTAATTCCCACTAACCGCGATCGCAGACGCGAAGATTTGTCTGATATGGTGTTCAAGACAGAATCAGGTAAGTGGGGAGCGATCGCCGGAGAATGTGCCGAAATGCACCAACTCGGCAGACCTGTCTTAGTAGGAACCACTAGTGTAGAAAAATCCGAACTTCTCAGCCGCCTATTGAAGGATTTGAAGATTCCTCACGAATTACTCAACGCCCGACCGGAAAACGTCGAGCGTGAGGCGGAAATTGTCGCCCAAGCTGGACGCAAGGGTGCTGTTACCATTGCTACGAACATGGCTGGTAGAGGTACAGACATCATTTTGGGTGGTAACTCCGAATACATGGCACGTCTGAAGCTACGGGAATACTTTATGCCCCGAATTGTCATGCCAGAAGATGAAGACGCCTTTGGCGTGCAAAGAGCAGCCGGATTGCCTACAGGACATGGTGGTGGTCAAGGCTTTGTCCCTGGTAAAAAAGTCAAAACTTGGCGAGCTTCGCCAGAAATTTTCCCGACTCAATTGACAAAAGAAACAGAAAAACTACTCAAAGATGCAGTAGAAATTGCAGTGCGTGAGTATGGCGATCGCAGTTTACCAGAATTGGAAGCTGAAGAAAAGGTAGCTGTAGCCGCAGAAAAAGCCCCCATTGATGACCCTGTAATTCAGAAATTGCGGGAAGCTTACAACCGCGTCAAACAGGAATACGAACAATTTACTACCCGCGAACATGAAGAGGTAGTGGGTATCGGCGGTTTGCACGTAATTGGTACAGAACGCCACGAATCGCGCCGGATTGATAACCAGTTGCGCGGACGTGCAGGAAGACAAGGCGACCCTGGAACCACGAGATTCTTCCTCAGTTTAGAGGATAACCTACTGCGGATTTTTGGTGGCGATCGCGTCGCTGGGTTAATGAATGCCTTCCAAGTGGAAGAAGATATGCCCATCGAATCTGGGATGCTTACCCGGAGTTTGGAAGGTGCACAGAAAAAAGTTGAAACTTACTACTACGACATTCGGAAGCAGGTATTTGAGTATGACGAGGTGATGAATAATCAACGTCGTGCTATTTATGCTGAACGCCGCCGAGTTTTAGAAGGTCAAGATTTGAAAGAACAGGTGATTAAATACGCTGAAAAAACGATGGATGACATCGTTGACTTCTACATCAACATAGACTTACCCTCGGAAGAGTGGGAGTTAGAAAAGTTGGTTGAGAAAGTCAAAGAATTCGTCTATCTGCTAGCGGATTTACAAGCTAGTCAATTAGAAGATATTACAGTCAGCGAGATTAAAGCCTTCCTCCACGAACAGGTACGAATTGCTTACGACCTCAAAGAAGCGCAGATTGACCAAGTTCAACCCGGACTTATGCGCCAAGCGGAACGCTTCTTTATCTTGCAACGCATTGATACCTTGTGGCGCGAACACCTGCAACAAATGGATGCCTTGCGCGAATCGGTGGGATTACGTGGTTATGGGCAAAAAGACCCGCTAATTGAATACAAGAGCGAGGGGTATGAATTGTTCTTGGATATGATGGTAAACATCCGCCGAGACGTTGTTTACTCGTTGTTCATGTTCCAGCCACAGCCGCAACCGGTAGTCCAGGCTTCGTCTGAGATGGTGTAGTAGGGAATATATTACGCAGAGACGCAAAGGCGCAGGGAGTGCTTTTGCGTCTTTGTGTTTTAAGGCATCTCTCAAAAATATTTTGTTTTCAGAAGTTTGCTGAAACGGGTAAGCTGATACTACCAAGTCTTTAGGGTAAGCAAATGGGGCAAGTAATAGTTACCCTTACTATCACAAATCAAATCGATCGAGTTTTGGCAGAACGAGGTTTTATTTCTTTGGGTTTCTCGCCTACTTACGTATTCCACTCAGATCGATACAAAATTGATTTATGGGAACCCTAAGTCATTAGGTATGCAAATGATTTTGTGATTTTGCACCCTGACAGATAAGTATTAAATAAATACAAATAAATAGCTATAAAAATGAATGGTTTGAAACCCAGAGTATCCTCTTTACAGTTGTCATAAAATTAAGAGATAAAAGAAAGACCATGCTTGTTTTCCACTGGTAAGTCTTACCATTGGGTTAAGTTCATTAGTAAAAGGAAAGTTAGCTGCAAATACAGCACAATCAATTCAAGAATTTATGCAAATCTTTTTTAGCTGTATTTTTAACATTCATCTATAGCCAAATACAGCTATTTTTAATGAATTTTTACAGTCAGAATTGCATTATCTACTGCTGTTATCTGGGCTGACTTTTCATAAGCTTTGAACTCAAAAACAAGCATGGTCAGTGAGCGACGTTGAAGTGTCACTTTTACCTACTGTCTTATACTACTATGTGGTATAAGATAGAGGTATAGAAATATTTATAAGAAGCTTTTATGGACATTGCCCATAAAAGTTACCTACAATGTGGTTATGCAAGCTTTAGGAAGCTGTTGCAGATGTATTGGCAGATGCAATAGCTTTATCACCATCAGTAATAGCGCCAGCAAGAGCACCAGCAAGAGCACCTGAAATCTCAGCGGAAATACCGAATTTGTCTACTTTATAACTGCTTTTCTTAGCAGTAGAATAGCTACGTGCGTAAGCAGATGCAACTCCCCCTTGTACTTGACTAAGATCGGAAGTTTCATTTTCACAAAAACTGAGATCGGAAATTCTTAATCGTTCCATAAAAAAGCTCTCTTTGAAAAACGAATGTATTGCTGAAAGTTTTTGATAACTTTCAGCAATTTTTCTATCTAAAATGCACTGTAGTACACTGTAGGACTAAGGCATATTTAGCCGGCAGAAGAACTAGATGAACCGACACTAGCAGATAGGCTGTATTTCTTGGAGACAGCAACGGTGCTAGTAGCAATGCTGGTGATAGCGATGTTTTTACCAAAAGCGAATGCTTTTGAATTAGCATCTGCAAAAGCTATTCCACCTTGAACATTGTCATTTTCAAGAACGGTTTCTACATGAGAAAGATCGTTGATAATCATGATTTTACTTTCCTAAGAATTAGTAAGGTCAACTGGTTTTTTGTCGTGCCACTACAACTTGTTTTTTAGTGGCATACAAAGAATAGCACTATTAGAATTCGATGAACAGTAGTTTTACGTAAATTTTCTTTTATTAAGGAAAAAACATTCTACTATCAAGTTACTGACCCTATATAGTATTTAAAAATTGTTTGAAAAGTACTTTGCTATGTACTATCAAGTTATTTACAACGTCTAGTATTTAGAGGTTGTTTTAAATGTGTTTCGATATGAGTTTAAGCACTTTTAATTACCCTAACCTCCAAGTCTATTTCATTCGATCTATTAAGGATATTGTCAACAACATAGACAGTAAATGCGGGGAAGTTAGTAATCGAAAAATTACTATCTCAAAGAGTCAATTTCAGTGCGTTAGCGTTGGCGTAGCCTCTCGTAGAGAAGCCTTGCCGTACCTCTACGGGGAAGCAAGCTACGCAAAGCGTCTCCGACAGGAGAGGGCATCACTATTTTCTTGTGCAATCAGATTTTTTATTCACCTGATTTTTTGCTTGAAACGCTTGTAAATCAGCACCTTTTAGGACATGAAACAGCTTTCCTTGCCCTAACGTCGTCAGGGGTCTTTCATGTCCTTTATTGGTATCAGTAAACTTAAGCTAAAACTCCTTTAATATCTCGTTTCCAGTCAGAGGCTAGAAATACTGCCTCCCATTAAACATTCCCCTGCTCCGACAGGCAATGAGATAAACCGCTAAAAGCTTTAACCTTAAGTTGACACCAATGTAAGTCCTTGCACCTCTACAAATCTAAAAATAGTTGGGGATAATTTATTTTTTGCAAGTCCTTAAAAGAGAAGGATAGTAAGATTTAAAGCCTCTCTCTTTTTAGAATAGATATTGCAAATAACTCTAAGGATAGATTGACAATATATTTGTTCGTCGAATTTATCCTGCCTTCATAGCAAACTGGTTATAATTATCTTCCATCTCCCTCAGAAATTAAATTCTCATTTACACAGTATTTATATGGGACGTGTTCGTTCTAAATCTGACCTACCTACAAAAATCTGTCCGGTATGTCAACGTCCTTTCACATGGCGTAAAAAGTGGCAAGATTGCTGGGACGATGTGAAATACTGCTCAGAACGTTGTCGTCGTCGCCGTTCTGAAGCTCAAAATGAAACCAACCGCGATACAGACGCAAATAGCGCAAGAGATTAATGGAGTTACAGGTGCAACCTAAATTAATTATTCATGGTGGGGCTGGTAGTTCTCTCCACGGTAAAGGCGGATTAGAGGCGGTGCGCCGATCGCTCCATACAGTAATAGAAGAAGTTTATTCTCTGCTATTGTCAGGAGCAACTGCCTCAGAGGCAGTGGTGCGGGGTTGCCTAATGCTCGAAGACAACCCCCGTTTTAATGCTGGTACTGGTTCAGTATTGCAATCTGATGGACAAATCCGTATGAGTGCTTCCCTGATGGATGGTGCATCAGGGCGGTTTAGTGGTGTGATTAATATCTCGCGGGTGAAAAATCCGATTGATTTAGCGCAATTTTTACAAAGCTCCCCAGACCGAGTGCTATCAGATTTCGGTTCGGCTGAGTTGGCGCGAGAAATGCAAATTCCCAGCTATAACGCTTTAACTGATTTGCGGTTACAAGAGTGGATACAAGAGCGCCAGGATAATTTTAAAAGCGCAATGGCTGGCGTAGTAGCAGAACCCGAACTGCTAGAAACCAGCAATAGCGGACGCGGTACCATCGGTGTAGTAGCTTTAGATGCATCTGGTAAGCTAGCTGCTGGTACTTCTACTGGTGGTAAGGGATTTGAGCGGATTGGCAGGGTAAGTGATTCGGCGATGCCAGCAGGTAATTATGCTACTAGTAATGCTGGTGTTAGCTGTACTGGCATTGGTGAAGATATCATCGATGAGTGTTTAGCCGCACGAATTGTAGTGCGTGTTACTGATGGGATGTCACTGAAGGAAGCGATGCAGCGTTCCTTTGGGGAAGCCCACGAGAACAAACGCGATTTGGGAGCGATCGCCTTAGATGCTAGTGGAGCGATCGCTTGGGGGAAAACTAGCGAAATCTTACTCGCCGCCTACCACGATGGCGAAAAAGTTGGTGACACTTTGGAATGGACTGGCAACGAACTGATCGGCTATTGTTGAATCAGTTTCAGCGCTTCGGCTAAAGTTTCTTGCTGGTCAATCATTGCGGCCAATTCTTGGGCTTCATAACGCCCTTCAAAAGTTTCTAGCGCCGCTCTTTTCAGTGCCACTTGATATCCTTGTTCCAGAATATCGATTAATTCTGCTTGATTCAAGTAAAAGCCACCGGATTTGCGGCGCTTGTTTATTTTGTTGATTTCCCGCACTGTATTTTCTATTGAAACATCCCAAGAGCGAGTAGAACGTTTTTCGGCCTTTTGTTTAATTAAATGGATGAGCAGAATCACACCATAACTATCAATTTTATTGATTTTGTCATTGAGGCTCATTTCTTCTAACTCATCCACCAACAGCAGCGCCTCATGGATTTTGCCTTGTTCTAGAAATTGCCTAAGTTCTAGCAGTTCTTCCATGCATGTTATATGTTGAGATTTTGGCTATATTACTAATCTAGCTAGATTAGACATCTAGCAAAAATCGTGGTTTATAGTCTAAGACTAGAGATCAAACGCGATTAACACCGATAAATTATTTATGTCGATCTGTGGTTTCATTTTCAACATTTTTCCTTTGCCAAGCGGGTTTCACCACCTGACGACTACGGGCAATTACCAGAGAATCATCAGGCACATCTTCTGTCACAGTAGAACCAGCTGCAATGTAGACATCATCTCCCAACGTGAGCGGAGCCACTAAAACGCTATTGGCGCCAGTTTTTGTCCGATCGCCTATTTTGGTACGATGTTTCTTTACGCCGTCATAGTTGGCAGTAATTGTACCAGCACCAATATTCACCTGATTACCGACAACAGTATCACCTATATATGACAAATGGGCTGCATTGGTGCGATCGCCTAATTGCGTATTTTTCAACTCCACAAAATTTCCCACACGGCAACCAGCACCCACCTGTACCTGACCGCGCAAATGAGTATAAGGGCCAATTCGGCTTCCGGCCTGCACGGTGCTATTTATAACTACTGAATATTGCACCGTGACATTTTCACTTAGCTGACTATTTTCAATTAAACTCCCCGGCCCAATCCGACTTCCTGTTTGGATTACCGTATTTCCCCGCAGGTGAGTTTGGGGTTCAATAATTACATCTGGCTGCAATTCCACTGTTTCATCAATGGTGATGCTTGTGGGGTCGATGAGGGTGACACCCGCCAGCATCCATTTTTCCTTGACTCGTTTTTGCAAAATTTCGGATGCTGCTGCCAGTTGCAAGCGATCGTTGATGCCAAGAATTTCTTGATAATCTTCCACATCCACTGCCATTACTTGTCCTACCTGAGTTACGGCATCGGTAAGATAGTATTCTTTTTGGGCATTGTTTGCCTGGAGGTGGGGAAGCACCTTTGCCAAATCTGGCCAGCGAAAGCAGTAAACTCCAGCGTTAATCCGCTGATTTTCTCGTTGAGCAGCCGTACAATCCTTGTGTTCGACCATTTGCTGCACAATATTTTCATCGTTACAAAAAACGCGCCCGTAGCCTGTGGGGTCGGGTAGGTGCGAGGTGAGAATAGTGGCAGAGTTTTGATTTTGGACGTGAGTTTGTAACATCTGCTTAAGAGTTTCGCTGCGTATTAACGGTAAATCGCCGTTAAGTACCAGTAAATCTCCTGTGTAATTTTCCAAGTGAGGAAGTAATTGCTGGATAGCATGACCTGTCCCCAATTGCACAGTCTGTTCGACAAACTCCAAACTGGGAATTGAATGCATGGCGGCTTGGACTTCCTCAGATTGATATCCCACAATCACGATTCGCCGTGAGGGCGAAAGTGGTTCTACACTTTCGAGAACTCTCTCTACTAGCGATCGCCCACCCAAAGAATGTAAAACCTTGGGTAAGCGTGATTTCATCCGTGTGCCGCGTCCCGCCGCTAGAATTGCTACAACTACCATAATTAGCTATCAGCTATCAGTGAAATTGTGATTAGTGCTGTTAGTACTTTAAAATCTCGGCTCAAATCATACCAGCTAATCATAGAAGACTGAAAATATCAAAAAATTCAGAATTCAGGAGTCGGTATAACTTTTACTCATAAAAAGCAGAGATTATAATAATGCAAATTAGCGTTCATTACAGCAGCTACAAATCATTACTCCCTATTCCTCAGTCTTCCCATTTTCCTGAAAAGAGCAAATAAACTCTGCAAACTGCTGCATTAGTTTGGGGTTACGCCAACCAGAATCAGCTTCTTCTTGCATCACTAAAAGGGCTTCTGTTGAAGTAAAAGCTCTTTTGTAAGGTCGTTCACTAGTCAGGGCATCATAAATATCAATTAACTGAAATACTTGCGCAAGATAAGGAATATCATCCCCCTTGAGTCGATCCGGGTAGCCTGAACCATCCCAACGTTCGTGGTGATGACGAATAATCGGAATTACACCGCGCATACTGCGTAGTGGTTGGCAGATTTTTTCTCCAATCAAAACGTGCTGCTGCATAATTTGCCAATCTTCGGGGGTGAGTTTGCCTTTTTTTAGCAGCACAGCATCGGGAATACCCACTTTACCAATATCGTGGAGATAACCACCCCACATCAAATCTCGAATTTGATAGCGTGTGAGGTTGAGGTATTCACCAAAAACTTGTCCCAGTTTTACTAGACGTTCGCAATGGTTGCCTGTATTGGGATCGCGACTTTCGATAGACATGGCAATGGAAAACAGTACTTGTTCGGCATGGTCTAAATCTTCGTTCAGACGCTTCTGCCGCACCAAGGACTTTACACGCGCCGCTAGTTCCACCCGATCGAAGGGTTTGGTGAGAAAATCATCTGCCCCAACTTCAATTCCCCGAATGCGCGATCGCCTGTCATTTAACGCTGTAATAAAAATTACTGGGATTAGCCTAGTCTGCTCATCTTGTTTAAGCAATTGGCACACTTCAAATCCATCCATTCCTGGCATCATGACATCCAGCAAAATCAAATCTGGTTGTTTTTGAGTTACCAATCCCACAACAATAGACCCAGTGTCCGCCTCAATCACCTCATATCCTTCCATCCCCAAGAGGGCAACAGCAGTCATCCGGCTGGCGGCATGATCGTCAACAACTAAAACCTTCGGCGGATCTAAATCAAACCCATTCACTTTAGAACCTTTGGCTTGTAGTGTTCTAGAGACCAATGAATCTTCATCACAATTAACATCAGATTTTATCCAAGAAAACATTGCTTGCCTATCTTCAAGCATAAGGTCTCCTTGAGATAAGCCTAAAGAATAACCCTCCGCATTTTGCGATTCTACAGCATGATTTGAACCGATACTCTTCACTGTGCTAATGGGGTTTGACCCATTAACAATTTTTTCTGTAAAGCCTGTATGGTTGGATTTCCATTGAATCACAAAGGCACTCCAAGTTTTTGCACAAGTTAGTTAACAGCGTTAGATTTTAAAAACAAATTTAAGATTTGACTGTATCTGAGTCAGAATTTCGATATGGATTATGGATGATGTCAAGCTGCGGATGGAATTTTTCGCAGCATGTATCTTTTATGTTACGAACAAGATGTATCTTGTTGTCAAATTTTTTGCTTTTAATTCCAGTATTATAAATTATCACAAATGTTAAATCAGGTTTTTTACGGAGATTTTTTAGCCTCGTGGCGTCAGAAACCGTTGTAATTGAACAATTTATATCAAAATATCGGATTTTGAGTTTCAAGTCTTTATAGTAATCATTTAGATATAATTTTTTTACTCAGTTATAGGAATAATCTAGTACCGTAAAATATGATGTGATATTGAATACTAACATATAGTTAAGCTATTTGACTCGTAAAAACTCGTTGAATTAGGCTTGCAGTCCATAGACGTAGCATATTGTATGATATTGTAATCAAACTACAAACTAGTTCCCATAAAATCCCTACCTTGTGTTCCCAATAACCACCTTTTTCGCCAATGAGAGGAAGGTTCTAGGCAAGAGGTTTCTTGCTCCTGTTGTCGCCGCCTGACTATGACTTCAGTTGGATCGCTCAATTGAGGATCGCGATAGGGAATAGCAGCACGAGTTAGCAAGTGTTCTTTTTCAACTTCTGAAAGGGTAGTGAATAGGGAGTCGTCTTTGGACTCAGCATTTTGAGAATGTGTTGCCACGGTACCAGGCGATCGCCTTCCTACGGGTGGGGTAGAAGATATAACCAAGCCAGCAGACAAAAGTGCTGTGCGTACAGCAGCAGCACAAGAATAGGTGGCTAATAAACCATCTGGATGTAAACACAATGAGAGTTGTTGAATAAATTCAACAGTCCATAATTGAGGACACTGTGGTGGTGAAAAGGGATCGAGGAAAATTGCATCTGCCCAGAAACCCGACTGACGTACTAGCGCGATCGTAGTTCTAGCATCGCCAATTAGTAGCTTCGCTTTCAGGCAAGGTGTCTGCACTTGATGCTCAAAAGCTAGCTTTTTCAAAATTTCAATATAGTTACAGTTCCAATTGTCGAACAACTGATGGGCGATCGCCGCTTGTGGCACTGCTGGATTCAGTTCTAAACCGATTATTTCAACACAACAACTAGGATTCACGTTCCAAATTGTTTGCAAAGCAGCAGCTGTGTTATATCCCAGACCATAACAAACATCCAATAGTCGCAAGACAGGTTTTTGCGCTGCTGTAGCCAGTTGAGTAGGTTCTACAAACTTGCAAAAACTTTCCTGCGTAGCTCCATAATGGCTGTGAAAGGATTCACCAAACTCTTGAGAGACAAAGGTGAAGGAGCCATCTGCTGTTAACTTAGGTGTAAAATTCTCTATGTCTGACATTTAACAAAAAACTAAATTAGGACTTACGTAAGTGTCATATTTTTTTGATATAGGTTGTCCAGAGTAAAAAGTCAAGAGTCCAGAGTTTTTTGACCTTTGAGCCTTGACCGAATAATGGGGAAATTTGGGATAATTAAGAAACCAAATGAATCAACTATCGAATCCATAAAACTAGAGTACGAGAAGAAAACAATATTTGATGAAAGATGAATTCAATAAAGGGTATATGAATAAAATAGAACTGGATAAAAAATTAAATCATGGAGAACAATGGGGGTATAAAAAAGAAACTGATAATGATGAATACTTAGGCTGGATTTTAATTAATAAACTCCCGAAGTTGACATTTACACCGAAGAGAGAAGATTACTTAGAAGAATCCCTCTATTTAATCAAAATCAGAGAAGCCGAAAAAAGACAGAAAACACCATATCATGTACTTATCAAAGAACTACGGCGAGATGTTCATGAAAGCGGAGAATATGAAACAGGAGAGGACATTAGGCAAAAAGATAACTATTACTTTTCTTATATAGATGAATTAGAAAAGTTTATTGAGGAATTAGGATACAGCTTTGATAATATTAAGCACAGAAGTGAAATAGATGCACCTTAGTAGAATTAATTGAATCGATTCTGTAGTTTGGGTCGAACAAAGCAAAACCCAACATTACAGATGATGGTTTTTTGCGGCATGGCGGCTAATTAAGAGCAATTCTACTCGTCTTTGCCATCCCCGATACAAAGGAAAAATATCTGCATTTCGTTAACTAAAGAAAGAGCAAGCTGTTTGGCAACTTAGTATTCGTTCCTTAACCCAACCTATAAACGATCGCTAGACTTCGGTACAAAAGATGATAAAGTCATCATTGGTAACGTTATCCTACAGTACAAAAACCTGATTAGCACGATCGCAACTGATGACATTGCCACCACCAACCAAGCACAAACAGTAGTAATAAATCGTATTTGTGCCAGTTGCGTAAGTCCTTTAAGATAATGCCCAATTCCCAATGCCCAATTCCCAATTTGTTGTTTCGCCAGCTTGGCTGTTTGAACATCTAGAAGATCCACAAGTCGTTATTGTGGATTGTCGCTTTTCTTTAGCCGATCCACAACTAGGACAACAACAGTATCAAACCAGTCATATAGAGGGGTCATATTACTTAGATTTGAATCAGGATCTTTCCAGTCCAGTGGGTAAGCATGGCGGGAGACATCCTTTACCTAACCCTAATGATATAGCTAACAAATTGGCAGCGATTGGGGTAAATTACCAAAAAAGTTTAGTTGTAGCTTATGATGATTCGCGCTTTGCCTTTGCGGCTCGTCTATGGTGGCTGTTGCGCTATCTAGGACATGAGCAAGTAGCAGTACTAGATGGCGGTTTGGCTGGATGGCAAGAAGCTGGATATTCTGTCACAGATGTTATTCCTCCCCCGCGGATGGGTAGATTTGTCGCTCAAGTACAAACAGAAAAGGTGGTAGATATTACAGCCGTGAAAAGCCGGAAAGATAGCCACGAGGTAGTATTGGTAGATTCAAGAGAGAGCGATCGCTACCAAGGCGAACGAGAGCCAATCGATCGCATTGCTGGACATATTCCCGGTGCAGTCAACTATCCCTGGCAAGAAGTTACAGACTCTTCCGGCTACCTACTCCCCCCAGAAGAACAACACCGTCGCTGGGAAAAGCTAAAAACAGCCGAAGAAATATTGGTATATTGCGGTTCTGGCGTTACTGCTTGTGTGAATTTACTTTCTTTAGAATTAGCTGGTATTAGCAAGGGTAAACTTTATGCTGGTAGCTGGAGTGATTGGATTTCTTATTTATAGTCATTAGTCATTGGTCATTGGTCATTGGTCATTGGTCATTGGTCATTAGTTTTTAATAAAAGATAAATCACAAAGGACAAATGACAAAGGACAAATGACAAATTTCAAAACCGACCTAATTGCAAACCATAATTAATACTGAAGAACCAACCATCAAAATCAATGTTTTCGGCGGTTGAACTACCTAAACTTACTCCAGCCTGGACATTCATATAAATGGTATCGGATATTTGGTAATTTAAGTGTCCGAATAGTCGATAAAATTCGTCTTCTCGATCGCGCTGTGTAAAGTCTGATAAACTCATTTGGTAGTCAACACCAACCTGGAGAGGCTTTTGCAAGTAGTAGTTCAGAGATACCCAAAAGGAATTGATTATCCGATTACGACTTTGGGGATCGGCAAAATTTACACTCAACTCGTAGAAGCTATCTAGGGTTAATCTTGAAGTTAGGGGATCTCGGCGTCCCAAAGATAGCTGTAGGGAATTTTCATTTAAAAAGCGATCGCCTGCTTTGAAGCTATCGGGGCGATCGCTGCTATTGGCATAAAATAACTGTTGATTGCTCCAACGGATTTCTCCAAACATTCGTTGGGATAGCTGCTGGTAAAGACTGAGATTGAATCTCACCTGATTGTAATGATATTGTGACTGATTTATATAACGAATCAGATTGCCATCGATTGAGCCATTTAAAAAAGTCTTAGATCCTAAAGGAAAATATGTAGAGGCTAATGTCAGTCCAGAAATAATTAAACCATCTTCTATGGGACTATCATTTGATGAAAATATGTTATTCGTTTGGAAGTAGCCGACACGTCCTTGTAGATAACCGATAGGTTTAAACTGAGGTACAGGTTGTTCTGTTGGTGGTGGTAGCTGTTGTTCTAAGGGTTGTTGTTCTAGGGGTCGTAACCGCACCCGTAACCCCAATTCGCGATCGCTATTAGATTCAAACGGTTGTTTTGGCGATCGTAGCAGTTCTATCAACCTATCTCGCCTTTGAGAATACTCTCCCTCAGGTAAATTTAATAGTTGCTCCTTTGAGTCTGAAGGAGATATGGGCAAATTATTTGGCGGAGATTCTAGCTGTGGCGGTTCATTTTGCTTTTGAGTATCTATAGGTTCTTCGGTTTGATCCGGGATTTGAGTCGTTTCTGGTGTTTGCTGTGCTAGATTTAACGGCATCTGAGAGTCTAAAGTATGTGACTCACTCGACAGCTTGCACAAAGAGTTAATTGCTTTTTGCTCCAACTTATGACATAACTGCTCATGAGTTACCTGTATAGTTGCTAAATGATTAGAATGCAAAACATCTGTAATTGCAGATTCTGACGCATCTACTCTAATGCAACACCAGCTTCCACCACTGGACGTTAACAAAATACAAAAAAACAAATTTTTCCAGTTCTTGAGTCGCATCTGGTTAGATCGCATTGATTGCATTTGGCAAATGTAGACCCACAAGCTGTATCAGAAGTTCCGACTACAAAGATACAGTTGATTGTATCTATATTTAGCTTTGTAGGTATATACTGAAACTACAAACTAAAATTACTGCTTTTCGGATTTTTCCCTAGATTTTTTTGTCAAACTGAGATGTTCCGATAAATTGCTGTTTAAATTTTAGTGAAATACAGCTAGTGGGTAATTTAACAATAAATTTTTAGAAAGTTATTGTCCCTCATAATTAACGATCCTCTAACTGAACTGATTATAAAGGATTATATGTAAGGTACTTCTGATTTAATTATTTATATCAAATACTAAGTTTTAAATATGCTATAGACTTTATTGGATACAATTTCATCTTCAGCAGGAAAAGTTAAATCAACTAAATGCATATTAAGTACATATAGTAATCAGTAATCCAATTTTATTCATGAAGTTGCTTACTTAGAGAAGGAACAGTAGACAGGAAAAAAAGCAATAAATGTGTACTGAGTGTTTTCAAAAATTAAATTTGAGTCATTTATTTCACTTATTATCTATTTTATGCATTAAATCGAAATTAAAATTTAAATTAATTTACCTAAAAAACTCTTACAACAATTAGCATTAGCTTAAAATTTAATTTTTATGATATTAGTTGAAGGTCAAAAATTGTCAAACTATGTTTTATAAATCGTTTCCATTATTGGTGATTGGTTTATGGGGACTTATAGTACTGCCTCTACCAAATCGGGTAAACGCTACAACTCCTCTAACGCGAGCAGAGATTCAGAACCTCCGCAACATCGTACAACTGATACCCAAAGATAAATTGAAGAAACGTCCTGCACGCAAATTAGATGCAATGACCCCTGGAGACGGGTTGTCAACTGGTCGAGCTTCTCTCGCAGATTTGCGTTTTAATGATGGCTCTTTAGCACGAGTTGGAGAACAGGCGTTATTTCAATTTTTGCCGAAGACTCGTGACTTTAAACTGACAAATGGGACTGTGTTGTTGCTCATCCCACCAGGAAAGGGGCAAACACGTATACAAACACCAAATGCAGCAGCAGCAATTCGTGGTTCAGCATTATTTGTACGCTACGACCAACAAACAGACACCACAATTGTAGGTGCGCTAACAAATAGCGGCATTGAAGTTTCTAACAAGAAAGCTTCTCAAACTCAGGTGTTGGAAGCAGGACAAATGGTGATTATAATTAAAGGCGAATTTCAGAGATTATATGATTTTGATCTCAGAAATTTTTATGAAACGAGCCAGATGGTTCGGGAACTTGATTTGAACAGGCAGAGTCCTGTGCCTACACGCGATCCTGCAATCACCAGTGTTCAAGCCGAAACTGCTGCGGCTTTAAAAGCACAGTCACCTATAAAAGGCGAGGGAGTATTTGAAATGAATCTACCTCCTACACGCAACACCCCAACTGAGACAACATCCGACGCCCCAGCTAAGACAACACCCGACACTTCAGCTAAGACAACACCCGACACCCCAGCTAAGACAACACCCGACACCCCAGCTAAGACAACACCTGTAACCTCAACAGATCCAACACCCGACACCCCAGCTAAGACAACACCTGACACTCCAGCTAAGACAACACCTGTAACCTCAACAGATCCAACACCCGTAACTCCAACAGATCCAACGCCCGTAATACCCGTAACTCCAACACCTGTAACCTCAACAGATCCAACACCCGTAACTCCAACAGATCCAACGCCCGTAATACCCGTAACTCCAACACCTGTAACCTCAACAGATCCAACACCCGTAACTCCAACAGATCCAACACCAGTAACTCCAACACCAGTAACACCAGTAACACCAGTAACTCCAACACCTGTAACACCTGTAACACCAACACCCGTAATACCCGTAACACCCGTCACTCCAACACCTGTAACACCAACACCCGTAACACCCGTCACTCCAACACCTGTAACACCTGTAACACCAACACCCGTAACACCCGTAACTCCAACACCTGTAACACCCGTCACTCCAACACCTGTAACACCCGTCACTCCAACACCCGTCACTCCAACACCCGTCACTCCAACACCCGTCACTCCAACACCCGTAACACCTGTAACTCCAACACCCGTAACACCCGTAACACCCGTAATTCCAACTGACTCTCCAAGTACATAAAAATTGCTAATGGGGGTAAAAAATGCTACGCAAAAGCCCAAGACAGTACGTTTTGTCATAATTTTGCCTAATTCCTGTGGAACTTAGCTGCTCCAATGCAGTAGCACAAACTTATACTCGATTAGGGGAAGAACTATACAACTGTTAACTACTGCCTTTACTGCCGCCAAAGCAAAAAGTGATATTCCCTACGACCAGATAGCATCTGCTAACGCTAGATTAAATCAAGGACAGGACTTACACAGCGTTCAACGGATATTCTTATATAGTTCAATCACGTTCTGTGTGTAAGTTCCCAGGAACTCACTTGTTGCTAAAGAGAACATAAACTTATGACTTTTGATTACGACCTGTTTGTAATTGGTGCGGGTTCTGGAGGTTTGGCGGCTTCCAAACGAGCGGCTAGCTACGGCGCAAAAGTGGCGATCGCTGAATATGATTTAGTTGGTGGCACTTGTGTGATTCGCGGTTGCGTTCCCAAAAAACTCATGGTCTATGGCTCTCACTTTCCCGAACTGTTCAGTGACGCTTCAGGCTATGGCTGGAAAGTAGGTAATGCTGAGTTTGACTGGGAATATTTCATTACATCTATAGATAAGGAAGTTCG
Source organism: Nostoc sp. DedQUE08 (assembly GCF_034530895.1). NCBI lineage: Bacteria > Bacillati > Cyanobacteriota > Cyanophyceae > Nostocales > Nostocaceae > Nostoc > Nostoc sp. DedQUE08. The sequence continues at coordinate 46,876 of NZ_JAVRCD010000035.1, forward strand.
GCGACTATCGCAACTGCACATAAGCTTCTTGGAAAAAGCCGGAGTAGAACTATTTTCTGGTCGCGCCACATTGGTAGATCCTCACACCATAGAAGTTGATGGACGTAAAGTTACAGCAGACAAAATTTTAATTGCTGTTGGTGGGCGTCCCGTCAAGCCAGATTTACCAGGGATGGAACATGGCATTACTTCCGACGAAATCTTTCATTTAAAAGAACAACCAAAACACATCGTTATTATTGGTGCTGGTTATATCGGCACGGAATTTGCTTGTATTATGCGCGGTTTGGGTTCTGAGGTGACACAAATTACCAGAGGTGAAAAGATTTTAAATGGTTTTGATGAAGATGTCCGCATAGAAATTGAAGAGGGTATGACGAACCACGGAATTCGCTTGATTAAGAATAATGTGGTGAAAGCAATTGAACGTGTCCCAGAAGGGTTGAAACTGACTTTATCAGGGGATGACCAAGAATCACTAATTGCCGATGTGTTTTTAGTAGCGACCGGTCGAACCCCCAATGTAGATGGATTAGGTTTAGAAAACGCTGGGGTTGATATTGTCGCTAGTTCTATCGAAGGCCCTGGATACCCAACCACAAGTGCGATCGCAGTCAATGAATATAGTCAAACTAGTCAACCGAATATTTTTGCTGTTGGCGATGTCACTGACCGAATCAATTTAACTCCCGTGGCCATTGGTGAAGGTCGCGCCTTTGCCGATAGTGAATTTGGGGATAATCGCCGCGAATTCAGCCACGAAACTGTGCCCACAGCCATATTTTCTACCCCAGAAGCCGCAACAGTCGGCTGGACAGAAGCCGAAGCACGGGAAAAACTCGGTGATACCGTCAAAATATTTCGCACTCGCTTTCGCCCCATGTACCACAGTTTGACTGGTAAGCAAGAGAAGACAATGATGAAGTTGGTGGTTGATGGCAACACCGACAAAGTTCTAGGCGCTCACATGGTAGGTGAAAGTGCCGCTGAGATTATCCAAGGTGTGGCGATCGCAGTCAAGATGGGCGCAACTAAAAAAGACTTTGATGCTACTGTGGGTATCCATCCCTCATCCGCAGAGGAATTTGTCACATTGCGGTAATAAGAGTTATGGGTTATGAGTTGAAAAAATAAACTCATAACTTAAAACTTAAAATTTATAACTTCTCACTCCTAACTCCTAACTATTAACAGTCTTGGACTACATATATCTTCACGGATTTGCTTCTAGCCCTAAATCTGCCAAAGCACGGGATATAGGCGATCGCTTTACCCAAATTCAGACAAGGCTGAAAATTCCCGATCTCAATGCTGGCGATTTTTCCCAATTAACAATTACTCGTCAGCTGGCTCAAGTTGCCACAGAATTCAGCAATGATTCTACACCAGTAACGCTTATTGGCTCAAGTTTGGGTGGTTTGACTGCTGCCCACTTGGGACAACAAAATTTACAAGTGCAACGCTTAGTTTTGCTAGCACCAGCTTTTGGGTTTTTATCACATTGGTTGCCCAAGCTAGGAGATGAAGAAGTACAGCGTTGGCAGCAAGAAAAATATATCATGGTCTATCACTATGGGGAGCAGCGATCGCTTTCCTTAAGTTACGATTTCGTTACAGATGCTGCCCAATACCAAGAAAAGTTTTTACAACGCCCTATTTCCACGCTAATTTTGCACGGAAAAAAGGATGAAGTCATCCCGATCGAAGCTAGTCGGGACTTTGCGCGCTCGCGTCCTTGGGTAGAGTTAGTTGAACTCGACAGTGACCACGCCTTGGGTAATGTTATAGAAGAAATTTGGCAGGCAATTCGCCTCTTTTGCCAATTACCTTGAAGTTGTAAAATATTAGACTCACACATAAATAATGTCTTTAGTCATTTGTCCTTTCTTAGTTACCAATGACCAATGACTAATGACCAATGACTAATGACTAAAACTATGCTTCCCTTCATCCGGTCAGATTTAGCCCAATTCAGTGCCTATAAACCTCATCCTAGCAGCGATACAGCCGATTCTGTCACCACACAGTTTGATCGGTTAGATACAAATGAAAGCCCCTACGATTTACCTCCTGAGTTAAAAGAGAAGCTAGCGTGGACTTATCAGCAAGTAATTGAAACAAATCGTTATCCTGATGGCGGGCATGAAACACTTAAAGATGCGATCGCACAGTACGTTAATCAGTCAGCCGACCTCTCATCATTCTTCTTTACTGCTGCCAATATTTCTGTTGGTAATGGTTCAGATGAACTAATCCGCTCTTTATTAATCGCCACCTGTCTAGGAGGAGAAGGGTCAATTCTTGTCGCCAATCCCACTTTCTCAATGTACGGGATTTTGGCGCAAACTTTGGGCATTCCTGTGGTGGCGGTAGGAAGAAATGAAACAAATTTTGAAATTGACATAAGCGCCGCACAGTCTGCGATCGAACAAACTCAAAATCCTCCGATTCGCGTAGTTTTCGTAGTCCATCCCAATTCGCCGACTGCTAATAGCTTAACTGAGGCTGAGTTAGCGTGGTTAAGAAGCTTGCCACAGCATATTTTAGTAGTAATTGATGAAGCTTACTTTGAATTCAGCCAAACTACCTTAGTAGGTGAATTAGTACAGCATCCTAATTGGGTGATATTACGCACTTTTTCTAAAGCTTTCCGATTGGCATCTCTCCGTATTGGTTATTGCGTTGCCCATCCCGAAGCGATCGCCATTTTAGAAAAAGTTCGCTTACCCTACAATCTCCCCAGTTTTTCCATAGCAGCTGCCTTAGTTGGTTTACAAAATCGTACACTCTTGCTGGAATCAATTTCCCAGATCCTGAGTGAACGAGCTAAACTCATCGAAATTTTATCCCAGCAACCGGAACTACAAATTACTCCAAGTGCTGCGAACTTTATTTACCTGCGTCTTAAACCAAATGGCTTTAATTCACAAGAAGCTGCTTTAAAAACTTTCCACCAGAAACTTAAAACACTCGGCACTCTTGTACGGCACATTAGCGGAGGATTACGAATTACTGTCGGAACGATAGAAGAAAACGCCCGCACCGTTAATCGAGTAAAAACTGCTTTGGCAAATTTATCATCTTAGCAATTTACTCAGTAATTAAACCTGCTATTTAACTCACTGCCCAAACGGCGTACTACTCCCACTGTTTGTGGCAGCACACCTACTAAAAGAGCAAAAGCAACATCCGGCAAAAGAGCCACTATTTCTGGTGGAAAGTATTGTTCAAATTGATCGAGAATCTTCTGCACTCGCTGCCCAGGCAGTGGATTTTCTGTAATTTGTTTGATCAATCGAATCCACTGTCGCCTAATCAAGTAAGCCTTCTGGCGTTCTTCATTAGATTCAGGAGTTAATAAAGAAAGATTACCTATGGGCAGTGCCCTTTGGCAATCACAATCGTAATCCCCACCCACAGCAGCCCCAGGCCCAGCAAACTCTGCATGGTAGCGTTTAAAGAGTATTAATCCATTTCGCCTACGACTATTGACGATGAAAACTTCTCCACTGTGCAAACGTGTAAGGATATCCGAGCCTTGCGATTGCTCAGTTCCGTCTGACATGACAACAGAGTCAAGGAAAGTAGTTTCAGGGTAATAAGTTGATACCATAGAGGTCTGATAGCGTCGATGCTGTTCGCTATCCATGTTTTTTAAACTTTTAATGAATGTTGTTGTAGTATGCACTTCAAAACGGAACTAGCTGTTATATCAAATCAAGTTTTTGAATTCTTTTATTATCAAGACCTTTCTGGTCAATCTAACTAAAAATAACAATATATAGGCGTTGTTTCAGTAATTGAGTGATTATATTTTATGAGATATAACTAGATTTGTCTGTAAACTCTACTAATGTTTTCTTAAAGTTTTTATAAAGATGAATATATGAATTACAAAGTTATTATGAGGAAGTAAGATTTCTTTCAACGTGATTTTGCGTTATGTTCCCATTATAGTCCATTTTCATCTATATCGAATGCTTTCAAAAATTTGTTAAGCATAAATGTCAAAAGGGAATTTAACATTTTTTAATATTAAAAATATTTACCAAAAAGATAATTTGTTTATAGCGACGAGGGCATTTTTCGTAAAAAGTTAAAATCAAATATTCTTCTGATAAAAAATTATCAAAAGCTTTTTACTCGCTTCGTAAATTAACAAACACGTTTAAGTTTTGATTTATTAAGACTCCTATTTGATTGCGTGAAAAAACTTAGTATAACTCAAAGAGCCTTCTTTCTCGTTAGCTCTTGCTTGCTAAATCAAGTAAATTCTGGAAATCAAAGCGGATTTATCTGGATATTTAGATAATATTAGCTAAATTTCTAATTAAACCCCGTTCATTTTAAAACCTAGAGTTATTAAAAAGAGTATATTATCTAGTCCTGGCTTGAGTTTTGAGCTTTCTCGGAGTCAAAATAATTATGGTTCTAAAGGTAGACGTGGTTTAGCTTAGTTTGTGTTTGATTACCGCTATGAGTTACAGATTTTATTGAATTAATTGGAATGGAATACAAAACTTGACAATTGCCAAAATAAAACTCAGAGAATGGAATCAGGACTCAGGCGCTTGTGCAATAACATCTGGCTTGAGCGTCTTAGAAGAAATGTATTCCAATTAGATTCGACTTTATGCACTCGATATCCCAGCTTGAAATAAAGCTGTCGTGCTTGATGGTTATTTTCTAAAACATGGAGATATAAGTCTTGAAATCCCCACTCGCGAGAGACTTTTTCACAGCTAGTAAGTAATCCTGAAGCCACACCATGTCTACGGTATTTTGGGTGAACCGCTAAATTAGATAAGTAAGGAAAACCTACACCAACCTCGCTCCATGAATCACTACTGTAGCGTACACCCATTTCCACACTTCCTACTAAGTTAGTAGCCTCACCAGTAGTAGCTTCAAGAGCAACTAAGCAAAGATGACGGGGCGCAGGTGATGCCATCCGATGCCTTAAGTCTTCGTAAATACCCAGACGTAGCAACGGAAAAGCCCATCCCCATATACCATTGTGGGAGTGAAAGCTTTCAGTAATAATTTGGGCAACACCAATCAAATCAGCAGGTGTAGCTGTACGAATTTGGAATTGGTAGCAAGCTGGATCGATTGGCTGTTGGTGGTATGGGTGAAAAAACCGATATTTCAAGGCTAGTTTAGTATTGATTTTATTCAACAAAAATTTTCTCAAATATCCTAAAACAAGATTTAAACTAAATCAGAACTTATAGAGTTGCCCAGGAGATTTAACTGAACCAATGTAGATTAAACAAATTTTACACTTTAGTTTGGAGTTTTATAACCTGCATTTTTGAAAGAGTATTAGAGGATGAATGAACAAGTATTTTTCATAACATCAAAGCCTCGGAAACCTAACCCCCCTAGCCCCCAACACTTACGAGGGAATGGCAGGGTGGTTTCATACGAAAAAAGAAAAATACATAAGTCTTGATTTCTTGTTTTGTGTCCAGGTTTTTCCCTCACTTCCATTCCTTTCCCCCACGAGGGCAAAGGCTTTGAAACACAGTTTTAGTTTTTCTCTGCTTGTATGAAACCACCCTGCCTTCCCTACGAGGGAATGGGGGTTTCAAAGCCTCTCCCCGAAGCAAAGAGGAATGGAAGTGGGGTTTATAGTATACTTTACGACTTTTCAAACATCCTCTTAGGAGTTACAACTTCATAAATCTATTTAAACCCAGTATATTCATTGCATACCTTCTTTTAGGTAGACAGAATATCAAACTGATTACCACAAAAACATCTCTAAAGTGATAGAGCTTTCAGCGAGTGGGCAGAGGAATAGCATAACTTATCTGTAAGCAGCATCTCCAAAATTGTTAAGTAAGTACACTATTGGCAAACTCTGGTTTCAAACTACCCTTGGTTACAGTACTGAACTTGTTTTTTGCAGTTACCGCACACTGATACTACTTTGCTACTAAGTCCTAGAAGTAAGCTGTACAGTTACTGTGACAAGAATCTGTAAGGTTTCCTAATCCCTAATCTCTAACTCCTCAACCACTTACCACTTGTCTTAATGATAGTTCTGATTGCTAAATTAGAAAGAGGTATTTGTCTAATAGTATACTTTGGCTTTAAATCTTATTGTTTTAATTTTGCTGGCTCTACCATGACTACCATAAATAAAATTTACCTGCAAGTGTTATTACAACAACTGTGGAGGGAAAACTTAATATGCAGCTTTATCTGGATTTTTCTGCTGGCTATGAGCGCTGTATGTATTATCAGACATTGCTCACAGGAGGTGAAAAAAGATTTGGCAAGCAAGCGTCGACTCTATAACACTAAAACTGACAATGAAAGCAATTACCCTGCACCAACGCAAACGGTAATCGGCACAAGCAATTGAGACGAATTACTGTGAGTAAACGCTCATACACTCAGCAGTCATGTAGCCAAACAGCCCTATTGGTCGAAATGCTCTGCTCTTACCTGACTCAGAAAAATCCTTACCTGATCAGATTATTCTTTATCCGACTGCCGTTGCAGCAGGAAAGCGGTGCATGAAATCCCAAGCAAACAGTAAGCCTAAAATTTTGGTTGTCGATGATGAACCAGACAACCTTGACTTGCTTTACCGCACTTTTTATCGTGATTATAAGGTGCTAAGGGCAACCTCTGGCCCTGCGGCCCTCGATCTGCTGGCTCAAGAGGGAGAGATCGCGGTGATCATCTCCGATCAGCGGATGCCAATGATGAGCGGTACAGAATTTTTGAGCCTAACAGCAACTCAATATCCAGATATTATTCGGATAATTTTAACTGGCTACACCGATGTCGAAGACTTGGTGGAAGCAATCAACGCTGGTAAGGTATTTAAGTATGTCACGAAACCGTGGGAAGCGGAGGAACTCAAAGCAGTGGTACGCCAAGCTTTGGATACCCACAATGTCCTCAAAGCTAGAACCCGCGAACTTACCCGCACACTCCGTCAAGAATCGCTGCTGAATACTGTTACCAATACGATTCGCAGTGCTTTAGACTACAGACAAATTTTGCAAGCAATTGTAGATACAGTGGGTGACATGTTGGAAGTGGATGTTTGTCTGCTACGTCCCTTCCAAGATGAGCAGTTGGCGGATAAAGGGTTTATTTATCAGAAGCCTCTTTCTGAAGAGACAGAGGTACAGGAGAGCAAAGGGGAAGTGGCAGTAAGTCTTTCCCCTCTGCCCGCTATATCCTCTGCAACTCCTCTGCCTCTTTTGGCTCAGACGGTATGGGAAACCCGCGAAGTCCAGGTGATTCACGATGCGATCGATGATGAGCGCATTCACGGTAACACTCCCGAACTGCGCGAACGGGGGCAAGCTTTTGCTGCTGCTAACATTTGTTCTAGTTTAGTTGTGCCATTGATCTGCCAACAAGAACTGATGGCAGTGCTAGCACTGCACCAGTGTTCTGTTCCTCGCTTCTGGGGTGAGGATGAGGTGCAGTTAGTGTTGATGGTAGCGGATCAGGCAGCCTTGGCTTTGTCTCAAGCTTATGCTTACGAACAAGTACGTGCCCTTGCCAAGCGAGAGAGCTTGATTAATACAATTACTAGCGCGATTCGCTCTAGCTTAGATCCTCAAGATATTTTTGCGGCTATTACCCAACAATTGGGACAAGCTTTACAAGTTGATGGGTGCGTCTTGTCTTTGTGGACAGAGGAAGATGAGTTTGTTGAGTGTGTGGGTTTGTATGACAGTTTTCAACATCTAGAAAATTTAAGAGCGCCAGCCCCAGATAATAATTCAAGTAGCAATCATCACTTATCAAACCAGAGATTACCCTATTCTCAAGCATCGATTCAGGAAAATCCCATCCTCCAACAAATGCTACAGACACATGAACCTGTGGTAATTGGTAATGTAAGCCATTCTCCCTCAGATGTGCGGGGTTTTGATTTACCTTTAAAAATGCCAGCGCGATCGCTAATGTTTGTGCCATTATTGGCTGATGGTAAATGTATCGGTAGTATTACTTTGCATGAAGGTAAAAAAGTACGCCAGTGGTTGCCATCTGATATCGATTTGGCGAAAGCAGTGGCAGCGCAAGCCGCGATCGCTGTGCAGCAGTCACACTTGTATCAAAAAACTCGCCAACAAGCTGAACGCTTACTAGAATTAGACAAACAAAAAACTGAATTTTTCCAAAATATTTCCCATGAGTTTCGTACACCCATCACCTTGATTCAAGGGCCTTTAGAGTCGGCGGTGGCGGCTGGTGAGGGATTATCTTACTCCCAAAGTGCGATCGCCCTGCGTAACTCCCGCCGCCTGCTGCGACTGGTAAATCAACTCCTGGATTTACAACGCCTGAATGCGGGGAGAATGCAGCCTAGCTTCCATCCCTGCGATCTAGTCGAATTTGTCAGCCAAATAGTTGAATCTTTTCGTCCTTATTGTGAGAAAAAGAGACTGCATCTCGTTACTCAGTTAGATGAGTGTTCGACGGTGTACTTGGACATGGAAAAATTTGACAAGGTGGTTTATAACCTCTTGTCAAATGCCATGAAGTTTACTCCTGAAGGTGGCACCATCAGTGTCAGACTAAAATCTGAGCGCGATCGCTGCATATTACAAGTGCAAGATACTGGAATTGGTATTGTTAAAGAACAAATTCCCCACCTATTTGAGCGCTTTCGCCAAGCTGAAGGTTCAGCAAACCGCTCCTATGAAGGCAGTGGTTTGGGTTTAGCTTTAGTTAAAGAATTAGTAGAATTACATGGTGGTCAAGTCACTGTGGAATCAGTTTATGGTGAAGGTACTACTTTTAGTTTATGGCTGGTGACTGGAAATGCTCATTTACATGCACAGCAAGTACTAGAAACGCCTACTGAACTGAATACAAACCGCGCTAGCGTAGAATTAGCTGATTTAGAACTAGTAGAGTCAACAACAGACAATATTGAAGATATTACAATAAACCTGTCCCCCAGTGTTGATACTCAAGATTCAGCACATAAGACTCAGCACTCAATTTTAGTTGTAGATGACAACCCCGATTTGCGAACCTATGTATCTGAAATTTTCCGCCGTAATGGCTATCATGTACAGACAGCTCGTAACGGTCATGAAGGGCACAGTAGAGCGAAGGAAATTCTACCCAGCTTGATTGTGACTGACTTAATGATGCCGTTGGTGAGCGGACTTGAGATGATTCAGATGATCCGCAATGAGGAGACGTTGAAAGGAACACCAATCATTCTGCTGACAGCGAAAGTAGATGAAGAAACCCGCATCGAAGGTACAGAACATGGCGCGGACGCTTATTTAGCAAAACCATTCAACGATCGGGAACTTTTGGCGGAAGTTCGCAATCTTTTAGCGTTGAAAGAAAATGAACGGCGAATTGTCGAGTTAAATACTTATCTAACAGAATCGGTGCTAAAGCGCTTTTTGCCTGCTGTATTGGTGCAAAAAGCCGCAACCGGAGACTTAACGTTAGATTTGCGCCCAGAACCACGCTTAATTACAGTTTTGTTTAGCGACATTGTGGGTTTTACACAGCTAGCAAATACTCTCAGATCCCGACGAGTTGCAGAGCTGCTAAATGAATATTTAGAAGCAATGACCAAAGTTGTATTTAGCAATGGCGGCACTGTAGATAAATTTATGGGAGATGCTATCTTAGCTTTATATGGAGCGCCGGAAGAACTAACCCCTAACGAACAAGTGCGTCGTGCCATTAATACAGCAAGAGCAATGCACCACTCACTGGCTGACTTGAACCAGCGCTGGCGAGAGCAAGGTGTATTCGATAGCGACAAACTTACTAGTGTACAGTTCCGGTGTGGTATTCACCAAGGTACTGCTGTTGTGGGAATGTTTGGTAGCGCTGAACGCGCCGATTATACTGCTATTGGCCCAAGTGTCAATATTGCCGCAAGGTTGCAAGCTGCCGCTGTTCCCGGTACGATTCTAGTTTCTGCTGCCGTAGCAGATTATTTGCAGGAAGGAGAAATTACTAAAGGGAGTCCGCTAGAACTTAAAGGAGTAGATGAAACAGTTTTGACTTTTGCTGTTTCACCAGAGGTAATGGTTAATCGCTAAAATTTAGACTGGTATTTTAAAGCATTACCAATGAGTAAAAGTGCATAATCATATCCAGTTTATATAATATGACACCATCGGTTGCAGACAAAACTCCAATTCCAGCCAAGGTCTGGAGACGACACACCGATCCACCAGGTTTGTGGATTTTTGTCGTTGTTAGTTCAGTCTCTCTGCACTTGCTGGTGTTCTGGCTGATGCGCTCATCTAATGCATTTAGTCTGTGGTTTCCCCAGCAAAATCAATCTGCTGTTCCCGTTGAATTGATAGACATTGCTCCTAAAACAACATCAACAATTAAATCAAAATCAACAGCCAAAATAGTTTCGTCAAAGCCACTATCCTCTAGTCAAAAGTCTGTACCAGCACGTTCATCACAAACAGCACGAACTACGCCTAGAAATGAAGATATTGGCGCAATAAATGCTTCTGAAAATCTCCAGAGAAAGAGCCGAATTTACGCCTCTCAACCTAATAGCGAACCTTCTAGACAGCAGATAGTCCCCACGCCAACACCGAAACCTATAGCTAAAGCCACACCGAAACCTACACCTAAAGCCACGCCGAAACCTATAGCTAAAGCCACACCGACACCGACACCTAAAGCCACACCGACACCTATAGCTAAAGCCACGCCGACACCTACAGTTCCAATCGGTAACTTACCCTGGAAGCGTCGTCAAGAAATTAAACTGGGAAAGGGAACACAACTACCAACAGGTATTCCATCAAATCGACCAGTTTTAGAACCTGAAAATAGAGAAACTCCAGCGCCTTCGACTGGAGAAACTCCAGCGCCTTCGACTGGAGAAACTCCAGCGCCTTCGACTAGAGAAACTCCAGCGCCTTCGACTAGAGAAACTCCAGCAACTTCGACTGGAGGAGCATCGGTAGCAATAGTAGCTCCCTTATCTAGAGATCAAGTGATTAGCTTGATACAATCAAAAGGATTCCGACAAGATGCTTTACCCGATGTTATCGCTTTATACAGGGGAAGCAACACAAAACAATTAGACCCAAGTTTTCTTGTCCCCAATTCGGAACTTGAACCAGCACAACTTTTGGCTAGCTTGATAATCGATCAGAATGGCAACTTTCAACAGGCTGTAGTTCTAGAAATAGAACCAGCAAAACTGCAAAGTGAAAAAAGTACATACGAGCAAGTCTTGAGGGAAGTTTTCAAAACAGAAAACTTTCTTGCTGCCCACAATAACGATGGCACAAAACCAGAATTGAGCAATTTGTATGTCAGGATCAAAATGCAACCCGCAAATTCCAACTAAATGCTTGAATTTTTACAAAAACTGTGTTAAACTTATAAAGTTGGAAATTTGCGGGCGTAGTTTAGTGGTAAAACTATAGCCTTCCAAGCTATTAATGCGGGTTCGATTCCCGCCGCCCGCTTAGAAAAAACTTTTAAATACACGAGTGCAAAAACCTAAGTCTAAATCTTAGTAAAATAATTAGTGAAACAGCAATTCACAATTTTTTGCAGCGTACAGAAATAGCTTGAAACTGAGAGTAGCCAAATTCTAGGATGAGGAATAAGCAACACTTTCTTCAACAACATCCGCACTCTGGCTATCTTTTTGTTGTTTTATAGTTGACAGAACTCTGGAAAACGCCCAATAAGTTTTGATTTTTTGAATTTTAGAATTGCTGCTAATTAAGATTTTCTAGGCGAATGCGTGGATCGGCTGCTTTGAGCATCAAGTCGGCGATTAAATTGCCAACAATCAGCAATACTGCGCCCATAACCAAGCTTGCCATTAATAAATATAAATCTTGAGCTTGTAAAGCCTGTAAAGCCAATCTCCCTAAACCAGGCCAGTTGAAGAAAAATTCGGCGATGAAGGCACCATTTAATAAACCAGCTAATTCAAAACCTAATAAAGTAATTAAGGGATTTATAGCGTTGCGCAGTGCATGAACATAGATGACGCGGTTTTCTGGTAAACCTTTGGCACGAGCCGTTTGGATGTAATCTTGACGCAGGACATCTAATAATTCGCCGCGAGTGATGCGTTGCAAACCCGCAAAACTAGTAATTGAGAGTGCGATGGTGGGTAAAATCATGTGCCAACCGATATCTAAGATTCTGCCAAACCACGACAGTTCTGAGTGATTGATGCTAGTCATGCTACCCACTGGAAAAAATGGTGAGGTGATTTGGGCTAAAACCAGCAGCGCTAAAGCAGTGATGAAACTAGGAAAGCCTTGTCCTGCGTAACTAATCACTTGTAAAATCCGGTCTGCTGGCCTATTTTGTTTGACAGCGGCAAAGATCCCTAAAGGGATGGCGATCGCCCATGTGACAATTAAAGATGCGATCGCTAATAGCAAAGTCGCTGGTACTCGTTCCCACAACAGCGATGCCACTGAACGTTGATAAATAAAACTCGTGCCAAAATCCCCTTTGGTCAAGATTCGCCATAGCCACAGCCCAAATTGCTCAGGCCAAGACTTATCCAAGCCAAACTGCCGTTTGATTTCCTCAATTCTTTCTGGAGATATTTTCGGATTTTGCCGTAGCGTATCTACATAATCACCGGGTGCGAGTTGAATGATGAAAAACGACAACGCTGACGCCAACAACAAAGTTAGCAGTGCCTGCAATAGTCGCTTTGCCACATAAACAAAAGTTTCGCTCGTGACTAGCCTGATTAGCCAATCCCGACCTGTCTCCAAGGAAATTTTCGTAGATGTCATTTATATTTTGTCCTTTGTCATTTGTCCTTTGTCATTCGTCCTTTGTCATTTGTCCTTTGCCAGTTGTTTTGCTATTGACCAATGACTAATGACTAATGACCAATGACTAATATTCAATTAAAGAGATAATCGGCACGTCCGGTAAATGTGTACGTCCTTGTAAATCCCGTAGCTCGATAATAAACCCAAATCCTACTAGTTCGCAGCCAATTTTCTGCACCAATTTAGCTGTGGCACTCGCTGTTCCACCTGTGGCAATCAAGTCGTCGACAATCAAAACTCGGCTACCTTGGTGTAAAGCGTCTTGATGCACTTCTAGGCAATCTGTACCATACTCTAGTTGATATTCAATTGAGTGAACGGCTGCTGGTAACTTCCCTTTTTTGCGGATGGGAATAAAACCAGCTCCTAATTTATAAGCTAGAGGCGAACCAAAAATGAATCCTCTCGACTCCATACCAATGACATAATCAGCTGTTATTTCAGCTTCATTGCATTTTTGTGCTAAAAAGTCAATAGTATAGCGCAGTCCCTCTGGGTCGCGCAGTAACGTAGTAATATCCCGAAATAAAATTCCGGGTTTCGGGAAATCTGGAATGTTACGAACGAGAGACTTTAAATCCATAAAATAGGGATTAGGGAATGGGGCATGGGGCATGGGGCATAGGGCATGGAGAGTGGGGAAGTGAGGGAGCAAGGGAAGCAGGGGAAGAAGAACTATTGATTATTGACAAATGCCCAATGTTCAATGCCCCTCAAGAATACTGAGTTCCGAGTTTCGAGTGCTGAGTGGGGGGGAGGGGAGAATAACTCTTAACTTTTAACTCAGCACTCAGCACGAGCTAAACGCCCCGCTATCGCTAACAGCACTTAGCACTCAACACTGTTTTGCCCAATGCCCAATGCCCAATTTCAGATACCTGAAAAATCGTACACTATAATGTCATACGCTGGGGGTCAAGTGGGGATAAAGGCTGAAGCTTCGCTCTTCATTGACGATAATTAGAATCTAAACCAAGCTATAAAAGGTATTTCACTAAGAAATGAGGTGAATTTAGTTATGTTTTAAAATTTTGATTTCAATATAGGGAAAACTTTGAGTAGAAAGAGTTAGGTAATGTATATATCAGGTAGTCATGCTACTGCCACAAGTCTAAGGCTTAAGTCTTGGCTACCGATCTTAAATTTGTTTTATCTAGTCTGTTGGAACCGCACAAGGTATTTATAGAATGAATGTTTCAGCAAGTTTAACGCCGTTCAACAGTCCAACCCAAGACTCACTGCCGATGATTCTGGACACTTTACCAGATCCTGCGATCGCTTCCAAAACGTGTCCTCGGAGAACCAGGCTGCAAATTGACCTGATTTTACTGGCAATTGAAGCTTTAGAACTTGGTGGTTCGGAAGCAATCCTGGCTTTTGCTCAAGAGTTGGATCTTAAAGGAATTGTTAAAGACAGGGTGAATTTATGGCGGATGCGTAGCTCTAACCCGCTACGAAGAGCGCACATACGCCGTCCCTTAACTATTATGGAAGCAAAAGCTTTGGTGGTCATTGCTTGCTACATAGCACGGCGTTTAACTGTTGTCATCCGTCAGTTATTAATGATATGTCAACAAATGGAAGAAAAACAGATTCCATTAGAACAGAATTTGCGGCTATCTAATTATTTAGAGCGGTTTAGAGCGCATTTTAAAAGCCGGATGAATGCTCGACGTTCTGGTGTACTCGCATTAACTTCTGATGAAAAATTAGATGCGCTAGCAATAAATTTGTTAGGACAATTACTATTTTGTACTGGTACTGCTGGAATGCAGCGGTTCTGGATTAGTCTTTTTGACGGTGAAGTAGAATGAATATTCAACGTAAGTACAGTCTACCTAATTGTACTCTTCTTTTAGAAGGGTTAAGTGATGTCACTAGGGCTGCACAGTTTCAGGAAATGCGCCCAGAATTATCAATATTGGTAAATGCAGAATGCTATTTATCTGGTTACAATCAACCTTTAACGGGAGGGCGAGAATTTTTTGAAAGTTTGGTGAGGGCTGTTAGTGGTTATGCTCAAGAATTTCTGAGTACTGTACCCAATCCGCAAGCACACAACCAGGAATCGGAGCTAGTAGAGTTTCAAAAAATTGACGGCAACCGCCACAGGTTAATCATATATTCAGAGAATGCTCCAGAGGGGTTCGATCGCTCTAATAATTCTAAACGTCCGCCGATTGAAATAGATTTGAATACGGTACAGTTGTTTGATTTAGTAGAAGCAGTAGATCAGTTTTTTGCTGATACTCAGACTTTACCAGAATTATCTCTAGAACTACAACCAGTTACTAGACGCTATGGCGGTGCCAGTCAGGCTGTAATTAGGCAGGCTGTTCCTGCGGCTATAGGAGTATCAAGTTTAGCAGTAGCAGCGATCGCATTTAACTTGATTCCACCTCCCCAAATTCGTCCACCACAGCCTAAACCAGATGAACAATCTAGCTCTACAACAAACAACCTTAATCCTCCAGCATCAGCAGCTGCAACACCCATCGCAGCTGCAACACCGACGACACCACCCACAGCCGATCAAAAGCCAGTAGTTAAAGATTTAGAAGCACTTTTAAATACAGTTCCAGAAATTACCGATCCATCCCAGCTGCGTGCATTGAATCGTCAAGTGTATAACCAAGTTCATCCAGCTTGGACTAAGCGTTCAGGATTGCAACAGGATTTAATCTATCGTTTAGGTGTAGCTGCGGATGGAGCGATCGTTGGTTATAAAGCGGTGAATAAAGAGGCCAATCAAGAAGTCGGGCAAACTCCTCTGCCTAACCTACTTTATAATCCTGCTAACCGCGCTCCCATTTCTAATGAACCAATCGCCCAATTCCGAATAGTGTTTACTACAAATGGTGTGCTGCAAGTTAGCCCTTGGCGAGGATATGCTAAGACACCAGAGGTAGTCGGTGCTAAAATTACTGACTCTAATATCACTAAAGGTTTAAATCAAAAGCTTTATAATACAGTTCGTCAAACCTGGAGTGGCACCCCCACCTTTACGCGAGATTTAAAATATCGAGTAGCAGTCAACAAAGATGGTGTAATTGCTGACTATGAACCACTTAATCAAGTCGCATTTGATTATTTCCGAGAAACACCTCTTCCTAAGATGTTTAACGACATCTATGGTTCTAATGTAGCTCCTCCCAATGACAAAGAACCTCTAGCCCACTTTCAAGTGATATTCAAGCCTAACGGCAAGCTTGAAGTCACTCCTTGGAAGGGATATCAGTAATTGGGTATGGGGCATGCCCAATGCCCAATGCCCAATTACCTTGTAATTCTCCGCATATAATTTCCCCATAATTGAGCTGCTTGAGCGCTGCTACCAGATGTCGGGGAATTATTGTCGTTTCCCAGCCAAACGCCAGTTACAAGTCGCTGACTGGGGATAAAACCAATAAACCACAAGTCAACGTTTTTATCAGTCGTGCCTGTTTTACCAGCTTCCCCTAGTCCAATGGCAGCACTACGACCAGTACCTCTGGCGATTACACCGCGCATCAAACCAGTCATTTCATCGGCGACATTAGTTGTCAACACTCGTTTGTTGGCACCTGGATCTTGGTCGAAGGAGTAGATTACACGACAGGTTTTGATATCATTGCGATCGCTGCAATCACCACTGTCTAAAATTCGGCTGATGGCATGGGGAGGATTCGACACACCGCGATTGCCAATAGCGCCAAAAGCACCAGTCATTTCCAAAACATTAACTACACTTTGACCCAGTACCAAGCCGGGAACTGGATCTAGGTTTGATTTTATTCCCAAACGCTGCGCCATTGCCACAACTTTATCCAGCCCAACTTGTCTGGCAACTCGCAAGGCGATGGGATTTTCTGAAAGCGCCAGTCCGGTGGCAATATCTAAACTAGTGTCAGCACCTGCACGACAGGGTTTATAAGTAAAGCCTTGCCAAGTTAAAGGCGCGCAGGAATAACTGTTGGATGGTGAAATTCCCTGTTGAATCGCGGCGGTGTAAGCAAAGATTTTGAAGGTGGAACCTGGTTGTCTTTTGGCTTGAACAGCACGATTGAACTGACTTTTTTTGTAATCAGTCCCGCCTACCATTGCCAATATACTGCCTGTACTAGAGTCAAGAGTGACTACTGCTCCTTGAGAAAAATTAAAATTTCTACCAGAGTTGTTCACTGAATTATTCAATGCTGCTTCTGCTTGTCTCTGTATCGCTGGATCGAGCTTGGTTTCAATAATATAGTTTCCTTCTCTTGCTGCTCCCTCTCCCAAGATTGATTCGAGTTCAGAGAAGACGTAACTGTAAAAATAAGGTGCGATCGTTTTAGCTTGCTGTTCGCAGACTTTAGGACTAATTTGGACAGTGGAGCGTCTAGCTCGGTTCGCATCCTCTGCTTTAATTTTGCCCATCTCCAGCAACCGCTTAATTACGCGATTTCGGTATTCAGCTGCTTCTAGCTTATTTGGCCCATCCCCACAAAAATCGAAGGCGTTGGGTGCTGGTAAAATTCCTACCAATGTTGCTGCTTCTGCCAAAGTTAATTCTTTAGCCGACTTTTCAAAGTAATATCGGGCTGCATCCTCAAAGCCAGAGGTATCTCCTCCCAAAAAAACCCGATTTAAGTACATCAGCAAAATATCATCTTTGCTGTAAAATGTTTCGAGTTTTAGGGCGACAACTGCCTCCCGCAATTTCCGGCCAAGGGTATCCTGTCTGCCTACATACTCGCGGAACAAACTGCGGGCAACTTGCTGGGTGACAGTGCTGGCTCCTTGTTGCACATCTCCGGTGCGGCTATTAATCAACACAGCTCGTAAAATCCCCAGAGGATCGACCCCAAAGTGCCAGTAATAACGACTATCTTCTGAAGCCACTACCGCAGCAGGCAAATAAGGGCCAAATTCCTCTAATCGCTTCATGTCTACATGAGAGATTGTCCGAGGTTCTCTTAGAGGAGTGGCTCCATCACGGGCGTAAACAACTACTGGGGCGCGTGTCGCTGTCGGTAGAGGTTTGACTGAAAATTTCAACCATTCGACGCCAATCACTAACGTTAACAGCGCACTGACACCACCAACTCCATAAGCTGTCCAACTTGCAGCTTTGACATACCATTCTGGTGGATCGACATATTGCAACCGTACAGAAGCGGCTAGTTCTGGGGGTCCCAGAGTCAGAATATCGCCGTGACGCAGTTCTAGAGAACTAACACGACGTTTGCCACGATAAATGCCATTGGTGGAGTTTTCGTCTTTGATCGTGAAAACTGGTGTGCGCTGACTAGAATTCCGCGATAATGAGAGGTGAATTTGGCTGACAACAGGGTTACGGATAACGATATCGCTGGATTTCGAGCTACGACCGAGAATATAGCGATCGCCCAACAGTGGATATACTTCTGCTTTATCCGCCCCCGCATCCTGCACCCAAAGTTCTGGTACTTTGGCATTAGGCTTGAGCGCCAATTTTGAAAAATCGACCCTAGCTTGAATCGTATGTACTGCTTGAGTCAGTTGACCTAGTAACGTTTGTGGCTTGTGAGGGGGTTGGGGAGAACTCATCGGCTATTCACATCACAGTTTTTAATGAAGAATCAGGCGAATTACAATCAATTTTAGATGTTAGTCTTTCATCATTTTACTCATAAGCCAAAGCATAAATTAGCTATACGTAACTTTTTGAGCTAATTTATACTTTAATTTATGTTAAAGCTAAAATAAGGTTGTAACTTTAATCACTTTTTTTATAGACAAATATTTTTGTATATTATTTTCAAAAGTTTATATAAGCTAGTATCAATAGTTCAAGAACTACAGATATACTTTTTACTTTTGTCTTTTTAAACACTAGTTGTCAATAAATAACTGATTTAATTTTTACCAATTTTACATATCCACATATTCTGAAACAAACCTAAATATCTTCATTTAGGAGGATTTTCTAAATCTTGGTTATCTGCTTTAATGGGGCGAGTGTTCTGTTGAGGTTAATTTCAGAATGATGGGAAAATCTCTGAGCTTGATTGGTACAGCTTTATCTTTGGCACTTACCACTAATATTGCTGTAGCCGAATCCAGTAAATCCCCCATAGCCCAATCTAGTACCGACTCCACTAGTGCACCAGCGGAAATCAAGCTGTCACCAGAAGGTAAGAAAATTCTG
Source organism: Nostoc sp. DedQUE08 (assembly GCF_034530895.1). Lineage (NCBI taxonomy): Bacteria > Bacillati > Cyanobacteriota > Cyanophyceae > Nostocales > Nostocaceae > Nostoc > Nostoc sp. DedQUE08. Next base: position 65,833 of record NZ_JAVRCD010000035.1, read on the forward strand.
TGCGAGAATTTTCCACTTAATTCACGTTGTCCCGGCGGCACAGCACTCACCCCTAGCGCTCCTGGTAGTACCACAGTACCAGCAGAAACAACACCAGCAGAAACAACAACGCCTGATAGCACCACCACTCCTGACAGCACAACTGCACCAGGAAGCACTCCTTCTGGATCTGGTACTCCCGAAACCACTCCAGCACCAGGAAGCACAACCCCATCGGCACCTGGCGCACCTAGCAACTTAACTCCACCACCAGGAAGCGTTACTCCAACCACTCCTGAAGGCGCACCTAGCAACTTAACTCCACCAGGAAGCTCAACCACTCCTGAAGGCGCACCTAGCAACTTAACTCCACCAGGAAGCTCAACCACTCCTGAAGGCGCACCTAGCAACTTAACTCCACCATCAGGAAGCCCAACCACTCCTGAAAGCGCACCTACTACTCCTGGCAGCACTACCGAACCAGGTAGCTCAACTACACCAGAACAACCTGGCACTCCTGGCACTCCTGGCAGCAGCCTCGAACCCGGTAGCTCTCCCAGTACTCCTGGCTCTAGTTCACCAAAAACTCCTACCACAGGTAACTAAATTTAAAGCTAGGGCATAATCTAAATAATGGTTTGCCATCAGCGATCGTCGGTGCATCTTTCGCGATCTCTTGCATCAGTTTGGATAACTGGTGTTAAGTGACAAATAAAAATTGATAAAAACCTTATAAGTAAAGTCTTCGCATATAAGACTGAGCAAGGGTTTCACTAAGTCAATAGCCTGGGATTAATCATCCCAGGCTTAATAGTTTAATGGGATCTGCCAGTTGAAGTCGGTGTTTTTTGGAAGGAAGCAATTAACAGGAAAACAATACCGATACTAATAAATGAATCTGCCACATTAAATACAGCAAAGTTAATCAGGCGAAAATCAAGAAAATCAACGACGTAGCCTAAAACAAAACGATCGATACCGTTGCCCATAGCTCCACCTAAAATCAAGCCATAGCCTAACTGATCCCACAAATTTAATGTTGGACCAATTAACGCCAATGCTATCAACACTAAACTCACTCCTAAAGATAGCCAGCGCAACCACTCTACTTTCCCACTCAACAGACTAAAAGCCGCACCAGTATTAGTGACATACGTAAAGTGAAAGATACCTGGTAAGAGTGGTAGTGTCTGTCCCAAGCTAAAGCTTTGTACTACCCAGTACTTTGTTATTTGGTCTAAGAAAAAAGCAATGAAAGCAGCGATCCAGAAAAGACGATTTTTTAAATGCATGGCGAATTAGTCATTGGTCGTTGGTCGTTGGTCATTAGTCATTGGTCATTGGTCATGAGCTTTTGACAAATGACAAAGGACGAAAGGCAATGAACTAATAAAACATTAAGTGACGCAATATATATGCTATTACACTAACTGCACAGACCACGGTTAGTTGACCTGGTAGTGCAAACCAGGAATATCTAAGGATTGCTTGTATCAAGGTTAGATTTTCTGTGCCTTTCCACTGAAAAAAATAGCTAATAATTAAATAAGTAATACCGCATAGGTGGAGAGTTAATAAGCCACAGACACAACTAAAGGCAAGAGTTTCTAGTCGAGGTCTGGCTTTAAAAGCAACTAAGCCACAAATCCAAGCTCCAGGAATAAAACCTAGTAGATAGCCAAACTGAGACAGCTTGACATAACCAATACCGCCACCATCGGCAAATACTGGTAATAAGGTTAACCCCATGACTAAATAGGCAATTTGCGAGAGCGCACCCGCATTTTTGCCTCCTAAACAACCCACCAACAATACTGCGCCAATTTGAAAAGTGACACCTAAAGAAAAAGTCTGAATTCCGTGCTGACTCCAAGTCCAAGGAAAGGTGATGCCATAAACTTCTAAGAAGGTACCACCCATTGTCAGGAGTAAGCCAATCATAGACCATAGTAATTGATTGGAAGCAGCAAACATTTATCAGGCAACCAAGGAAAAGCAAAAGGGAAAATGGGAAAATCAACAGCAACTAGTATATTCATTAATATTGAAATGAAATTTGTGCTGACATCTTAAGAACTAGCATATTTTCTTTTGCCTTTTTGGTATGTAATTTTTCAGTTCTACGAATTTCAGCTTAAATGTCTATTGTCTAATTTTATTAACTGAGGCCTGTTCTGAATTCTGGTATTTGACCGAAAATACAGTAAAATCTACATTATTGAGCTTGGTATTTATACTATTTTTTCAGATAATTGCCTAAATTGAGCTACAAAGTGCTTAATATTTATAGTGCTTATCAGTTGAGTCTAATACAGACCTAACAAGAACAGCCACTTCCCAAGGAAGTGAAATAAGATTCATAGCCTTTATCCTTTTAGGAGAGGTAGAAGTGTATTGGATACAAAGCAAAAGCGCTATTCCATACTAAAATTTTTTCACAACTGAGCCAAAGAATTTACTCTAATAATAAAGTTTTGTAAATGCGTATGAGCTACTTAATCCAGTGCTAGATATAACTTGGAAGTTAAGTAAGAGTATAAAAATTATCAAGCAAAACTAAAAATAAGGGTTTGTTCTTCATCAAAAAAAAACAAGCATTTTTTGTTCTATTAACCTATTGTTAATCTTTATTGCTGTCCTTTAGGAGTATCTTAGAAACGCTCACCTGAAAAGTTACTAAAAAATTGATAGCGATGCTCTCACGTCTTAGTGCAATAAAAACTCATCGCCTCACAGGTTCAATTTCAGTGTTAGCACTGACAATCAGCCTAGCAGCTTGTGGCGGACAGCAAACACCAGATGGTACAGCCACCAAAGATACGCCTTCTGGCACTGCTACAGATACTACTGCTTCTAGCCCAGCTAAATTAGACCTTGGCGGAACCGTAAAGTTAAGCGGGGCTGGTGCGTCTTTTCCGGCACCACTGTACGATACCTGGTTCACAGATTTAAACAAAAAATATCCCAATCTGCAAGTTGACTATGCATCAGTTGGTAGCGGTTCTGGAGTTGAACAATTTATCAAAGGCACTGTAGACTTTGGTGCCAGCGATGTCGCAATGAAGGATGAAGAAATCCAAAAAGTACCAGCAGATAGAGGTGTTATTTTACTACCTGTGACTGCTGGTAGCATCGTGTTAGCTTACAACTTGCCTGATGTTCCAGAACTCAAGCTCCCACGAGCCGTTTACGCCGATATTCTACTAGGCAAAATCACGTCTTGGGATGATGCCCAAATTGCCAAGGCTAACCCAGGTGCAAAGCTTCCAAAAGAGTCAATCACAGTTGTTTATCGTTCAGATGGTAGCGGAACTACGGGTGTGTTCACAAAACACCTCAGCGCTATCAGCCCTGAGTGGAAGAATAAAGTTGGTGAAGGCAAAACCGTCAACTGGCCTAAGGGAGTAGGTGCTAAAGGTAACGAGGGTGTTACTGCCCAAATCCAACAAACTCAAGGTTCCATTGGTTATGTCGAGTATGGCTATGCCAAACAAAATAGTCTCAAGTTTGCTGCTTTGGAAAATAAAGGCGGTAAGTTTGTTGTAGCTAGTGAAGAGTCAGCTTCTAAAACTCTCGAATCAGTAGCTCTACCGGCAAATCTCCGCTCCTTCATTTCCGATCCCGACGGGGCTGATTCCTATCCTATCGTCACTTACACCTGGATTTTGGCTTACAAGAAATATCCCAATGCAGCAAAAGCCAAGGCGATTGAAGCTGCGATCGAATACGCTTTAACTGATGGACAGAAGCAAGCTAGTGCATTAGGATATGTTCCTTTACCCTCAAATGTGATTACAAAGGTAGCTGCTGCTGCTGACCAAATCAGTCCAGAGTACAAAATTTCTGTTGCCAGTGGTAATAGCGCTAGCAAGTAAGCAAGCAATAAAACATGCCTATCCAGTAGTAACTTTGGATACGGAGTTACTATTGTATAAGTCAGTTTAAATAGATGATGAGGCAGCAATTTTACTAATCTGGTTGCCTCCCATATTTTTCTCTGATTTTATTCTGAAAGTCGGTATTCATGACTACAAATTCTCAAAATCTGTCATCAGCGATGAAAAATCGCTCTGACGCCGAAAAATCCCTAGATTTGGGTTTTATTTGGCTGACTAAAATTTTCGCTTTTGGGGTTGCTGGTACTTTATTATGGATTGGGTCGCAGGTTGCAATTGCCTCTTGGCCTGCTATCCAAAAGTTTGGTGCTGGCTTTCTAGTCAACACCACTTGGAACCCGGTTAATGATAGCTATGGGGTGCTACCCCAAATTTATGGAACTCTCGTGAGTTCTTTTATTGGTCTGCTGATAGCAGTGCCAATTGGGGTTGGTACTGCAATTGTACTGAGCGAGGATTTTTTACCTGCAAAAGTGAAGCTAGTACTGGTTTTTGCGGTAGAACTGCTCGCAGCTATTCCCAGCGTTGTCTATGGCGTGTGGGGTATTTTCGTTTTGGTGCCAATATTAACCAGCTTGGGAAAATGGCTCAATGGTTACTTTAGCTGGCTGCCATTTTTTAGCACTTCTCCTACAGGGCCAGGAATGTTACCGGCGGGAGTCATCTTAGCGATTATGACTTTGCCCATCATCACAGCTTTATCCCGCGATGCCTTGATTTCTGTACCCCCTAGCTTGCGCCAAGCCTCTATCGGACTAGGAGCAACCCGCTGGGAAACGATTTTGCAAGTTCTTATCCCAGCAGCCTTTTCGGGCATAGTTAGTGCTGTGATGCTGGGACTTGGCCGCGCAATGGGAGAAACAATGGCTGTAACGATGTTAATTGGCAATTCCAACAACATCAGTCTTTCTCTTTTAGCACCAGCCAATACGATTTCTTCTCTACTGGCAAATCAATTCTCAGAAGCAAGTGGTTTGCAAGTTGCGGCTTTAATGTACGCGGCTTTAATTCTATTTTTTTTGACACTGGTAGTCAATATTCTGGCAGAGTTGATCGTTCTGAGAGTCAAGCGAATATAGCTTAGTTTTGGGTTAAATTATGACTTCTAATTTTCCAGAGCGCAGTTTAACTCGCTCCGCCATGTCTCAAAGGACACTGTTTAATACAGTGATGACCGTAGTCGCATTTACCTGTGGAGTATTGGCACTTTTACCTTTGCTAGCAGTCCTTTCTTACGTGATTATTAAAGGCTTTAGCAGTCTGAATTTAGCCGTGTTTGTTGAACTGCCACCCAAAGCCCTCCAAAAAGGAGGAGGCTTTGGTAATGCAATTTTAGGTACGCTGCTGATGGTAGGAATTGCGGCTTTGATTAGTATCCCCTTTGGAGTTTTAGGGGCGATTTACATCACAGAATTTAGTTCGGCAAGAGTAGCTAGATGGGTGCGTTTTGCAGCTAACGTCCTTAGTGGAGTCCCTTCAATTATTGCTGGGGTATTTGCCTATGGGATTGTAGTTTTGACAATGGTAAAGTTGAATTTAGGATCGTATTCAGCTCTGGCTGGAGGGTTTGCACTGGCAATTTTGATGTTGCCAATTATTCTGCGAACTACTGATGAAGCGTTACAGTTAGTATCGCAAGATTTGCGACAAGCTTCTGTAGGGTTGGGAGCGACTAACTTTCAAACTGTAAGTCAAGTAGTCTTACCAGCAGCTTTACCAGCTATTGTAACTGGGGCAACGCTAGCGATCGCCAGAGCATCTGGAGAAACTGCACCTTTGCTATTTACTGCTCTATTTTCTAACTTTTGGCCAGATGGTTTATTCCAACCAACAGCTTCTCTGGCTGTTTTGGTTTACAAATATGCCATTTCTCCGTTTAAAAATTGGCAATCTCTAGCTTGGGCAGCATCTTTAATTTTGGTATTGATGGTTCTAATCACAAGTATCATCGCTCGTTGGGCAACTCGCAAAAAAGCTTAGTAAAACCATCCACAGTGCATATCCCATCGCTTAAACTAACACTAAATTTATTTTATGCCTACCAATACTAGGACAGTGAATGACACTGAAACCGTTTTACGCACTGAAAATCTCAACGTTTACTATGGCAAGTTTTTAGCCTTACAGAATATTTGGCTAGATATACCGAAAAATCAGGTGACTGCTTTTATCGGCCCTTCTGGTTGTGGTAAAAGTACGTTGTTGCGATGCTATAACCGTCTCAATGACCTAATTGAATCATTTCGGGCAGAAGGTAAAATACTTTTTTACGATAAAAATTTGTATGCATCCGACATCGATCCTGTAGAAGTGCGTCGGAGAATTGGGATGGTGTTTCAAAGACCAAACCCATTTCCCAAATCAATTTATGACAATATTACTTTTGGAGCTAAAATCAACGGCTATAAAGGTAATTTAGATGAACTAGTAGAAAGCAGTCTTAGAAAAGCAGCTTTGTGGGATGAAGTCAAAGATAAACTACAGCAAAGTGGCTCGTCTTTATCTGGTGGACAACAACAACGATTATGTATTGCTCGTGCGATCGCAGTACAACCTGAAATTATCCTGATGGATGAACCTTGCTCCGCTCTTGACCCCATTTCCACCTTGCGTGTTGAAGAACTGATTCACGAACTTAAAGAGCAATATACTATTGTCATTGTCACCCATAACATGCAGCAAGCAGCGCGTGTTTCTGATAAGACAGCCTTTTTTAATGTTCGGACTTCAGAAACAGGAACCCGTAATGGCTATATGGTAGAGTATGATGCAACAGAAGTGATTTTCAACAATCCTCAGCAGGAAGATACCAGAGATTACGTCAGCGGCAAATTTGGATAAATATTTATTTCACATTACATTGTAGATATTAAAGCAATGAGGGATATTCGGAAATTAAAGTTGTGCGATATTCCTCTATGTTTTTTATTTGAAGGACTTTTTTCTCCCTAACAAACTTCATTTCCATGTTGTCCGATGTCTATTACTTGGTGCGCTCAAAAACTGACGGGAATTATCTGATAGCTCGTCCTGATGCTGAAACATCGGGTTATTTATTGCTGTTTCAAGAAAACTTTGACGCCCTTAGCTATCTCAACACCCACGCAGCAGAAGTGGCAAATCGCTTTGCGGTGGAATCTATTGCGCGTACACAGTTGGGGAACTTGCTTAAACGCTGGGGTTTTAGCGGTGTGGGCATTGTAACTGACCCGTTATTGCCCAAAGTTGAATTTTTACAGCACAGTTAACTAATTCGTAATTTTATATTAATTAAATAGTTGTGCGATCGCACAAGTAAAATTAGGTAATATGGGTGAACTCAATTCATCACCATTGAATAACGTAGCAACTAACTTTAAACTCGCTTGTTCGCGTCGATATACTTCCACCTGTTGTTTACGCCAATCTACAATCCAATATTCTCTGACACCTCGTGATGAGTAGAGCTTAAGTTTTAGTTCTCTGTCCCGCTTTTCATTTTCACTACCAGCAGATAGTACTTCTACAACCAGTTCTGGCGCACCAGTCAAATGCCCAGCCTCGTCTAAAAGTAGGGGTAATCTCTCGTTGCTAGCCCAGACAACATCGGGAATAACATTATCATTATCGCCAAAAATTATTCCTGGAGCAGGTACGACCTGTCCCAAAGAAGTAGCTTGTGACCAAATATGCAATGGAGTAATAATTCTGACACACGTTTTTTGATGATTCCAGTGAGGCGCTCTGGTCACAAATAATTCTCCGTCAATAATTTCATAGCGATTCCCGTTATCTGGAAACAACTCTAAATCGGCGGTAGTCCAGCGCACTCTCTCAGATATTGGCTGGTTCATAAATCATCTAAGTTAGGGGATTTACTTATTTTAGCCTGGGTGGAAATGGGACATTAATTAGGAGCCAAGCCGGGAGTTAATCTAAATTCCAAAAATATTGGGTGGAGCACTCGCCCCACCCAACCTAAAATAATCTAATCATTAACTACTAATTCGCTACCTCAGCCACCTCAATAACTCGCCCTTCGTAGTCCTTGACTAAAAAGTTCAGAGGTTTGTGGTTACGAATCTTCAATTTCAAACCGCGCATTTCGACTCGCATTAAAATCATTTCCAGGCAGTCATGGTCAAAACAAACGTGGCGTTGCTGATTTTTGCTACCTAAACTCGCACCAGTAATGACGTGTAGCTGGGTGTTTTTCTTCAATTGATACCACAGCCCATCGTTAGCATTATTCATCATTTTGCTAGACAAGCTCGGCCCAGTAGACATATATAACGGATCGATGCCAGTTGCCCCTATAGTTTGTTCGTAGTTGTAGTAGTAGTGCAATGGCACCTCAGCTGCTGGCAAATCTAGCAGTCCTTCATACAACTGTCGGGCAATCTCCAAATCTGACACCATTACAGTGTGTACTTTTGGAGCACTGGTGAGAAACATCCACATGGCACCAGCGTAAGCTGCTAGCAGCATCACCATAATGCCTTGGGTGGAAAACAGGCTATCTAAGGGCAGGGAAGGCAGAAAGGAGCCTAAAGTAAGCGGACTGAGCAGGAACGATACCACACTAACTTCTATAACCATGAACAAATAAGGATTCTTTAAGAGAGTTGATTTTATGATTGTCGATTAAGACTAAAATTAAGTCCTTGTTTTTAGTTTATCAATACTCAACTAGTCTGAGTCTTATCTACAAACTGAGCAACACCAAGATATTATGCGATTAACTAGGGGAGTGCAATTCCCAAAACTATTTTAACAATTATCAACTCCAAGACTTGTGCAAATTCCTCATTTTCCCGAAGCCAATCACCCACTGGTGAAATCGCTCTTCCATCACAGTGACCATGAACTACTGACTCTGTTTCAGCGCTATCCAGATGCTGGAAAGTACTTTACGGTGATTTTTTGCCGTTATAGCCCCATAGTCTACACCTTAATTCGGCATTCGGCGCGATCGCCTGTGCAGGCAGATTATCTGTTTGCCCTTACTTGGCGACATATTTATTACGAACTCGGTGGACTCAAGTTAACTGATTCTGAATCAGGTGAGGAAGCTTTGACCATGCAGAATTGGTTAATTAATATGACAGCTTTCTGTATAAATGAGATTAAACTACCACCCACAGAAGCAATTCATTATTCTCTGCAAGCAACTTCACCGCCGCTATGGTGCTATGTACAACAGGCGTTAGACCAACTACCGCCTGTTTTACGATTAATTGTATTAATGGCTCAAACTTTCCACTGGAGTGAAACTAGAATCGCTGCTTATCTACAAGCTGAAGGAGAAGCGATCGCTCCTAACGAAGTAGCCAATTTTCTCCAAGAAGGCTATCGTATGCTAGAGGACAAATTGCCCACAGATATCCGCGCTATATACTTTGGAGAAGATTTAGCTCAATCAGAACTTAAGTAGAAATGCGTATATTATTTGTCTTCAATTTTAAAACTTAAAACTTTTTCTTAGACCTTCTACTTAAACCCGCAACTTTACGGGTAATTTTTATGAAACAACGGCTTGTATTTCCCTGCCAAAAGGTAGGCTTAATTTGTGTAGGTGCGATTTCTTCTCCCCAGGTACTTTTACACAGCTTTTTACTGTTTGCTTTTTTGCTGAGTCCTGTAGCGGGTGCGGTTGATATTTCCGAACAACTCCATCGCCCTTTAAATGATTCCGTTGGGCGACAATCAAGAGATGAAGCAGACGGTTTGCTGCGTATTGGTCAACAAGAATACGCTTCAGGACATGCCGACAAAACAATTGCGTCTTGTTTGCGAGCATTAGAACTATATCATTCCATTGGCGACCTGAAAGCACAAGGTCTGACATACAATTTGCTTGCCAAGGCTTATGTGCAGCTTGGTAGTTCAAAAGAGGCAGAAGATGCTTTCAGAAGAGGATTAGCGATCGCTCGTGATACTAAAGACTTTCAATCTCAGATTTTTGTGCTGAATAATATTGGTACATTTCTGCTGCAAAAAGGCGAATTTGCTGCTGCTGGTAAAACAGTTGAAGATGCACTCACAATTGCTCACGGTGTCAAAAATATTGAAGGTGAAGGACTGTCTTTGAGTAATTTGGGCTTGGTAAGTGCCAGGTTGGGAGATTATAACAAGGCGATTAAACTATATGAAAATGCTTTAATTTTCCGCCGTCAGACTGGCGATGCCATCGGTGAAGCAAATACCTTGAATAATTTAGGAGATGCTTATTTAGCATCTGGAAATTATCAAGATACCATTGCTACTTATGGTGAAGCAATGCGGACAGCTAAAACCAACCGCGATCGCCCTAATCAATTACGGGCAATTGACGGTTTAGTTACGGCTCACACTGCTGTAGGACGTTACGAACGCGCCTTTGACTTACTAGAGCAGCGTTTAGGACTCGCGAAAGAATTGCAAAATTTACGCGAAGAATTAAAATCTTTTGAATCTTATGCCCAGTTATATAAGCAACAAGGTAACTACCTAACTGCCCGCAATTTTTACGAAAGGGCAATTATACTGGCGCAGACATTGCAAGATAGCAGGCAAGAAGTGCAATTGCGGGATCAATTAACTAAAATGCTTCAGCGAAAGTAGCAGTAAGACACCGAAAATCTTTTGCATTATTCAAAGTAGGGGTAATTCATGAATTGCCCCTACAGTTTTGTATAAGTTAATCCACGCCTTAGCCTTACTAATTCAAGAACACTGAACCGTTTCGTTCAATTCTCATAGCACTTCTGCCCTGTGTTGCATTAGTGGCTTCCTTAAATGTAACTTCCAAGCTTCCTGGCTCTGAAGAACCTTGTGGAGTCACTATTAACTGTCCGCCATCTTGTCGTTCAAATGTTACTGTTACTGGTGCTTTTAAAGCTTGCAGGGTTACATCTGACTTACCTTCTAGCGATCGCGGTGCCGTATCACCAATCACTTGGAAAGTTATCTTAGCCGCAGTATTATTCACCAACCTGATATTAACCATACCATTAGTGAGTGCGATCGTCGCACTGGGGGTTTGGCGTGGTTCTACCAGTGGTTGTTGGTCATTGGAAACCGCAGGTGGTGAAGGCTGTTGAGTTCGATCGCCAGGAATTGGGCGTGGTGGTACGGGAGACACTTGCCCTTCAGCCGGAGGAATTGGGCGTGGTGGTACGGGAGACACTTGCCCCTCAGCCGGAGGAACTGGGCGAGGTGGTGTGACACCTGATTCCGGCGATCCGGGAGCTTGAGAGCGGTTGTAGGGTGGTTCGCTAAAAATGCTAGGACTTGGGTTAACCTTAACAGTAGATTCTTGTGCTAATGCTTGAGGAATTGCTGGCAGACTAATTAGCAACCCCCCACAAAGAGCGCCAAATAACTTGCCAGACTTGCGGAAATTTTGAGACTTCATATTTGTTCTTAACTCCTAAAAAAAAGTTCAATTTTTGTTACAAAGAATTTCTCCAACCGGAAATTAAATTAGGTTTTATCGGTCGTTGAGTATATTTAAGTTTTTAACAAACTACTCGATTTATCGCATCTAGCTAAGGATACGAAAATTATCTAAAAAAAATGAAAATATTTCATTCTCAAGATTTCAAGTCTTAATCATTGTCATTAAGCACTTTGTGTAATAATCTAATTCAATATACTGCTAAAAAATAAATTTTCGCGCTAATAACTAAGGTCAATTTGAATAAATTAAAATTTTACATCTATCACAAGAAATAAAAATTTATTAGCAAATTAATACTCAAAAGTTATTGGCAAAGTGATAGTAAAGGTAGTGCCAATGCCTTGGGTACTTTCAACTTGAATATAACCGTGATGATGTTCGACAATAGCTTGAGCGATCGCTAATCCCAATCCTGAACCTGTAGCGCTGGCTGTAGCTGTATTCCCCGTCCTATGAGTACGTGCCGGATCTACTCGATAAAAGCGGTCAAATAAGCGTGGTAGCGCTTCGGCTGGAATTCCAACTCCGGTATCACTCACCTTAACTTGCAACTGGGCACTGGTGTTACGTAGTCCAGAAACACGATTTATTCCTTCTATCCGCGCCAATTCCACTTTCACTCGTCCACCTGTTGGAGTGTAATGCAAAGCGTTAGCAATTAAATTTGTGAATAGTCGCACCAATTGATCCCAATTACCTACAAGAGTAAACCAATTTTCCAGTAATTCGGGGCTAGTTTCAGAGATAGGAGGGTCAACTAAGTCTAGAGAAAGGGCGATTTCTTTCTCAGGGATTAACAATTGTTGTTCTTCAACCACCTCTATTAGCAAAGCGTCCAACGGACAAGGTGAAAAAGTATCTTTGCTAATACCACTATCCTGTCGTGCTAGGAAGAGTAAGTCATTGACTAACTTACCCAAACGCTGCGTTAACCGTTCCACCACTTTTAACTGTTGTCGATATTGTAAAGAAGTAGTCGTTTCTGTCTCTGCTAAATCCAAGTCAGCAAGCGCAACTTGCACATTAGTTTGAATCAAAGTGATCGGGCTTCTCAGTTCGTGGGAAGCATCAGCAGTGAATTGTTTAAGACGTTGATAAGATTCACCCACCGGTTCCATCGCTTTACCCGAAAGAAACCAACCACTTGCACCTACAGAAAGCAACATTAACCCAATACCTAATGCCAAATCAAAAATTAACTGGCGACTAGGTTTAGTAACTTCAAACCAAGGATGACTAACGCGCAGATATCCTAATACTTGTCGTTTCACTTCTACGCGTTGGGTTACTTGTCGTAATAAGAGTGGGGAGTTAGGAATTTTGAATTTTGAATTTTCACTCTCTGCTTTGACTACGCGTACAGTTTCACCAGTGCGATTGACACGAATGGGAATATTTAGGGGTTCAGATAGCGTTGACCAAAGTAATTTACCAGTTGGACTAAACCATTCTAGGTCAATGTGGTCATCTTCTACAGCATCGGTATTATTACCAAAACTGGCTTCTACATTAATGCGAAATTTATCTGCATCAGTATTAATTGGCTCAAATATTAGTGTAGATGCACAACCACTGCTTGTGAGACAACGCTCTACTATTTCCACTACATGGTTAAGGGTGTCATCAATCCGCTCAATCAGTGTAGTACGAAAGTATAAATAAACGCCACTGGCAAACAGTAGCAGTAATACAGCAGTGACCGCAGTGTACCAAATTGCAAGACGGCGGCGAGTAGCTTGAAACATCTTTTCACCTACTTTTTTTGACTGAATATCATCAGATTACGTCTTAATAATTTTAAATTACTTTTAATTATCAACATTCTTTCAAAAGAATACTGGTTAAATTCTTGGCGATCGCATCCAATTTTAACGCTCAAAAAAATATTACTTTGTCTGCAAAAATAATATCAATATAACTTTGATTACATTAGCTGAGGGGTTAAATAAAAAATTTAATCTTTGTATGTGATGAGTTTCTACGCGTTTTATGCAACAAAAGATAAGGGCTTTTAAAACCTAGTCTCTAGCCAGAAGTTATACCAATTTTAAAAAAGAATACGACAAATAGACCATTTGTAGAGACGCAATGAATCGCGTCTTTACCCAAAAATGTTAAGAACGAGCATCTAAAGAAGCGTTATTACCAATTACAAATGATAAGCTGCCCTTGCTTTAATTTGCACAACTAGGGCGGGCAAGATGCCCACCTCACAAGAGATTTATTTTTTTGGAAGATGCAAATTAAAAGATTTTTAGCTTATTAAACCTCTACCAAAACGGCCTCGCGCAGCTTGTCAATCACATCACTCAGATTACCTGTATTCAGACGGTAACTCAGAGGATGAGCAATCAATCGCGCCGTGCTTTCATACAGACTAGCAATTTCAATCAAACCATTTTCGCGTAAAGTCCGCCCTGTAGAAACCAAATCTACGATCGCTTCTGACATTCCAGTAATCGGGCCTAGCTCTACTGAACCATACAATGGCACTATTTCCACAGGTAAATCCAGACTATGGAAATATTCACGAGCGCAATTGACATATTTTGAAGCAACTCTACCATGCGGTGGTAAATCTAAAGGCGATCGGTAAGCACTTGATTCTTTTACCGCCACTGACATCCGACAATGACCAAACTGCAAATCTACCAAGTGAGCAACTTGCGGCTGCTTCTCCCGCAGCACATCATAACCAACAACCCCTAGTTGTGCTTGACCATATTCCACATAAACGGGCACATCTTGCGCCCGCACCAGTAAAGCTTTTGCCACTCCCTTAGTATCAGGAATTTGAAGTTGGCGAGTTCCTGAATCTAAAAAAGCACTAAAATCTAATCCGACAGCTTGTAGCAAGCGGATGCTATTTTTAAGTAGTTCCCCTTTTGGCAATGCAACAGTCAGCATTTTTGTTATTGGTATCCTTAGCGTCTTGGTAGTTGAATAATATTGAGAATATCTCTATATGCTTACCACAAGCAGCATGAGAATTTTATTAGTTGATGATGAAGTTGAACTAACTCAACCTTTGAGCCGCTTGTTAACTCGTGAAGGTTATGCCGTAGATGCAGTTTATGATGGGACATCTGGCAGCGAACTTGCACGGGCAGGCAGTTATGACCTACTTATTTTAGATTGGATGCTGCCAGGAAAAACGGGGTTAGAGATTTGTCAGGAATTGCGCCGCCAAAGCAAAACCACTCCCGTATTGTTCCTGACGGCTAAAGATACTCTTGATGACCGCGTACAAGGTTTAGATGCTGGTGCGGATGATTATTTGGTTAAACCTTTTGAACTGCGAGAGTTATTAGCAAGAGTCCGTGCTTTGTTGCGTCGTTCCGGTACTCAAACTTATGAGACTACCACCGGAAGACTTACTGTCGCTGATTTAGAACTCGATTGTGAAAATCAAGTAGCCTATCGCCAAGGACGAATAATTGAGCTATCGCAAAAGGAAAGCCAGTTGTTGCAATACTTTATGGAACACACTGGACAACTTTTAACTCATGGCCAGATTATGCAAAATTTGTGGCAAGAAGAAGAACCTAGTAGTAATGTGATCGCGGCATTAATTCGTTTGCTGCGCCGTAAGATTGAGGTAGGTAAAGAAACTGCGCTGATTCACACAGTCTACGGCAAAGGCTATCGTTTTGGTGCTTCTTCAATGGAGTCAGTTACTAACGGATAAGCATTGGCAACGAAACAGGTTATCTTAGTAACAAACGGACAAGCTGTCGTTACTAACGAATAAGTGTTGGTAACAAAACAGGTTGTATTGGTAAGAATACATAAGTTGTCGTTACTAACAGATAAGCATTCGTAACAAAAAAGTCAAGACGTTTGGGACAGAAACCAAGTTGCACAATACTGGCTTTCAAATTCTTTGCTATACAGGGATTGTGGCAATCCTTGCTAAGAAATTAATTGCTAAGTTTCTTAGTTTCGTTTCGTTTATTGTCCTACTATAACAATATGCTTAAGATATGCCCAAAAAATGATTAATTTGAAGTTGCAGTTTGTCTCTTAATTGTTGCGCTTGTTGATAAGCTGCTGCACGCCATTTCTTTGAGTGGTTGTCCAATTCTACTGGTTGCAAAGGGCTAATAAAGTAACGCAAACGAGTTCTCATTGCCCAAACTCCCATTGAGGGAAACAGAAGTAAGGCAAACATTAAAGGCGACAAAGGTAAGAATGGTAGTTTGACTAGTCGTTGTAACTTGGTGAAATTAACGGCCCAAGGATGCAGAGATTCACTGCCGATGCAAACTACTGGCAGAATGGGAATATGATAGCGATCGCTCAACTGAATAAAGCTCACATCAAACTTTTCTAGTTGATAGCGTCTTCTCCAACCTTTCAAAGGCCCGCGAACACCTTCGGGTGCATATAAAAGAATTTTACCTTGAGCAAGCGCCCCCTCAAAATCATCTAATTCGGCTCGCACACCACCTAAAACCTGCGACCATTGAGTTGGTAGCCACCAAATCATCCAAGGATGCTCAAATAATACTGGATTTGCTATGGGTTGTACTACCCATCCTTTGGCTTCACTTAATAAATAACCCAAGGTTAAAAAGTCCCAAGGAAAACACATCCCGGCATGATTCATCGCCACAATCAATGGCCCTGTTGGCGGCAAGTTTTCAACTTGTTGCAACTCTCCCTGAAAATAGTATTTAACTATAGGAACCAAAAGTTCTTGACGAAAAGCTTGTTGATATTTAGGATCGAATTCACCAACTTCTTTTCGAGGCGAACGAAAACCCAGACGCAACCAGCGACTCAGCAATGCTAGATAAAATCCGCCAGGAATTAAAAATAATCCATATTCTAGCCAATTCCAACCATCTGGATCTGTGTGATAGTGCTGCCAATGGCGGTTGAATAAAATTAACCACCCTGGAGGATACCAAAGACAAAACCAATCAAACCAGTTAAATATATAGCCTTCATCTGGTGAATTTTCCTGTTGACTGTTTAATAAGTTTTCGGAGTGTTGATTAATCAAAACAGTTAAAGATGAGGATTAGGCAAAAGTTTTATCAATAGTGGATCGTAACTTTATAATTTTTTGACTGGCATCTGACCATAGAAGTAAAACTAACTACATATTTTAGAATCTATTTTAGATTGACAACTTAGTTCGGTTGAATGCAGTACAAAAGTAGAGATAACAACATGTTTTACCATACAATTATCTGTACTCACCTTGGTGTAGCCTCTGTCTGCGACATGCTGTTCGCGTTCGTAGAGAAGTTGTCAGCTGCTGTAGTTACTAAACTAGCGAGATAAAAAAGCTTTTATCAAGTACAAAATTAACTTTATATATAACAAATTAATTTAAATATGAATCATGAAAGTGTGGCGCACTAGCAATTGTTTGGCTGTGTGCGATCGCTAATAATTATTGAGTCAAATTGCCTTAGATAATACTATCTTGCTATCCCATATCAAGCAAAACTTAATGTTTATTTTATATATACCTTCTACACTAAACACTAAGCCGTGAAGACGATAACTGAATTTTGATGTTTCGCCAAAAGATGAAATTGATAACGACTAATGATTATTTAAATTCTTCCTCAAGTTGGAGACGAATGGCGAGACATCTGTCTTACTCTTCCTACTATGGAACTAGAAAAGCCACTCAAAATTTCAGATTTTATCCGTCAACTTCGGCAGCAACTCGATCTCTCTCAAGAAAAGTTTGCAGCTAAGTTAGGAGTTTCCCTACGAACAATCAATCGTTGGGAGAACGGAGCTACAGTGCCTTCACAGATGGCACTAAAGCTGATTGAAGAAATGTTAGAGAAGATGGGCAAAGCAGACAAAAGATTAGCGAATGAGTATCTCCCAAAATTGGAGCAACGGGAGGACTCTTAAGATGATGGTGAAAGTACCTGAAAAAATTTTGATGATGCGTTCTCGGTTCATAGCTTTTAGTGTGATGATTCTGGCAGTCATGACGGCAATGCTGTTGACAAAAGTGTTACTGCCAGTTTTCGATCCGAGCGTATTTACATTATTTTATGCTGTTGTGGCAGTTAGCGCCTGGTATGGTGGTATGAGACTAGGAGTGCTAGCGATCGCTTTATCTGTGACAACTGCGCTCTATTTTTTGATCGAGCCAGTCTACTCCTTCGATTTTCTCAGCCTGAAAGTCCTGGTACGATTAACCACATTCTCACTAGTATCCTTCTTAATTACTGCGCTCTCTTCAGAGTTGCGAACTGCTAGACGCAAAGCAGAGACAAGCCTCAAATTGTTGCAAAATAGCGAAATGCGGTTTAGCCGATTGGCAGAATCCAACATCATTGGGGTAATCGTAACTAATATAAACAACGGTTTCATCGTCGAAGCCAATGATGCTTTTCTGAAGATGATCGGCTATACGCGAGAAGATTTCTCTGCTAACCAAATAAACTGGCGCGAGATTACCCCACCGGAGTATCTTCTTTTGAGCGAACGTTCGATGGAAGAAGTGAGAACTACTGGAATATGTAAGCCTTTTGAGAAAGAATACATTCGTAAAGATGGCGATCGCATTCCGGTTCTGCTCGGTTCTGTAATGCTGGGAGACACTCAAGAAACGGTCATTGCCTTTGTTGTTGATTTGAGCGAACAGCAAGCTGCGCTACGCGAACGCAAACAAGTAGAAGCGGCTTTACAACAAGCCAATCAGCGGAACACACGCACTCTAGAAAACATGAGTGATGCATTTATTACTCTAGACCGAGATTGGCGAATCATCTACCAAAATGCCCAAGCAGAGCGAATTAACGGTAGACCCCGGACAGAGGTTATTGGTAAGTCGCACTGGGAGGAGTGGCCGATATCGTTAGGCACAAATTTAGAGCTAAATTACCGACGGGCGATGGCAAAGCAAATTCCCGTCCATTTCGAGTATCACTACTACTTACCATCCAAATATGACTTGTGGCTAGAGATTCACGCCTATCCCAGTGAAGATGGTCTTGACATTTTCTTCCGAGACATCACTGAACGCAAACAAGTAGAACGAACTTTGCGACAGAAAGAGGAGCGTCTGAGATTAGCGAACGAGCGGTTTGAGTTAGCCGCATCTGCGGTCAACTGTCTGATTTATGACTGGAATATAGAACAAGATAGCGTTGAAAGAACTGATGGGTTAACTCGAATTTTGGGCTATTCCCTCGCAGAAGCTGAAGCAACTGGTAATTGGTGGTGTGAGCTTGTTCATCCAGAAGATTTGCCAAGCGTACAAGAGGCGATACTTGCTTTGGGAAATAGCGATCGCTATGCTGCCGAATACCGAATTCGTAACAAAAACAATCAGTATATCTATGTATTAGATCGAGGAATAGTAGTGCAACGGGATGCTAATGGAAAGCCAGTACGTTTAGTTGGTAGCACTACAGATATCAGCAAACGCAAACAGGTAGAAGCAGCAATCCAAGCAAGTGAGGAACGGCTCAGGAGTTTTGTGAAAGCAAATATAGTTGGCATTCTCTTCGGTGATGTGAATGGTAGCATCACTGAAGCCAATGACGAGTTTTTGCGAATTGTCGGCTATACCCAAGAGGATATCCAAGCAGGTAGATTAAGCTGGACTGATATCACGCCACCTGAGTATCAATATTTAGACGAATTGGCTATTGCCGAAGCAATAGCGAAGGGAACCTGTACTCCTTATGAGAAGGAATTTATTCGCAAAGATGGTTCCAGCGTCCCAGTTGTAGTTGGCTACTCCCTTTTAGGAGAATCTCGGCATAAATCAATCGCATTCATTCTGGATATTAGCGATCTCAAACAAGCTAAAAAAGCACTGAGTCAGAGCCAAGAGCAATTTCAAGCTTTTATGGATAATATTCCTGCCGCCGCATGGATTACGAATGCATACGGACGCGTACTTTATCTCAGTCCAACTTATTTAAGCACGTTCAATGTAGCAACAAATAAGGCGATCGATAAAAACATTTTTGACCTATACCCAGTCCAAATTGCTCAACCCCTCCTCGATAACATTAGAATAGTTGCCGAAAGGAATCAGGTTGTTCAAACGATTGAGTCTGCCCCACGCACAGATGGCACCCTTGGCGAATTTTTTGTTTATAAGTTTCCCATTGCCGATGCCTCTGGTCAACGTTTGGTAGGAGGGGTTGCAATTGACATTACCGAACGCGAACGCGCCCTTCGCGAACGTCAGCTTGCAGAACAAGCCTTACAAGAACGCAGTGAAAGACTTAAACTGCTTTCGGAAACGACCAGTGATTTGCTTTCAACCGAGCGCCCTTTGGATCTAATGAACAGCTTGTTTAACAAACTCTCGGCGCAAATGGATTTGCACTGTTACTTTCACTATTTAATCGATACACACGAAAATAAGCAGAAACTTCGGTTAGTAGCTTGGAACGGCATTACTGATGAAGTATTTCAAGCAATTGAATACCTGGAATTTAATCAAGGGATATGCGGACTAGTGGTGCAAGAACGCCGTCAAATCGTCGTCAATAATGTGCCGCACTCTACCCATCCCCATGCCAACATCCTCCATGCTTTAGGAATTACAGCCTATGCAGGTCAACCGTTAATTGCTCAAGGAAAGCTGCTTGGTGTCCTCTGCTTTGCCAGTCGCACCCGTACCAATTTAACTTCTGGGGAAATAGCTTTATTACAAGCAACTTCCGATCAGGTGGCGGTTGCTCTGGAACGCGCTCAGTTAATGGCTTCGTTACAGCGACGGAAAGAAGAATTAATCCAAGCTAATCGAATCAAAGATGAGTTTTTGGCAGTGCTTTCCCACGAACTTCGCACGCCGCTAAACCCGATTTTGGGATGGTCGAAATTACTACAAACGAAAAAGTATGATGAAGAAACCACTACTCGCGCTCTCGAAACCATTGAGCGCAATGCCAAGCTGCAAACCCAATTAATCGAAGATTTACTGGATGTCTCTCGCATTCTCCAAGGTAAGCTGAGTCTGAATATTGCTCATGTGAATTTAGAAACTGCGATCGCCGCAGCAATGGAAACTGTACGTCTAGCCGCTGAAGCCAAATCGATCGATTTGCAATTTACAATTTTAGACTTCGACGCAAGCACTCAGTCCTTACCTGCGGGACGCTACGCGAAGGACAAGACTCAGGAACCATCGAAGGATTTTGGATTAGAAAATTCTCAAAGAAATTTAAACTCTATCGATTTTAATCAGCAACCTAACACTTTAAAATGCCAAACTTCAAATTCTAAATTTTTAGTTACAGGTGATTCTAATCGCTTGCAGCAAGTTATCTGGAATCTAGTTTCCAATGCTATTAAGTTTACACCCCAAGGTGGAGAAATAGAAATCAGTTTAGAGTCTGTTGGTTCTCAAGTTCAATTGCGAGTCAGTGATACAGGTAAGGGAATTAGCCCTGACTTTTTACCATTCGTTTTTGACTACTTTCGACAAGCTGATGGCGCAACTACTAGAAAATTCGGCGGACTGGGCTTAGGATTAGCTATTGTTCGTCACATTATTGAGCTACACGGTGGCACAGTTAAGGCAGAAAGTTTGGGTGAAGAACAGGGAGCAACCTTTACAGTCATGCTACCGCTCATCCAGATCGATCTAAATAGCCATCAAATAGCCTCTCAAGCTGATAATTTGCCCGATTTCAAGGGGTTGAAAGTTCTGCTTGTGGATGATGAGCGGGATACACGAGAGTTAATTGCTTTCATTTTGGAGCAATCTGGCGCGGTAGTAATCCAGGCGGCATCTGCGATGGAAGCACTACGAATTATGCCTCAGTTCCAGCCAAATTTGCTGTTAAGCGACATTGGAATGCCAGAAGTAGACGGCTATATGCTGATTCGTCAGATTAGAGCTATGTCACCAGAACTTGGAGGAAAAATTCCCGCGATCGCCCTTACAGCTTATGCTGGTGAGGTTGATTATCAACAGGCAATTGCCGCCGGATTTGGGCAGCATATCACCAAACCAGTGGAGCCAGCTAAATTACTTCGTGCGATCGCTAACCTAATTTATAGTTGTAGAAATTGTTAATTGAGAGACTTCATAATTTTGTATTTATAAGCTTTCAAACCAGAAAGCAACATTACACCTGCCCCATCGTGAGAGTTTAAGATAAGCTTACTTTTTTCAATTAGAAATTATGCTGAAAATTGAGGAAAAACGAAGAAATTAAATTAACTCTTGTACTAAACTTATTGGGCAAGAATGAATCATGCGTATCAAGATGAGGCGTAGGCGTAGCCCGCCGTAAGGCATCGTCTGCTCAAAAATTATCTTTCCGAGCCGATTTTTAGCAATATTTTAAGTACTATTGCTTGTTGACAAATGGTATTTGACCTTAACCTCTCACAATGCACTTGCCCAATTTCTCATATTTTATATCTAGCAAGCTTTTTGCCGTTTTTTATGCATCGAACTCACATTAAATTAACCTATCTAATGTGGCATTTCTGGGAGAAATAAAAACCCCCAAGCTCTGATCTGAGCTTAGGGGTTTTTATTAAATTATGGTTCCTGGCATCGAGCTATTTTTGCGTAGGGCAAC